>QHYN01000094.1 GCA_003224145.1 Acidobacteriota bacterium
CAAGAACACGCCTGAACAATCACAACGGAATGGTACCATGAAAGATATCCGCTGTCAAGAATAACTAGTTAGTGATTCGAACGGAGGCCTGAATGGTATGACCAGGGCGGGAAGTTGCAGGGTTGAAAGGAGTTGCAGGATCGGGTGATTCGAACGATCTGTGGAAAAGTGTTCAAGGACGTCGCGAATTGCCGGGAAAAATTAAAAGGCTCACCCGCCCCGACCGGGTCCGGGTAGACGCCATCCGCGGGTGGGGCACGCACTCGCGCGATGAATCGGGGCAATGATTTCGACGGTAGCCTGATATTCTCGTGTGGATGATGGAACTGGCGCTAGGTCGCGATGCGATGGTTCAGCGAGGAAGGAGGCTGGAGTACTTCACCGTTGCCTGGAACAGCCTGGAAGGAATTGTTGCCGTGCTGGCCGGAGTCTTTGCCGGCAGCATCTCCCTGGTCGGTTTTGGCGTGGATAGCTTCATCGAAGTCACATCGGGGGCTGCGTTGCTGTGGCGGTTGTCCCTTGACGCGGAGACGCAGCAACGAGAGCGAATCGAGAAATTGACGCTCAAGATGGTAGGCGTCTGTTTCCTTGCGCTGGCGCCTTATGTGGGTTACGAAGCGGTGAGCACTTTAGTGGGAAAAAGGGCCCCTGAACATAGCCTTCCTGGAATCATTCTCGCGTGTGTTTCCCTCGTCGTCATGCCGTTGCTTTCTCGCGCGAAGCGACGGGTGGCAGTGCATCTGAAAAGCGCCGCGCTGAATGCCGATGCCAAACAAACAGAATTCTGCACGTATCTGTCAGCCATCCTCCTGGGCGGCTTACTGCTAAATGCCGCTTTGAACTTGTGGTGGGCGGACCCCGTAGCAGCGCTCATCATGGTTCCGATCATCGCGAAAGAGGGGATCGACGGGCTACGGGGCGAGACGTGTTGCGATTGAGCGAGCGGCTTTTGATGTTTCCTCGATACATGGGAGAATCGCATCTCCCCCATGGCGCGCCCGAGAAATTTTCGTGTGTACTTCCTGGCGGTAGTGCTGGGCATTGGCGGGCTGATCGTGCTGCTGCGCGAGCACCGGCCATCGTTCCTGAGGCCCGATCTGCATCTGTGCGCCTACGTCAGCACGGCCGACGGGAGCGTTACCGTCGTGGACCTGGTGAAGCTGAAGGCGGTGGCGCGCATTGCCGTGGGGCCGAGCCTCTCGGGCATGCGGGAGCATGCGACGCGCGCGGAGATCCTGGGCGTCAGCAGCGCTGGCGGGTACATTTGGATCCTCGATCCGCGCACGAACCAAGTCACCACGCGCATTGCGGTGGGGCCACTTCCCTATGCGCTGGATTTTTCGGCCGATGGCAGACGTGTGTATACGACGACCTCCGGCAACGACACGCTGCTGGCGATTGATCTTCCGTCGCACGGCATCGTGGGGCGCGCGCGGACGGGGCGCGAGCCGGTGCTGGCGCGCGTGACGCCGGACGGAAAATCCGTAGTGGTGGTGAACCACGGGGACGGCACGCTGGGCATCCACGACGCGGCGACGCTGGCGCTGCGCGGCAGCGTTTCCGTGGTGCCGGAGCCGGATGACGTCGCGGTTCTGCCGGACAGTAGCATTGCGTTCGCGATGAGCCGGGCCGAGGGGCGGCTTTCGGTGGTGGACTTGCGGCGCGGCGTGTTGGTGACGAATCTGACGCTGGCTGGCAAGCCGACGGACATGCTGCTCAAGCCGGATGGCGGAGAGCTCTATGTTATCTCGCCCGAAGCGCATGGTCTGCAGATCATCAACACGTGGACGCACGAAGTGGGCGACACGATGGTGCTCGGCTCGGCGCCTACCCGAGGGGTGCTCAGTGCCGACGCCAGCCTGCTCTACGTTTCGGATACTGAGGCGGACCGGGTGACGCCCGTGGATATCACCAATCGACGGATCATTCGTGATCCGGGGAAGGGTTTTCCCATTCCGGCTGGTGATGCTCCCACGGCATTGCGCTTCGACGAGAGCCCGAATGAAACATTGCTGCTGGTGGTGAGTTCCGGGGACTTGGCGGTGATTCGCGTGCGCACGAATTTCTTGGTGACCATGATTCCGGTGGGCGAGCGCCCGCAAGAACTGGCGGTGAAATTGTTTTGAAGGAAAGAAAAACGCAGGAAAGTTTAAGAGTTCAAGGTCAAGACTGCAAAGTAAGGAAGAGCGGCGGGCAGCGGAAAAGATAACGCGGAGACGCTGAGGGCGACAAGGTTCGCAGAGGAAGAAGCGGCGGAGAGTTCAAGGTTAAAGAGTTCAAAGGAGGAATCTCACCCGACATGGTCAGCGCGGTACGTGAGTTGAGATGCTTCGGCGAACCTCATCGGTTCGCCACAGGATGACAAGATAATCGCACTGGGAGAAGAGACTTATTCGGGGGGCCAGGCGAAATTTTCTTCGCCGAGTTGGACGTCGAGGAAGCCTTCGGCGGGAAGGACGTCAACGGGGAGGCCGCCGTGCCAGAGGGCGACGCCCAGCCTTACTTTGTTTTGACCCTTGAGGTTGAGCTGGTTGCGCTGGATAGCCACTTCGAGGATGCGTTCGAAGGCAGCTTCCGCGACAGTCTTCGGATTCAAGAGACAGACGCGCTCTTTTTCAACGGCGAATTCCTGGATGCGGCCGCGGTTCAGCTTGACGACGATGGTGAGTTCATCGGCACCGCTGAGGGTGATGCGAAATTCCGGATCCTCCAGTTCGCCTATGAGGGCCGCGAAGGTGTCGATGCGGACGCAGAAGCGATCGTCCTCAAAGCCGTAGCGGAGTTCATGAAGATAAAAGACGCGGCCATGCATGGAGCCGCCGCGACGTTCCGGGGAATAGAGGCCCGCGCCGAGCCATTCGAAATAGGACGTGTCGCGGCCGTCGACTTTGACACGGAGAAAACCAGTCGGAGCAAGCTGCACGGCGTGCTCGGGGCGGCGCTTGATGGGCTTGGCGAGCTCTTCGGGTGCGACGTGGCCTAAGGCGAGATAGACGCCGGTGAGGTGTTTCCGGTAGAGCGCGTCGAATTCGGCGTCGTTGGCGGTGCTATGTTCGGGGCCGAACCACCAGCACCAGTCGCTGCCTTCGGCGGCCAGGAGCGACTCGTGCGCTTCCTTGAGGGCGGTTTCGGTAGGGGCGCCGGACCTTCCCTTCTTGCGCGCCTCGACGGCGCGGGCGTACGCCTCGCGCGCGTCCCAGAGGAGTTCCCAGGCGGCAATATCTTCGCTGTGACCAATCCAAACATCGAAATTGGCGTTGATCCAGGAGGCAGGAAAAATCCCGGTGGTTGTGGGAATTTCTCCTGCTGCGGCTATGGCTTCGCTGCCCGTGAGCGCGCGGATGTCAGGATCGGATTCGACGCGGCGGTAAAATTCGCGAAGAAATTCGCGGCCGTTGCCGGGGAAGTATTCCCAGGCGTTCTCGCCGTCGAGAAAAAGAGACAGCGTGAGCGGCTGGTTGCCGAATGCTTTCTCACCGAGCGCGCGCAATCGTGAGTGGAGATCGGCAGCGGCAACTTTCGGATCCATGCGGCTATAGACGAAGCCGATAAGATCGGAGAGATGGTGATCGCGGAAAAACCCGGTGATGGCTCGGTCGCCCAGTTGGATGCGCCATGGTTTGCAAAGGCGGTCGGCGTTGGCGGGGATACCGTTCGAATCGCGGAAAAAACCCACGTTCAAGGTGCGGCTGAGAACGCCTTCATCGGTGCCGAACCACTCGAAACCTTCCTGCGCGGCGGTGGAGAGAGCTTGATCGGAGACGGAACCTTCCGAAGGCCAGAGGCCCGCGGGTTTAGCGCCGAAGGTTTTTTCATGATATTGACGCGCGAGCTGCAAGTGTTCGCGAGCGTCTTCGGGGTGGCGAAAGGCACGCCGTGGGAGAGGAGTCGCGGGATTGGCGACGCGGGCGATATCGGAATCGCAAATCAGAGGAAGAATGGGGTGATAGAACGGCGTGGTGCTGATTTCGATTTGGCTGCGCGAGGCGGCTTGGCGATAGGCGGGGAGAACGAGGCGCAGAAGTTCCTGCTGCTTTTCCTTTAAGGCAGCTTTGTCCTTCTCGGTGTAGTCCTTGCCTTTGGCGGCGAGGCGGCTGACGATTTCATCTTTCTGGAGCCAGGATTCTTCCATCCAAGCGAGTTGGGAAAGGAGCTGAAGGTCGCGCCAGTCGCGGGGGGTGAAGGCGACGACCGCTTGCGCCCCGCCGGCGGCGCGCGACCACTCGTAAAGCTCCACGAAACGAGGCCAGCGTGACATCAGGCGCTCGTGATTGAGCTGGAAGGCCCGCGAGAGAATTTCGGATTTGTCCTCGCGGGTGAGCTCGTCAGCGTTCTTGAAGGCCAGAGAGAACCAAGGCTCGTTGAAATTGCCGCCAGCGTATTCTTCGAGCTGGATACCCAGGGCGGGAACGACGTTGAAGGTAGCGTGGAAGTTGGGAAACTCGCGGAGCATCTCGACCATACCGTAGTAATCCTTAAGGGCATGAAGGCGGGTCCACGGAAGAACATAGCGGCCGGTTTCCGGGTCGCGGTACTGCGGCTGGTGCATGTGCCAGAGGAGGACGAGGTGAATGCGATTCATTCGGCTGGTTTCCCGAAGCGAGGCTCAGCCCGATTGTCGAAGGCCTTAGACATAGTTGCACCAGATTATACAGGTAAGACTGACGGAAACGGCGGCGTGGCGGCCACGAGTTCCCACGCGCACAGCGGAGAGCGGAGGTGCCGGCGTGTTACACTCAGCGTTCGCGCCATGCGCATCTTGGACCGCTACATCGTACGCGAGGTTTCCCGCCACGCATTCCTCGGACTCGTGGTCTTCACGTTCGTGCTTTTTGTGCCGCGGCTGGTGCAGTTGATGGAACTGTTTGTGCGCCACACCGGTTCCGGCGCACAGGTCCTAAAGCTCTTCGTTTGCACTTTCCCGAGCGTGTTTGTGTTCACTGTGCCGATGGCCACGCTGATCGGCGTGCTGCTCGGACTGGGGCGGATGTCGGCGGACAGCGAAATCATCGCGCTGACGGCGCTGGGGATCGGGCGAAAGAGGATTCTTTTTCCCGTGGGTGTGTTGGCACTGACCGGGGCGCTGCTGACACTGATGATGACTGCGTGGGTGGGACCCGCGGCGCTGCGCACCCTGAATGTGACCAAAGCGGATCTGGTCAGCTCGCAAATCTCATCTCAGGTGCAGCCGCGGGTATTCGACGAGCGATTCCCGAAGATGGTGCTGTACGTGAATGATGTTTCGGCCAGCGGGACACAATGGCGCGGGGTGTTTGTCGCGGAAACCGAAAGAGAAAGCGGCTCACACCTAACACTCGCCGAGAGGGCGATTGTGATTGCCGAGCCGAAGCAGGGCAAGCTGGAACTGCACCTGCAGGGCGGCACCAGGCATGAGTTTTCGCGCGAAGATCCGAATCATTACTCGGTCACCGCGTTTGGGCAAAGCGACTGGCCGATTGAGGTGAGCGGGCTGGGCTCGGCTCAGCCGCGGCAACGAAGCATCCCTGAGCGATCCATGAAGGAACTGCTCGCCGAAAAGGACGCGGGATGGCGCGAAGCGGGCGTCGAACTGCACAGCCGGCTGGCTTTCCCGGTGGCGTGTTTGGTGTTTGCGCTGGTGGCGGTGCCGCTAGGAACACAGCCGCGGCGCGGCGGGCGGGCGGCGGGCTCGTTGCTAGCCGTAGTGCTGATTGCTTCGTATTACCTGTTGCTGATCATAGGAGCGGGACTCGCGCGGCAAGGGACGGTTTCGCCAGCGGCCGGCATCTGGATGGCGAATGGGATTTTAGCGGTGCTCGGGTTCGCGCTGCTGCCAAGGATGGAGCAGTTTCGCGGGGAGAGCCGCTGGCTGCTTCCGCTGGGCTACTTCCGAAGGCGGATGCGCGTGGCGCAGCGCCGAAAGGCGCAAGCGCGGGCGCGGGCGGCTGCGGCGCTGGCAGCAAATGGTGAACGCAACGCGAATGAAATGCCGATGCCATCGAGCGGAAGTTTTCCCCGGTTGATGGACCTGTATATTCTGCGAAAGTTTTTCTTCTATTTTGGATTGCTGTTGGCGGTGTTTGTATTTCTGTATGAGGCCTTCACGTTTTTTGAGCTCTTGGACGACATCGCACGACACCGGGTCCCGTTTCTGATCGTAGTGGATTATTTTCGATATCTGACGCCGTATCTGGTCTACAACCTGGCGCCGCTGGGAGCCCTGGTAGCAGCGCTGGTGACGCTGGGAATTATGAGCAAGAACAACGAAATCGTGGCGATCAAGGCCAGCGGCATCAGCCTGTTTCGCCTCGCGGTGCCCTTGCTTCTGGCGGGGTCGGCGCTGGCAGTGACGCTGGTGCTGCTGGACGAAACGTATCTGCCGTATGCCAACCAACGGCAGGACGCGCTGCACAACCAAATCAAGGGCCGGCCACCACAGACCTATGCGCATCCGCAACGATGGATTTTTGGCGAGAACTCGAAGATTTACAATTACGATGTGTTTGATCCGGCCCAGAATTTGCTCGGAGGACTTAGCGTGCTGGAGCTCGATCCCACGGATTTTCATTTGCGCCGGAGGATCTTTGCAACGCGAGCGCGTTGGTCAGAGGCACAGCGGGTGTGGGTCCTGGAAAGCGGATGGATTCGGGATTTTTCCGACGGCTCGGTCGCAAACTTCGAGAGCTTTTCAGCGGCTGCACCGGCGGAGTTAAACGAGCCACCGAGCTACTTCAATCGGGAAGTGCGGCAGGCGTTTCAGATGAATTTGGGTGAACTGGGTACCTACATCGAGGGATTGCATAAGGCAGGATTCGACGTGGCCACGCTGATGGTGCAGTGGCACAAAAAAATGGCCTACCCGTTGATGGCGCCGGTAAGTATCTTGCTGGCGATTCCGTTTGCGTTCCTGGCGGGAACGCGCGGGGCCATCGGTGGAATGGTACTAGGAGTGGGGATCGCGGTGGCTTACCGGGCCGTAGCGGCCCTGCTGGAGGCCATGGGAGGGGTGGGGCAATTGCCACCGTTCCTAGCGGGATGGTCACCAGACATCATTTTCTCGTTTCTGGGCATGTACTTTTTCTTTAAGATGCCGACGTAAGGAAAGCTGTCAGGCGTTGGCGTCACCTCTCAAAGAAAAGACCAGCGGGGAGGAAGCTGAAAATGCCCCCGCAACTGACTTAAAGTATTACTTTAGATGGATTCGAATTGCTTTTCTCCGGCTAATTCTCTTTCTTTTCTTCGCTTGCCTTTCTTCAACCACTACTTGAGCTGCGGCCAGTCGCGCGATGGGAACCCGGAAGGGCGAAGCACTGACATAGTTCATGCCGAGCCTGTGGCAGAACTTGACGCTGTCCGCATCACCGCCGTGCTCGCCGCAGATGCCGACTTTCAGCTTGGGCCGGGTCTTGCGCCCCTGTTCGATTCCCCAGCTCATCAACATGCCTACCCCTTTGATATCGAGGGATTGAAATGGATCCGTGCTGAATACTCCGGCCTTCTTTTCGTCCACGTAGTCGGGAAGAAAGCGGCCCGCATCGTCGCGGGAGAGACCCATGGTGGTTTGCGTGAGGTCGTTGGTACCAAAGGAGAAGAATTCAGCGACCTCCGCGATCTCGGCGGCCAGCAAAGCAGCGCGCGGGAGTTCGATCATGGTACCAACGAGGTAGTTCAGCTTGATGCCGGACTTTTTGATGAGCTCGTCGGCGACGCGGCGAGTGGCCTGCTCCAGAATCGAAAGTTCCTTTCGATCCAAAGTGAGCGGATGCATGATCTCAGGTAATACTTCAACTCCGGCCTTCTGGCATCCGATGGCCGCCTCGATGATGGCGCGCACCTGCATCTCCAGAATTTCAGGATAAGTGATCGAGAGACGGCAGCCACGATGGCCAAGCATGGGGTTGGCTTCGTGAAGCTGCTCGACGCGACGTGCCACAACATCGACACTGATGCCGAGTTCCTTCGCGAGCTCTTCCTGTTTCTTCCGTTCGTGGGGGACGAACTCGTGGAGTGGCGGATCGATCAGGCGAATGGTGACCGGGAAGCCGTCCATGGCCTTGAAGATACCGATGAAGTCGCGGCGTTGGAACGGGAGCAGGCGATTGAGAGCCTTGACGCGAGCTTCTTTATTGTCGGCAAGGATCATTTCCTGAATGGCGCGCTGGCGCTCGTGGCTCTTCTCCGGGAATTCGAAATCGGTGAAGAACATGTGCTCCGTACGGCAGAGGCCGATGCCCTCGGCGCCAAACTCGCGGGCTTTGCGGGCGTCCTGAGGCGTGTCGGCATTCGTTCGAACGCCGAGATGGCGGGTCTCATCAGCCCATTTCATTAACGTTTCGTACGATTTCGGAAGTTCCGGCACGACCAGCGGCATGGCTTCGGAATAGACCACGCCTTCACTGCCGTCGAGCGTAATCCAGTCTCCTTCTTTGATGACGCGGCCGTTGGTGGACATGGAGAGTGCTTTGTAGTCGATGTCCAGTTTTTCCGCGCCAACGACGCAGCACTTGCCCCAGCCTCTGGCGACAACAGCGGCGTGACTCGTCTTTCCACCCGTAGCAGTCAAGATGCCTTGTGCGACGGCCATGCCGCCGACGTCTTCCGGACTGGTTTCGCGCCGGACGAGGATGACCTTCTCGCCGCGTTCGGCCCATTCTTCTGCCTTCGGTGCTGAGAAAACGACGCGACCGGCGGCAGCGCCAGGAACCGCGTTGATGCCCGTCGCCAGGATTTTCGAAGCCAGGGATTTTTTGTCCACTGTAGCGTCGATCACGGGATAGAAAAGACGCTCGATATCTTCGGGCTTGATGCGTTGGAGGGCTTCTTCCCTACTGATGAGTTTTTCGTTGGCCATGTCCACCGCCATGCGGAAGGCCGCCGCAGGTGTGCGCTTGCCGGTGCGCGTCTGGAGCATGTAGAGCTTGCCGTCGTCGACAGTGAACTCCATGTCCTGCATGTCACGATAGTGTTTTTCAAGTTTTACTCGAACTTTCTCGAGTTGGGCGTAAACCTTAGGCATGGCTTTGGCCATCTCGTCCAAGTGCATGGGAGTGCGGATGCCGGCGACGACGTCTTCTCCCTGCGCGTTGACAAGGTAATCGCCGTAAAAGATTTTCTCGCCGGAGCTTGGGTCGCGCGTAAAGCAAACGCCGGTTCCGGAATTGTCGCCCGTATTTCCGAAGACCATCTGAACCACGTTGACGGCGGTACCGAGGAGACCGGTGATTTTCTCGACGCGGCGATAGGTCACAGCTTTCTCTGCCATCCACGAGTCGAAAACGGCGGCAATGGCACCCCAGAGCTGATCCATAGGATCGTCAGGAAAACTCGTGCCGGATTTTTCGCGGAAGTAGGCTTTATATTCGGCGACCAACTCTTTCCAGCCACTTGCGGGGACAAGAGTATCTTCTTTAACCCCGAAGCGCTGCTTCATAGCGCGAAGGCGGTGCTCGAGGTCCTCCTTGGGCAACCCCATGACCACGGTGGAATACATCTGAACGAAGCGGCGATAAGCGTCGAAGGCAAAGCGCTCGTTCTTGGTGGCGGCGGCCAAGCCGACAACGGAGCGATCGTTCAGACCTAGATTCAGAATGGTCTCCATCATTCCCGGCATGGAACGAGCCGAACCCGAACGAACGCTGACCAGAAGAGGGTTCTTGGGGTCACCGAGTTTTTTCTTCGTGACCCGCTCGAGTCTCGCCACGTTGTCGACGACCTGCTTCTTCAATTCGGGAGGAAATCTCCTGTCGTGTTTGTAGTAGTAGTCGCAGGCTTCGGTGGAAATAGTGAACCCGGCGGGGACCGGCAAACCAATCTTGGTCATTTCGGCGAGCCCCGCTCCCTTCCCGCCGAGGAGGTCCCGCCAAGTTCCGTCGCCTTCTGCCTTGCCCGCCCCAAAGAAATACACCCATTTTTTCACTGTCGTCCTCGCTTGCAAGAATGAGTTGCGCCCCGGTTATTTGCAACTGCCACGGGAATCACCGGTGGTTCCCAAAAATTGTCGGCACGTCGACTTCGGAATACTTCAAGTAAAACTTTAGGTTCTCAAGAACCCTCTTCGCCACCGATTTCAGAAAAATCCGCGACGGTGGTGAACTCGCGAAGCAACTCCGCGAGCAGTGCTAAGCGATTATTGCGCACCGCTTCCTTCTCTGCCATCACCATGACCTCATCGAAGAACCTGTCCACCGTAGGGCGAAGACCGGCAATGACTTCCAAAGCCTCCTGGTACTTCCCTCCGCGCTTGAAGGACAGCACTTTCGATGCCGCCGTGCGCACGGCAGAATGGAGGTCGCGCTCCGCCGCACTCTCGAAGAGTTCAGGGTTCACGTGACGCTCGTTGGTGAGAGGGACGCCAGCCTTTTCAAGGATCTTGCGAATGCGTTTGAAAGAGACGGCCAGGGGCTCAAAGTTCTTGGACTTGCGAATGGCCTTCAAAGCCACAAGCCGCTTCTGAGCGTCCACCAGATCGTCCGCGCCCGCGCGAAAAACAGCGGAGACTTCATCGTAGCCAAACTGTTCTCTTTCGCGAAAAACGAACTTGGCGCGGTCCAGAATGAAATCGAGAGCCTTGGCTTCTTGGCCTGGCGTGACACCCCGCTTGGGCTTATGCGTGACCAGCGCCTTTGCCGCAGCGCCAATGGCCAGAGAAAGCGAGACCGGGAGCTTTTTCTCCAGAATGATTTTAACAATCCCAAGAGACGCGCGGCGCAAGCCATAGGGATCGCTGGAACCTGTGGGAACGATTCCCACGGCAAGGCAGCCGACGACCGAATCCACCTTGTCTGCCAGGGCCACGGCGCAGCCAGTGAGATTGCGTGGAATAGGGTCATCCAAGCCGACAGGACGATAGTGGTCGTAGATGGCGTCGGCGATTTCATCGGGCTCGCCTTGCGCGCGCGCGTAGAGTCCACCGACGATGCCCTGAAGCTCCGGGAACTCACGAACCATTTCCGTGGCAAGGTCGCACTTGGCAAGCTCCGCGGCGCGATCGGCCTCGGCGACGTGAGCCTGAAGCATGCCGAGATTGAACCACTGTTCCGTGAGCCATCGAGCAATGTCGCGGATGCGTTCCACTTTGTCTCGGTAGCTGCCGAGGCGGGATTCGTAGGTAACGCGCTCAAGCTTCGACAGATAGTCGGCGAGCCGACATTTCTGGTCCGACTCCCAAAAGAAGCGGGCGTCGGCGAAGCGGGCGCGCAGGACACGTTCGTGCCCGGCACGGATGATCCCCTTCGTATCCTCGTCAGCGTTGATGACAGCCAAGAAGTGCGGAGCGAGTTCGCCGCTTTTATTTTCGATGGCGAAATACTTTTGGTGATCGCGCATCACGGTAACAAGGATCTCGTCAGGCAGGTTCAGGAACGCGGGATCGAAATCGCCCTGGATGACCGTGGGGTACTCGTTGAGGTAGGTCACCAGCTTCTGAAGCTCCGGGTCCTCGTGAACACGGTAGTTTCCCCGCTTGGCCAGGCCCTCGAGTTCTTTGGCGATTTTTTCCTGGCGGCGTGCGGCACGAAGGATGACGCCATTCGAATGGAGCTTCTTCTCGTAGTCGGCGAAGCTGGTTACCCGGATGGCGTTCGAACCGAGGAAGCGGTGGCCGCGAGTGACGTTCCCGGCGGTGAGGCCAGTGATGGTAAGTTTCAGTGGCTTGCCGTCCAAAATCGCGACGACCCAGCGGATGGGGCGAATGAACCGCGGACCACCAAGACCTGTCCAAGTCATGGAGCGCGGCCAGGTGAGATCGTGCACGGTGCGAGGGAGCACCGCGGTCAGAATTTGCTCGGCAGTACGACCGGACTTGATCTGCTTGGCCGCGAGGTACTCGCCCTTCGGGGTTTGGAGGAGGTAAAGCGAGTTCACGTGAACGCGCTGCTTTTCGGCGAAGCTCAGCGCTGCGCGCGTCGGCGCGCCGACGGAGTCGTAGGCCACGGACTTGGGTGGCCCGGTGACCTCGAGTTCGACGTCGGTTTGCTTGGCGGGGAGTCCTTGGACCCAGGCGCTTAACCGGCGGGAAGTGCTGAAGGTTTCAACCACCGTGCCCGCAGACAGCTCTTCCGCGGTCAAAAGCTTCTCGACGTTGGCGCGAAGTTCTTCCTCGGCTTTGGAGAGCATTCCGGCGGGAATTTCCTCGCAGCCAATTTCGAACACCAGTTCCAATGGCCTGCTTTTGCTGGGAGCGGAAGGTTTCATGCGCCCACCCCAAGAGGAGCTGCGGTTTCGTTCAGTTGTTCGAGATACGACGAGGCCGTGCGACAGGCAAGAGCTCGCACGCGGCCCATCAGGGCGGCGCGCTCGGTGGTGGAAATCACGCCGCGCGCATCCATCAGGTTAAAGAGGTGCGAGCACTTGAGGCAAAGATCGTAAGCGGCCAACAATGGATAGCGAGCGCGCTCCTTCCCCTTTGTACCCTTGAAAGCGTCGAGGAGTTCCTTAGCCTGCTTTTCTTGCAGTTCAAATTCGGACCGAATGGCCGCCGAATCGCTGCGATCGAAGCTGTAAACGGAAAGCTGCTGCTCTTCCAACAAACGGACGTCTCCGTATGTCTTATCCGCGGACCAGCGGAGATCGTAGACACTTTCCACGCCTTGCAGAAAAGCGCAGATGCGCTCGAGGCCGTACGTGAGTTCAACGGAAATAGGATCGAGGTCGATGCCGCCGCTCTGCTGGAAGTAGGTGAACTGAGTGATCTCCAGGCCGTCGAGGAGAACCTGCCAGCCGATGCCCCATGCCCCGAGGGTCGGCGATTCCCAATTGTCCTCTTCGAAGCGAATGTCGTGATCCTTCAGGCGGATTCCGATGGCGCGAAGACTTTTCAGATAGACATCCTGGATGTCCACCGGAGACGGCTTGAGGATCACTTGAAATTGAAAGTGCTTGTAGAGACGGTTCGGGTTCTCCCCGTAACGGCCGTCGGCGGGCCGACGACTGGGTTGGACATATCCGACGCGGTACGGGTGCGGACCCAGGACGCGAAGGAAGGTTTCTGGATGCATCGTGCCTGCGCCTACCTCAACGTCATAGGGTTGCTGGAGTACGCAACCCTGTTTCACCCAAAATTGTGAAAGCTGCAGAACGAGATCCTGGAAGCTAAGGCCCTTTGCTTGTTTCTCAAGTTTTACTTTAACTTTCAAGTGGTCTCCAAAAGCTCGCGCGTCGTTAAGCGTCTTTCCAAATGAAACTCGATCCAGGCAAAAGAGGCCTCACGCAATTCCCCGGCCCTTGTCGGCAACGACTTGTCGAACGCGATGCGATCAAGCCGCTCGCTGGTAAACCGTTCTGCCAACGCCCTCGCCTCCGGATGCAGCGGCTTCATGCCCGGGCGGCGGCAGTTGCTACAAAAGAGGCCCGAGTAATGCATACCGTAAAAAGCCGACTTCGCATTAAACGCCTCCTGGCACGAAGCGCACCGGTCAAAACGAGGCAGCCAGCCGCCCAACCGGACCGTCCAGAAGGCGAAGTAGCTGAGCGGCAACTGCCAGTCGCCGGTGCCCTCGATCTGCCTGACGGTCAGGAGGATGAGCCGGAACATGGGTTCGGAAACCTCGTGCTCGGGCAGAACGAGTTCCGAAATCTCGCTGATGACCGCCAAGCCGGTGCTCAGGCCGTAGTCGCTTTGGGCCTTGTGGAACGACTCCAGCAAATCGGTCTGCTGGATGCGGACCAGCTCTCGCGTTTCCTTCTCGACGTACCAGATCTGCACGTGAGAGAGAACCTCGAGCGTCGAGCCAAAGCGGTTCTTGAGCCGCCGGGCACCGGCGGCAACGCCGCGAATCCGTCCTGAGGAACGCCCGAGAAAACTCACCAGGCGGTCCGCCTCGCCCAGTGGGAATGTCTTCAGGATGATGGCTTCCGTTTCCCGGGCAGGCATGAGCAGTCGGCGCGCCGACGCTGCGCCGGACAGACATCGATACTCCGTCCGAATCGCACGTACACGCAGGACTCCCTTACTTACCACACGCGCACTCGCGGCGCAACTTCTCCATCTAAAAATTCTTGAAGAAAAATGAGGACCGGAAACTGGAATCAACCAATGCTGCATCAAGAACTACCTTCTCTGCCCCAAAGTCAAAGAGCCGAGGACTCCGTGAACAGGCAGCGAGCACAGATTCAGCAGGAGCGATCAAGAATGCCCCGGATAAAAGAGACTGTGGCCGGCTAGTGGCCTCTCCGTTCCTTCTCCCTTCCAGTCCGCCTGGCAGCAAGCCCCGCAGATTGAGGGGATTTCAGGGCCACAAATATTCTGTTAACCAGAACCTTTGCGAACGACATTATAGGACCCCACGGTCAGTCTTTCTATTTGGTTCGAGTTCCGCTACTCTGCTCCGGACCTCTCATGTTTATTCCGCTCAAAGATATCAACCCGTCGCGCAGCTACCCTGTCGTGAACATCACCTTGATTCTCGTGAATGTCGTGGTGTTTCTGTACCAATTCACCTTGCCCCCCCAGACGTTCAAAATGTTTCTCCTGGCGAACTCCACCGTACCGGCGAGGATCCCCTCATTTCTCACGGGGCATACGAGCTTCGAAGTGGCATTTCTCCCTTTGCTGACCAGTATGTTTCTTCATTCCGGACTGGCGCATATTGCCGGCAACATGTTGTTCCTCTGGATTTTCGGAGATAATATCGAGGACCATTTTGGCCACCTGCTCTACTTAGTTTTTTACCTGGTTTGTGGAATCGGAGCGGGTTTACTTCACGTTGTTTTCAATCTGAATTCCGTGGTTCCCGCACTGGGGGCGAGCGGAGCGATATCCGGGGTGATGGGTGCGTACATGCTGTTATATCCGCGGGAGCGTATCCTTACCCTGGTATTCATCTTTCTGGTTCCCATTCCAGCCGTGTTTATTCTCGGCTACTGGTTCCTGCTTCAGTTCTTGTCGGGGATCAATGCGCTCGGGGCTGGCGCAACCGGAGGAGTCGCGTGGTGGGCGCATGTGGGCGGATTCTTGCTGGGCATGTTGCTGACGGGGCTGGTGAAGCGCAAATAGGACTTCAAACAGGCTTCCCCACGAATTGAAAGTAATACTTTAAGTCTGCACCGCAAACTTATTTCCAGCCTTCTTGGCGACCCACTCCCCCACTTCCTCGGTGCGCTTATCTCCTCCAAGGTCGGGCGTGACGTAGTTCTCGTGAAGCGCGGCGCGCACGGCGTGGCGCAGTGCGTTGGCTTCCGGCCCCCATCCGAGAAAATCGAGCATCATGGCAGAGGCAAGCACAGATCCGAGTGGGTTAGCGATTCCCTTTCCGGCAAGGTTGGGCGCGGAGCCATGCACTGGCTCGAAAAGCGAGGTCTTTCCCGGGTGGATGTTACCGGAGGGTGCGAGACCTAGGCCGCCCGCCAGCTGTGCGCCCAAGTCGCTGATGATGTCGCCAAACAGGTTGCAGGTAACGATGACGTCAAACTGGCGTGGGTCGCGGACGATCTCCATGGCGAGCGTGTCGATGTACAAGTGGCGGGAGTCAATGTCCGTGTATTCCTCGCGGAGTTCCTTGAAAACCCGCTGCCAGAGACCGTGAGCGAAAGTCATGGCATTCGATTTGTCACTCATGCACAGGCGCTTCAGGCCGTTCTGGCGGGCGTGTTCGAAAGCGTAGCGGATGATGCGCTCGACCCCTTTGCGGGAATTCACGTCTTCTTGAATAGCGATCTCGTCCGGGGTCCCTTTCTTGAAGAATCCGCCAACACCGGCGTACAGGCCTTCGGTGTTTTCGCGGATGACCACCAGGCGGATGTCTTTTTCCGTGCGGTCGCGAAGCGGGGTAAGACGGTTGTGGAGCAGCTCGACGGGCCGGGCATTGACGTAGAGGTCCAGCTTGAAGCGCAGGCCCAGCAGAATGTCGGCGGCATGCTGGTTCGAGGGAACGCGCGGATCGCCAAGCGCACCAAAGAGAATGGCGTCAAATTCATCGCGCAACATTTCGACAGCGCCGGGCGGCAGCGTGATGCCTTCGCGCAGATACTTGTCGGCGCCCCAATCAAATTCGACGAATTCGAGCGGCCGATTGGCGGTGGCTGCGACGGCCTTCAAGACTTTGACGGCCTGTGGGGTCACTTCGGTGCCGATGCCGTCCCCGGGAATGACCGCGATGCGCGCTTTCGGACCGCCACTTCGCATGGGAATGCCAGGCAAGCTCTTCCCTCCTCGACGGCCGCTATTCGTGCCGCCTGATGGATTGCTTGGGCTGAAAAGGCCGGGCGCTATTCTTCCACCAAAGTGGGACGCGCGCCAGCGCCATGGGTATTCGTGTCAGTGACTGGAGCGCTCCAATGGATAGCTATTTCAGCTTGGCGAATTCGGCGCGGGCAGACTTGAGAATAGGGACGTCAGCGTCCGCAGATTTCCAAAGATCGAAGAATCGCTGGTAGGAATTGCGCGCAGCGTTTGTGGAACCTGACAGCGCCTGTGCGCGCGCTCGGCCCAACTGGGCCAGCGCACCGGACCAGCAATTCCCAACAATTCCGCGGCTGTTCAACAACTTCTGGAATTCTGCGAGAGCCTGCGGACCCTGCTTCGTTCCCAGATAAGCCTCACCCCGCAGATAGACCGGGATCATGCAGGAATAACTCAAATTGCCAATGAGTTGGCCCCGTTCGTATGCCTTTGCCTCCTGCAATGAGTCCAAAGCCTGGGCAGGTTTTTGATTGATCAGGCTGGCTTGTGCCCGGATGGTGGGAAGCCAGGCAGATTGCACGATAGTGTTAGAAATGTTGGCGGCAGCCAGATCGTCCAGCATCGTCCGCGAGCGGCGCTGGTCGCCTGCGCGGGCAAGGACAAGGCATGCAAGCGTCTGCGCGTCGCGGCTCTTTGGTGCGATCTCGAGCATTTTGTCCACGCCGGCGCGAGCTTCCTGCATGTTGCCATACATCGCCTCGCGCAACGCGGCCATACCCTGCCAGATGGCCGCAGGCTCGGAGAGTTGCGCACCTTGGGCGGCTACCACGGCGCGGCGGGAAAGTTCCCGGGCCTTTTGTACACGCCCCGCGTATGCTTCCGTGTCCGCTTGCAAAGCAAGCAAGGCATCCTCGCCGCCAGCCTTGCCAACGGACCATTCCATCTCGTGCTTCATCGCTGCGACGTCGCCATGCAAAAAGGCCAGGGCATAAAGATCAGAGTGCATGGCGGGATCGTCGAGTTTGCGGGTGAAGGCCTGGTTCAAGACCTCGTGCGCCTCTTCGAGGCGCTGAAGCGCAATGTAGGCAGTGGCCAGGTTTTCATACCAAGCCGCGCTTCCGGGCTCGAGGCGAAGAGCCTCCTGGGCAAAGCTGGCCGCCTGCTGGTAATTTCCAATCAAGAAATACTCCGAAGAGAGATTGCCTCTGGCGATGTCGTCGCGGGGATAAAGCTGAACCCATTGCTTGTAGCTCGCGATCGCTTTCTGAACGTCACCAGTGCCTAGATCGTAGTAAAGCGTGGTGATGTGAAGGCGGTCGCGCACGGTCTGCCGGTCGGCAAGTTCGAATGCCTGGCGGATGTGATCCGCTGCCAGGACATTCTGGTTGAGATTGTAATAAGTGACGGCCAGATTGGAGTAGGCAAGAGCAAACCTGGGGTCGAGCTCGAGCGCTCTCTTGAGGGCAGGGACCGCCTCGATGGAGCCTTGTTCGCGGGTCAGACGGCGCCCTTCGGCAAAGGATTTGAGCGCGTCCAGGGAGGGACTGGCGGCGCGCTCGAGATGCAAATCAAAGTTCTTCAGAGAGGTAGGATCTTCACCGAATTCGCTGCGAAGATGGGTCGCGGCACCACCGAGCGCGTGGACGACTTCGTTCTTACTCCCGGCTCCCCGCTTCACGCTCGCGAGTTCCTTGGAAGTGGCACACTGAAAGGCGCTGAGTTTGAGGAGATAATCACCGCCGTCCTTCGAGATGCTTCCTGTCAGGAATATCGTGGCGCCAAGGCTCCGGCAGAGTTTGGGGGCTATATTCAGGGTGATACGTGTATTCGCGGGCAGCGATTGAGAGCGAAGCCCTTCAGCCACCTTTTCTTCGGAGACAAGATTCAGAAGTGGCGACTGGGCGAGGCTGATAGCCAAGGCTTCGGGAAGTGAACCGTCGAAAACCGGATCGCCGGTAGAATTGGCGAAATCCCCTAGGACAATGCTGTCCGTTTCAGTGAGCTTTGCGCCGCCACGAAAATGCCAAATAGCTCCACCCACCAGCAGGAAGATAGACAGTCCGGCGAGGATGAGCTTAGGCCGCAAGGACAAAACCTCTTCTAAGCGAGAATCAGCTGACCCGGATGGAAACCTCGAATGGCCTGCATCTCCGACTCAGTAAGTTGCGGCGTGAATCAGTTATGCAGCACCACCTAGGCGCGATAGTAGCGGTGGAGGACGAAGCGGGTCAACGGAGACGTGAGTGAAGAGTTACGAAACGGTATTAACCTTCACGACCGGGCTGCGGCCAGACTCAATCCAATAAACACCGCCTAGCGCCAAAACCCCGCCGAGTACCTGGCTCCACGAGCCCCTTTCGCCCAGCCAGAGGATTCCGAGAATGGTAGCGAGGACCGGAAGCAGGTAGGTGAAAGCGCTCAATTGCGAAGCTTCGAGATACCGCAACAACCAGAAGTAGAACACATAAGCCAACGCCGAACCGAAGATGGCCATGTAAAGCAGTGCCGCCCAGGCTTGCCAGGGAAGCGGCCAATTGCCGGCGCCGCGCAGATTGGCGGCTTCGTAGATTGCTACCGGCAGGGCGATCAGCGCTCCGGCAAAATGATTGAAGGCGGTCATGGTCAAGCTATCGTACTTCCCGGTTACCCGCTTTCCGAGGACCGCATAGATGGCGAAGCCGATCGAACCGGTCATGGTAATGGCATCACCTTCAATGGAAGCAGAATGCGCGGAAATGCCATTTTCGGAGGCGAGTACCGCAACTCCGACAAGAGCGATGAGCATGCCGACAACTTTGTGCCCGGTGGCGCGCTCCAGGCCAAGGAGGACAGCCAAGATAAGGATGTAGATGGGCCCCAGACCGACAAGTACGGCGGCGTGGCTAACGTGGGTGAAATATAGACCAATGGTGAAGCACATCTGATTCACCGTTACACCGAAAAAGCCAAGATAGAAGAAGGTCCACACGTCACGTGCTGTGAACCTCCCTCGACGAAGAGCGGCGGCCTCCGCGAATGCCGGCAAGCGGGAGCCGAAGAGATAGAGAGGAACCATGACGGCGCCTGCCAGCACCACGCGGAAGGAGGCCATGGCCAAAGGAGGCAGATAGAGTAGGCCGATTTTGGCAGCGATGAAATTGATGGCCCAGACGGCGACCAAGATCGTGATGGAGGCTGCGATGGCGATGCGGCTGGGGGCTCGCCCAGTAGAAGACTCGATCTTCACTGGGTCAGACCAGGTGCTCTTTGCGAACAGTGAATTTTTCGATGAGATCGAGGCGCGGTTTGAGGCCGATTCCCGGGCCCACCGGAACGCGGATCGTTCCCTGCGGCGAGACGGTAACTTCGGGAGAAATAATGTCTTCAGCCCAGTAGCGTTTGGTGGCCGTCACGTCGCCAGGAAGTGTGAAGTTGGGTAGCGTCGAGAGCGCAATATTGTGAGCACGGCCGATGCCTGATTCCAGCATCCCGCCGCACCACACGGGGACACCATGATCCTGGCAGAGATCGTGAATGCGGCGCGCCACTGTGTATCCTCCAATCCGGCCCAGCTTGATATTGATGATCTTGCAGGCGCCCAGTTCGACGGCGGCGCGTGCCTGTTCTTCGGTGTGGATGCATTCATCGAGGCAAATGGGAGTGTCGAGCTTTTTCTGAAGTTCGATGTGGCTATAGAGATCGTCCCAGCCGAGAGGCTGCTCGATCATCATCAGATAGAAGCCTTCGAGCTGCTTCAGAAGAGGCCAGTCCTCCAGCGTGTAGGCGGAGTTGGCGTCGACCATCAGCTTAATGCGCGGAAATTCCTGCCGTAGCCGGCGCACCGGCTCTAGGTCACTTCCGGGCTTGATTTTTATCTTGATGCGCTGGTAGCCGGCGGCAAGTTCCTCCTTCACCGCGGCGACAAGTTCATCAAGCGATGGCTTGATTCCGATGGAGACGCCGCAAGCAATTTCCTCGCGGGTGCCGCCGATGAGTTTCGCGAGAGACATGTCCTTCTGCTTGGCCTCCGCGTCCCAGACGGCGGCTTCCAGTGCCGCCTTCGCCATATTGTGACCGCGAACATGGGCGAGGAGGGCCCACACGTCCGATGCGGCTTTAAATTGCTGGCCTTTCACCAGCGGCCACAAGAAATTGCGAAGGACCAGCCATGCGGTGTCCGTGTATTCCGGACTGTAGAAGGGCGACTCGCCCGCAACGCATTCGCCCCACCCGATCACGCCGTCCACGTTGGCTTCAACGAGGATGATGCGGCGGATTTCGCTGCGGTCCATACTGGTTTCGAATGGGGCCACCAGTTTCATGGAAATTTCGCGAAGAGTGATTTCTCGAATGAGCATATTTGCGCGGCGACACCTTTCCTAAAAGTCACTCCACGGAGTAAGCAGGTACGCACGGTTCCCGGGCCCGGTGCGCAAGGCGACCGCAGCGTAACCTTTGTGAAACCATTTGGTGAACTCTTCCCGCAGGCGCGCCTGAACTTTGCCGACTTCCGGTGAATCGGCGCCTAGCCAGTGTTCCAAGTCGGAAGGTATTTCGATAATTGCAGGCGCCTCCGCCGGGTCTTTGACGAGATTCTCAATGGCGGCTACTGTACGCGCGGAGTCGAGCTGCCATTCGACCAGCAACCGGTCAGTCGCCAAGCCGCGATGCAGCGGGCTGGTCGTGACCCCGTACAAATTAGGAAGATATTCTCGGCAAATCGCGCCGAGGCGGTTCAAGTTGAAGTGGGCATTGCGAAGCTCGAGCGGATCGAAGGTCCATTGAATGAGGCGAATGCCACGGCTCAGAGCTTCTTCGCGTTGAAGCAATTTGAGCCTGCGACCAACGCCGCGGTCGCGATAGTCGGCGTGGACGCCGGTCATGTGCGAGTGGAGGAAGGGCTTGCCATTGCGCAGACCAACCAATGCGAGTGTATAGCCGATAAGCCGGTTGCCATCAAACGCGCCAAGTACCTGGCCGCCGGTGTGTGCCGCAACGACGAATATGGTGGCGGGCTCGACTTCCAAGTCCTTCTCGCCCCAGATTTCGCGTTGGAGATCCACGCAACCATGGAACTCTTCGAGCGTTTGACATTTGCGCACAATGATGTTCTGGATCATTTCCGCGCCTGGGCTTCGGACAGTTCTCTCAAGCCCGACTTCCCTTCTGTGGTCTTCGCAGCGTTCCACAGGGCTTCCATTTCTTCGCGCGGGAGATCCTTGAATTCACGGCCCGTTTCGCGCGCCCAAGCTTCCATGGTCCGGAATCTGCGGGAGAATTTTGCGTTGGCTTTCTTGAGCGCAATTTCTGGATCGACGTGCAAGAATCGTGAAAGGTTTACCGCGGCAAAGAGGAGATCGCCCAGTTCCTCTTCGATTCTCGGCTGGTTCTTTATCTTCAATGCAGCTCTTAGCTCTTCGGTCTCCTCTAGCATCTTTGCGATGACACCGCTTGCGTCGTTCCAGTCAAAACCGATTCGAGCCGCCTTACGTGTGAGTTGAAGGCCTTCCAGAGTTGCTGGAAGTCCGGAGGACACGCCATCGAGCAAGGAAGGCTCATCCGGCGCGGACTTTCCGGCACGTGATTTATCTTTCTTGTTCGAGCGGCGCTCTTCGGCCTTGATTTGCTCCCAATTCCTTAACACTTCCCTGGAATCCTTCACGCGCGCTTCACCAAAAACATGCGGATGGCGGCGGATCAATTTGTCATGAATCTCGCAAATCACGTCGGCCACCGTGAAGCGGCCCTCTTCCCGTGCAATCTGCGAATGAAAGACTATTTGGAGCAGCAGATCGCCCATCTCTTCGGCAAACTTGGCGTCGTTTCCGCTTTCCAGAGCTTCCAGAACTTCGTAGGCCTCTTCGATGAGGTAGGTTCGCAGAGATTGATGCGTCTGCTCGCGATCCCACGGGCATCCGCCCGGCGCGCGCAATCTGGCTTGAACACCAATGAGCTTTTCGAACCATTGACCGGCGCTCCACTGTTTCTGATTCGCCCGTGGAATCTTCCCGCGGCGGGGTCGGCCCGTTTTCTTTCTCTGTTTCGTGCGTGCAGGCATGCGGTTATGAAATATTTGCGATGGGAATCAAACGTTCCACTTTAAGGGGCTATTCGCACTTTTACAAGGCGTTCCGGCGACTTGCACTGGCAAGGCGTGCTAAACTGAGAGTCGGATAAACGGATTATTGAGGAAAGTGCTTTGTCTGACCACAAACAGGACGAATCGTTCCGCGTGATAGACCGACGCCCGTTCACCTCGGAGGGCGAACTGCGCAAGGATGTCGTCGAAGAACAGGAGCGCGAAACCAAGCGAGAGGCTGCAAAAACGCCGCCTGCACCTGCTGGGGAGACAAAAGCGCCGGTCACTCCGCCTCCGGTAGAAACGCCCAAACGCCTCGGCGCATTCGAGAATCTCGTGCGCATGCTCGGGCAAAACGCAGCGATGGTTCTTGGCGCGTATGCCGATCCGCAGACGGGGCAGCCCATGATCGATCCGGAAGCGGCACGCGAATTGATCGACATGCTCGACGCTTTGCACGAAAAAACCAAGGGCAATCTCGCGCCGGAAGAAGAGAATCTCCTCCTAGACTTGCTTGGCAAGCTGAAGATGACCTATGTGGAGATCAACCAGGCAGTGGCGGCGCAAGCCACGACACAAGCCAAAGCCAAAACTCGCTCCTAAGATGCGCAACGCGCCCTGTGTCCGCCTCGCGTGACCATTACTCCAGGCGTTTTCACCATGCCTCGCACCCCTCTAAAAATCACGGTTCTCGGTTCGGGCACTTCGATGGGCGTTCCTACGCTCGGTTGCCCCTGTCGCGTTTGTAGTTCCGCCGATCCGCGCGACAAGCGTCTCCGCCCTTCCCTGCTGCTATCCCGCAACAGTCAGAGCGTGGTCATTGACACGACGCCGGACTTTCGACAGCAAGCGCTGCGCGCGGGGTTGGATCGTCTCGATGCCATCCTGCTGACGCACGGCCACGCCGACCACATTCTTGGCTTCGATGACATTCGGCCTTACAACATCCGGCAGCGCGTGGCGTTACCGGTCTACGGCAACGAAGAAACGTTTCAAATTCTCCGCCGCGTCTTCGCTTATGTTTTCGACGATAAGCCGACGCTTAGCACGGTGCCGAGCGTGAACCTAAACGTCATCGACCGGGAAGTGGAATTGCTCGGCATGCCCTTCGTACCCGTGCCCTTGCTCCACGGCGACATGAACGTTCTCGGTTTCCGCTTCGGACGCGCAGCCTATCTCACGGACTTCAGTTCCATCCCGGATTCCTCGATGGCGTTGCTGGAAGGCCTCGACGAATTGATTCTCGACGCACTGCGGGACATCCCTCATCCCATGCACCAGACCGTGGATCAGGCTCTTGCGTTGATCGAAGGGCTTAAGCCGCGGCGCGCCTGGTTCACGCATATCGCCCATGACCTCGCGCACGCGGAAACGAACGAACGACTGGAGAAGTTGGGATATCCGCACGTGCAACTGGCTTTCGATGGATTGCAATTCGAAGTCCAGGTGGACGCCGCGGATGAAGCGGCCTCTGGACGAGAGGAACCCCGTGAAGCGAGTGTCAGCGTTGGCGGGACAAACACGCCGCGCTTTTCCACGTTCACTTCTTCAGAAGCCTGGGCTTCCCGCTTTGCATCGTTTGGTCATCGCAGTGTGCTCACGATTGGCAGCTTCGATGGCATCCATCTCGGACATCAAGCCGTATTGCGATCCACGGTCGAACGTGCGCGAGCTCTGAAGGCCGTTCCGACGGTACTCACCTTTGATCCTTCGCCGCGCAAGGTTCTTCGACCGGAGACGGCGCCGCCGCAGCTCTCGACGATGGAGCAGCGCCTGGACTGCTTCAGGGCCATAGGTCTCGAAGCTGCCGTGGTGCTGCCATTCACGCTGGAATTGTCGCGTCTCTCACCGGAGGAATTTGTTCTGCAAATCCTGGTTCGCAATCTGCGAATCAAAGCCGTATTGGTGGGCGAAGATTTCCGCTTCGGTCATCGACAAACAGGGGATGTAAAATTGTTAAGGGAATTAGGCGCCGAGCATGGATTCGAGGTCGGGGTTCTACCTCCGGTGGTCTACCGGGGAGAAGTCGTCTCCAGCACGCTCATTCGCGGGGAAGTAGCCAATGGCGATGTGTCGCACGCCGCGCGGCTCCTCGGGCGGCCGTTCGCGCTTACTGGAGAAATCATCACCGGCACGGGAACGGGCCGGCGCTTCACCTTCCCCACGTTAAACCTTGTTGCGGAGCAAGGGCTGCTGCCCGGCCGGGGTGTGTACATCACGCGCACCTGCCTAAACCTCGAGGGTCATAGCCACCGCTCGGTTACCAATATCGGCATGCGTCCGACGTTTGATGGCTCGGCGCTTAGCGTGGAGACGCACCTTCTGGATGTTCAGCTCCCCGCCACGCCGAAGGACATGGAAGTGCGCTTTTGGAAACGCCTGCGGGACGAGAAAAAGTTCAGCGGACCCGAAGAGCTGTGTGCGCAAATTGCCCGAGACATCGCCCGCGCCAACAAATTCTTCTCCCGTCTGCGCCGCTTCCGCTCGATTCGTCAGCCTGCCACAGCAAGAGGTTGACAATACAGAGAGGTTCTCGGCCTGCGTCTAGCGGATTTATGAGGTTGCAGGTATCGTGGTGTTGAAGTCTGGATGAATGAGCCATGCCGAACTCCATGCGTTACTGCCAAACCTGCCGGCTCCAATTTGACAAACGTGGTTTTTGGCGGCACGCGCTTTCCGTTTTTCACAGAAAGGCTAAACTGATCCGCGCCATGTTGGAGCGGAATTGCATCACCCATGCCGAGATTGCCAGGCGCATCGGCGTAACGCGGGAACGCGTGCGTCAACTAGCTCTGCAAATGGGTTTCGCCGACGGGAGATCGCGGCACGCCATTTGCAGAATGGAGCGCCGCAAGAAAGAAATGGCAGAGTTTTTTGTGGAAGCGCAAAAACGCGGGTTTCCAGTTGAACCGCTCGGGAGGAAGAGTGCTTACATAAACGGGAAGATTTGTGTTCAAAGGCAAGCGTGCTGGCACGACATAGGGAAAGGCAAATACAAATATACGTACCTTAGCATTTATCGGCCCACGGGCCGGTTTGATTTCTGCGCGTGGAAACTTCCGGATGGCCGCTTCCTGATCCTGCCTGAGGAGCTAGTGGGTTTCACGCAAACAACCTTCAACCCGAAGGAAAGCGGGCGCCAAGGTACGGATAGCTCGTCGCACTACTATCGAGAATACATAGAAAGATGGAGCCTGCTCGGGCGACCCCGCCGCGCAAAATGAGGCTCGGGCAATCCCCGCAAGGGTGCTCCGCCCGTCTTCCCAAAGCTTGTCATCCCGAACCCGGTCGCGCACTGGCACGCGGTAAGCGAGCTGCAAAGAATTGGCGCGAACGGCGGTGAGGGATCTGCTTTGCGGTTTCCGTCATCTGGCATCTGGTATTGGTGTGACCAGCTCCACGCGGCCTTTGCGGTAGACTTGGCACATGGTCCGTCAGATTGCGCCTGTGTTCTTCACCATGGACATTCCCGCAACGCTCGCCTATTACACAGGCAAGCTTGGTTTCGCATGTCTGGGGACGTGGCAGGATCCGCCGGTCTACGCCATCGTGGCGCGCGACCAGCAGGTGATTCATTTCCGCTGCGCCGAGCCGCCCACCGCCAATCCGGACAAATACCGGGACGAATTGCTCGACGCCTACCTGTTCGTTGAAGACGCCGACGCACTTTATGCCGAGTACGCCGCCCAAGGCGTGGAATTCACTCGGGGACTTGGCAACATGCCATGGCACAAGCGGGAGTTCGTGGTGAAGGATTGCGATGGCCGTCTGCTGGCTTTCGGCGCGAACCTGTAGGGGCGGGGCTTGCCCCGCCCGAGGCCGGGCTTCAGCCCGGCTCTTCGTTCTCGCTCGCCACCGCTTTTCGTTTTCTCGCCACTCGTTTACCCCGAGCTTCGAGGGGCCACTCGCCACTGTTTTTGTGCTATGCTGTGCTCATGGCGAACACACGCAGCGCCACTCTCAGCATACGACTCAAGTCCGAAACCAAGCGCCGCCTCGCCAGGCTGGCGGAAGCCTCGGGCCGCAGCTCCAATTTTCTGATTTCCGATGCCGTCGAATCTTATGTCGCCGACCAGGAGCGTATGCTGGCGGAAATGCGCCAGGCCAACCGCCAAGTGAAGTCCGGCCATTACGTGCGGCACGAAGACATGAAGGCTTGGCTCCTTTCCTGGGGTACGGATCGCGAGTTGCCGCCGCCGAAATGTGTCTGCGGCAAAGTCCACGCTGACGAGTCGCCGCGTCCACGCTCGCGCGGCTGAGATCGCACTTGGCAAAAAAACATGGCCCGCTAGAGATCGTCTGGTCGCCCCTGGCTTTGGCCCGCCTCCAGGAGATTCGCGGCTTTATCGCCTTGGACAAGCCGGACGCCGCCGAACGCCTGGCCACCCGCATCGTTTCGGTCGTTGAGACTCTGCGAATTCATCCCTACCTCGGCCGCGTCGGCCCTAAACCCGGCATCCGTGAACTCATCATCGGCGGCACTCCGTATTCCATCCTCTATCGCGTCCGCGCCAACCGCCTCATCATCTCCACCATCTCCCACGCCTCCCAATCTAGATAAGCTCCCAACCCCGCACGTGTGCCAAGGAGCAAAGAGAGATCCTTCGACTCGCTGCGCTCGCTCAGGATGACCATCCTTCGTCGGATGGTCATCTGGGGTAGACTTGGCCTATGGTCCGTCAGATTGCGCCGGTGTTCTTCACCATGGACATTCCCGCAACGCTCGCCTATTACACAGGCAAGCTTGGTTTCGAATGTTTGGGGACGTGGATGTCTGCGTAGTCGCGCAGCCGGATCCGCCGGTCAATGCCATAGTGGGCCATCGTGGCGCGCGACCAGCAGGTGATTCATTTCCGCTGCGCCCAGCCGCCCACCGCCAACCCGGACAAATACGCGGACGAATTGCTCGACGCGTACCTCGTCGTTGAAGATGCCGACGCGCTTTATGCCGAGTACGCCGCCCAAGGCGTGGAATTCACTCGGGGACTGGGCAACATGCCATGGCGCAAGCGGGAGTTCGTGGTGAAGGATTGCGACGGCCGTCTGCTGGCTTTCGGCGCGAACCTGTAGGGGCGGGGCTTGCCCCGCCCGAGGCCGGGCTTCAGCCCGGCGTTGTCGTCCTCCAAGGTTTTGTAGAGGCCGGGCTTTAGTGTCCCCGTATTTCCCACGGGAGGCCGATCAACTAGGGAGTTTTCTGCTCGTAAATGCCTTTGAGATAATGGGCCTGCTGTTGCCTTAGCAGCAGGAACTGGGAACGCATCCGGCCAAGTTCTGGGTCAAGATTCAGCCGTGTTTCAAAGCAACCGTAGAAGACTTCTTCCATGTGGGCAGATACTTGAAGCAGCGCGTTGAGGAAGCCTGCCAGCCGTTGCGGATTTGTCTCAAAATAGTGAAACGCCCACTTCAATTTGCCTTTCTCTGACATGTCTTGAAAATTCTTGCCGATTGACGTTACCGACGTATGAGTTGCCAAATCGCAGAAATGCCCATAGTAAGTCTGGAGCTTACTCAAGCTGGGTACATCATCAGGGAAGAGATTCTTCTTTTTGTCCCACTTGAAAATTTTATCGTGCGCCTTTAACTCATCTTCTCCCTTGTTCTTATCAGTCCAAGCCACCGCTGCCGCTGGGTCTTTGAAGATCCTGTGAGCGTGCGCAACCGCTTCGATGGCATCACGCAGAACGCTGTAGGCGTCTCCGATGCAGCAGCAGTAGCCAAGCTCAATAGCATTCAGGAACCGTGCGTGTGCTGACATGAAAATCAGCTTTGGCAAAAGGTGAGTCTGCTCAGTCAGGTGTTCCAGATTTGAAGACTCGCGCATCCAGATGTCATTCAGCAACTGAAGGCAGTCCCATAGCGGCCTGAACGCGGTCAAACTGAGGAAGAAGTTTTGTCTTTTGCCCTTGAAGTATTTCTCGTACTCCGCACGGAAGCACTCCTGCTCAGTTGGGAAAAGTGACACGCTTGGCATGACTGACTTACCCGCTGCGCCTGTCATCACGGCACCTTCTTCGTGTCTTCCTTGTCTAGTTTATACGCTTCCGCCCTATGCCAAGCTCTGAACTCTTTCCCCGAAGGGATGTGTTTGAACAAGTAGGAACCCTTGCTGGTTTCGACGCCCCAAATCTCAGCCATCGGGTCACCTTCTAGATGCAGCTCAACCAAATCTCCCACCTTAAACTCTGGCGGAATCGCCTGCCCCTCCTCTAGGGAAAAAGCTTTGATGACACCGTTGCGTTCAACACCAAGAGAAATTGGTCCTACCCAAGAAAGGAAAACCTTGTCAACTAGCATTGGCGCTCTCCGAATTGGGAAACTGGGGACAGACGGGAAGTTTCCTTCGATTCTGAAAATCCCCACTCATTAATGAACAAAACGAGTCTTTTCAAACAGCATGAGAAAACGTCCCGTCCGTCTCCCACGTCCGAGTTTGGAAAGGAACCATTCTACAGTTTCTCCATGTGCGTCAACGAGAACTTGTGCTCTTTCTTTTCCACGTCTAGGAACACATACCATTTCCCATCTTGGTAGAACTTTGCGTTCCCGTTCTCGGCAAGGACTAGGTAGTGTTTGTTTTGCTTTTCAACCAGTGTAAGCCGGTATCCGTTTGCTTCCATAACGATGGTGTTTGTGACACGCCGGATCGGGACGGCTGCGATAATGCCGCCGACCGGAACGACAGCTGTACCGTTGCTATCAGAGCTGATGTTCTGGCTGATTATTTTTCCTGTTTTCCAATCATGTTCTTTGGCTGGAGCAGTGGAAGCAACGAGGAGTGCTACTCCGAGGATTAAAGCCTTCATAGTTCCTCCAAGTACAGCAAGTGTAACTCAGGGTCTTGGTTTCTGCGCCAGAGTTTCGTGGCTGCCGGCACCGGGACGGTCGAATTGGGGAGCCAGGGACAGACGGGATGTTTTCCGCTGCGGTTTAGAGGAAGTGGCGAGTGACGAGTGGCGAGCAAAGTCTTCAAGAACGCCGGGCTTTAGCCCGGCCCCTACAAAACCAACGGGAAACCGGGGACAGACGGGAAGTTTCCTCCATTCTGAAAATCTGCAATCATTATGAGCAAAACTAGTCTTTTCAAACAATATGAGAAAACGTTCCGTCTGTCCCTGAGTTTCTGAGTTTTGCTAGTCTACCCCATCGGCGGTACTCTTGCGAAATGCGACCCCTTCGGTATTCCATCAACGTCACATTGGACGGGTGCTGCGATCATCGCGCAATTTCCCCGGACGAAGACTTGCACCGTCACGCGGCCGAGAACCTCGACCAGGCCGATGCCCTCCTCCTT
>QHYN01000095.1 GCA_003224145.1 Acidobacteriota bacterium
CGTGCAGCACCCGCCCGGTCACAGTCTTCTTTTGCTGCTTGGCCATCGCGGCTCCTCAAGGGAACAATTCGCTTTCTTGTTGCGAATGAAGGTCAATCTTGCTGCTGAATCGTGATGATGCTTGAACGCTCGGAAGATTTTTAGTACAAACGCGACGCAAAGGAAAGAAAAATCGCGCATGCAAAGACGTTTCTTGCTCGTGCTACACTAAAATTCATGCCCGGCAAATTCACCATTGGCCTCGTGCAAATGAAATGCACGAGGAACCCGGAAGAAAATCTGGCGCGCGCCGTCGACAAAATCCGTGCCGCGGCTGCGCGGGGCGCTCAAATCATCTCCGTCCATGAGCTCTTCCGCAGTGAATATTTCTGCCGCACCGAAGACCCCGAGCTTTTCAATCTCGCAGAGGCCGTCCCAGGACCCACTACGGAGAAATTGGCACAGGTTGCCAAGGAAAAGAAAGTTGCCCTGGTCATCTCCTTGTTCGAACGCCGCGCTCCCGGCGTCTACCACAACGCGTGCGCGGTCCTGGACGCCAATGGAACTTTTCTCGGTAAATACCGCAAAATGCATATTCCCGACGATCCGCTCTATTACGAAAAATTTTATTTCACTCCGGGTGACCTCGGCTTTCCCAATTTCGACACCAAGTACGCCCGCATCGGTGTACAGATCTGCTGGGACCAGTGGTATCCCGAAGGCTCGCGCCTCACCGCGCTCGGAGGCGCGCAGGTCATCTTCTACCCGACCAGCATCGGCTGGCATCCGCACGAGAAGGCGGAGTTTGGCGCTGCGCAGCTGGATGCCTGGCGCACGATTCAGCGTGGTCACGCCATCGCCAACGGCGTGTACGCTGCTGTCGTCAACCGCGTCGGTTTCGAAGGCAAGCCCGAAAATGGCGACGCGGGCTTGGAATTCTGGGGAAATTCCTTTGTGGCCGATCCTTTTGGTCAAATTGTCGCCCAAGCTTCCCATGACAAAGAGGAAATCCTCGTCGTTGAATGCGACCCGGCAAAGAGCGAGGAAACGCGCAGGAACTGGCCCTTCCTGCGCGATCGCCGCATCGACGCCTATCAACCCATCCTCAACCGTTGGCTCGGCGAAAAATAGCAAACTCTTGTTCTCTCTGCGTCCTCTGTGAGCCCTGCGTCCTCTGTGTGCCGTGCGTCCTGTGTGTTAAATTCTTCGCTTCCGATGAAACAATCGCTGCAATTCGAAACACCACGCGCCCTCGGCTTCCGCATGCCCGCCGAATGGGAACCCCATGAAGCGACCTGGCTCGGCTGGCCACACGAACTCACCGATTGGCCCGGTAAATTTGCCCCCATCCCTTGGGCCTTCGCGGAGATCGTCCGCCATTTATCGAAGGTCGAGCGCGTCTATCTGCTCGTCGAAAACCGCGAAGCACAGTCACGCGTTCGCGCGATCTTGAAAAAATCCGGCGCGAATCTTGACGCCGTGGATTTCTTCCCCATCCCCACCGATCGCGGGTGGATGCGCGACTCCGGTCCGATCTGTGTTCGAAACGATTCCGGCGAGGTCGCTTTCAATCACTTTCAGTTCAACGGCTGGGCCAAGTATGCGAATCACAAAAAAGACGCCGCGGTCGTGACCAAAGTGAATCAAAAACTGAAATGCCGTTTCTGGCAGCCGCAGCACAAAGGCCGCCGTGTCGTGCTCGAAGGTGGAAGCATCGAGGTCAATGGACGAGGCACACTTCTCACCACGGAAGAATGCCTTCTGAGCAATGTCCAGGAAAGGAATCCCGGATTCACGAAAAACGATTACGCCCAACTCTTCCGCGAATGTCTCGGCATCACCAATGTCCTGTGGCTAAAAAATGGCATCGCCGGCGACGACACCCACGGCCATGTAGACGATCTCGCACGTTTCGTGAACCCTTCCACCATCGTCACCGTCCTGGAAAGTGATTCGAGCGATGCGAACTACGCCCCACTCCAGGAAAATTTTGCGCTCTTGAAATCCATGAAGGATCAGGACGGCACCCCTTTGCGCATGGAAACTTTGCCCATGCCCGAACCTGTTCATTTCAACGGCCATCGCCTGCCCGCCAGTTACGCGAATTTCTATGTCGCCAATGAACTCGTGCTTGTGCCAACCTTTAACGATTCGAACGACCGCGTGGCTCTGAACACGCTGGCTCGCTTGTTTCCGGACCGCGAAGTGGTGGGCATTGCTTGCCGCGACCTGGTGCTCGGCTTGGGAACGCTCCACTGCATGACCCAGCAGCAGCCGAGCACCCGATGAGGGCGCGATTCCTGAGCGAGCGCAGCGAGTCGAAAGCCCTCGCTGCCTATTGGCCTGCGCGAGCGCGCCGCTGAAACAAAGAAATCGTTCCCGCATAAATGTGAAAAAGGGTATTGTTGAAACTTTCGATCGTCCGGAGGCGAGATGCTTGCTCTCTTTTCTTCTCTTTTAATGGATCCTCAGTTCTTTATCGTTCAATTCCGGCACGGAGTGATTGGCTGGCTGATGATCGGTCTTATCGCCGGCTGGCTCGCGGGAAAAATCGCGCGCGGCCGCGGCTTTGGCTGCATCACGGACATCATTCTTGGGATCGTTGGCTCGTTCATCGGCGGCTGGGTCTTCGTGAAGCTCGGAATCTTCGGTGGCGGCTTCTGGTATTCGCTCGCCGCGGCAACTTTGGGCGCCGTCATTCTCGTGTCGATCGCTCATCTCTTCGCTGGTGGCGGCCACCATTAGCTGCTGTTACGCTTCACTCGTATCTCAGCGCCACCATCGGATCGACACGCATTGCTCGCCGGGCGGGAATGTAGCTCGCTAGCAGCGCAGCCGCAGCCAGTACGAATGCGGCGACGACTAGGGTCACTGGGTCAGTCGGACGAATGCCATAAAGGAGGCTCGAAACAAAGCGCATTAGACCAAAGGCCCCGGCCAGGCCGATAGCGACGCCCACTAGCACCAGTCCGAACCCTTGACCCACGACGAGCTTCAGCACATCGCCGGACCTTGCGCCGAGCGCCATGCGCACGCCAATCTCATGGGTGCGCTGCGCGACAGAATTCGCAATGACACCGTAAATTCCGACGGCCGCCATCAGCAGGGCGGTGCTTCCGAAGGCGCCCAGGATCAGCACAATGACGCGCTGAGGAGCCAGCGAATCGGATGCCAACTGACTCATACTCATCACAAAGCCCACAGCCTGATCTTTATCCACCGCCCAAATGGCACTCTCAGCCGCCTTGACAAGACTGAGCGGGTCTTCCGTCGTGCGGATCGCGAAACAAATAATCGGCGCGGCAACCTGAGAGAATGGCAAATAAATTTCTGAGGTCATTTCGGACGTAATTCCTAGCTGATGCACGTCGCCAACAACGCCCACTACTTCAACAACACCCTTCACGCCTTCAACATTCATCCGTTTGCCGATGGGTTTGGCATTCGGCACAAGCCGTTGTGCCAGACTCTTGCTAATGATAGCCACGGGAGGCGCGCTCTGACTGTCGCGATCCTCAAAAAACCGGCCTTTGATTAACGGAATCCTTAGCGCGCGGAAGTAGTCCGGGGTCACCGAGCTCCATAGCGCGATAGGCCGCTGGTTCTCGGGCGTTGGTTGGTCTTCCAGCGAACCGCCCGGTCTCCATACCATCCACCCAGCGGAAGGAATGTCACCATGCCTGCCGCTTTCACGCCGGGAAGCGGCCGGATGCGATCCACCGCTTGCTCGATGAATGCAATTTGTTGAGCACCCGTTTTGTACTTGTAGCCTGGGAGCAGAACACGCATGGTCAAAACATGATCGGGGTTCAAGCCGAGGTCGCTTCCTACCAGGTGAACGAAACTTCTCAGGGTCAGACCGGCCGCCGCGAGCAGCATCAAGGACAGCGCCAATTCCACAACCACCAAGGCGCTGCGATAACGTCTGCCTTGCGTGCCTCCCGCCAGGCCGCGGCCCGATTCCTTTAGCGACTCGCTTGTGTTCACGGAAGCGTGCAGGGCCGGCACCAATCCGAAGACCACACCCGTGAACAAGGAGACGACCGTCGCAAAGCCCAGCACCCAACCGTCTATCGGAATCTTCTCGATGTGCGGGATGCTGACGTTAAAAATCGTGGGAGGAAACATGGTGACCATTGCTCGAGCGCACCAGGAAGCGAGCAGCAGGCCGAGTGCTCCGCCCGCGAGCCCCAGCAGCATACTTTCGGTGAGGAACTGGCGCACCAGCCGAAGTCGGCTGGCCCCAAGCGCGGCGCGCACGGCCACTTCTTTCTGCCGGCTGGCTGCTCGCGCCAACAGCAGGTTGGCGACGTTCGCGCAGGCTATCAGCAACACGAAGCTCACCGCGCACAGAAGCACGAGTAGTGCCGGACGGATGTCCCCACTGATCTTTTGGCGCAGGCCGGTAAGGCTGGTCGCGTCTTCATCTTTGTTCGTCTTCGGGTACTCCTGCGCTAAACGCCCGGCGATAGCATTCATCTCCGTTTGCGCCTGATGAATCGTTACACCTGGTTTCAGACGTGCCATCACCCGCAGATAGCGGTAACCGCGATCTTGAGCAGCTTCGGGTTTTACGGTGAACGGAGTCCAAAGCTCAGTAAGCGGCGGATACTGGAACTCCGGGGGCATGACCCCAACCACCGTGTAAGGCGATCCGTCAAGGACGATGCTCTTGCTTACCAAGTCTCGGTTCCCGCCGAAGTGGCTCTGCCAGAACGAATAGCTCAGCACGGCCACATGGTTCTTTCCAGGCTGCTCTTCTTCGGGCAGAAACGTGCGTCCCAGGAGCGGTGCGACGCCGAGCACGTGAAAGTAGTCGGCAGAGAAAGAATAGGCGATGATGAGCACCGGCTCCGCCTCGCCCGTCAACGTATACTGTGTGTCGGTGGATGCCGCGATTCCCTCAAAAACATGGTTCTGAGACCGCCAATCGGCAAAGTCGAGCGGCGATACCAGGTCGGTGTCGTAGCCTCGCGCACGGTTGTAACCCCAGACCGTGACCAAGCGGTTGGCGTCTTTGTATGGTAGAGGGCGCAACAGCACCGCGTTGACCATGCTGAAGATGGCGGTGTTCGCGCCTATGCCCAGCGCCAGTGTGAAGACGGCAATCGCAGTAAATCCGGGATTCTTCCGCAGCATGCGCAGGCCAAAGCGCAAGTCTTGAATGAGACTTTCGATGAAGTTCACGCCGCGTGCGTCGCGGCATTCCTCTTTTGTTTGCTCGATCCCGCCAAACTCCAGCCGTGCCCGCCGCAGCGCTTCGGCGCGAGACACCCCATGACGGACCATATCCTCGGCGCACGCTTCGATGTGAAAACGGAGTTCGGCATCCATTTCGCTTTCTATGCGCGAGCGCCGCAGAATTGCCCGCAGCCACGACCAAAACCGGCTCCACAGCGTCATACTTCCTCCGCCGTGGTGCGCAGGATTCCCGCAATGACATCCGCCATGTGGTTCCACTTTTCCGCTTCTTCTCGCAATCTGCGCTTCCCCGCTGCCGTGAGACGATAGTATTTCGCCTTGCGCTTGTTTTCCGACTCACCCCATTCGCTCGTGATCCAGCCCTGGTCTTCCAGGCGATACAGCGCCGGATACAACGAGCCTTGTTGAATCTCCAAGCGATCCTTCGAAATCTGCTGGATGCGCAGGAGGATGCCGTAACCATGCAGCGCCCCGAGGGAAACGGCCTTGAGGATCAGCATGTCCAAAGTGCCTTGCAGAAGGTCGAGTTGCTTGTCCACGGAAGCTCCCTCTCCTAGAGCATCTAGGAATATAGTGTTGTTCTCCTAGACTGTCAAGGAGAAGAAGAGGGGGCGTCGTCACGCACTGCGCGCTTGCGGCACGCGTCGCCGTCACGGAGCAGCCGTCACCGCCGTGTGATACGATTCTCGCTTGCGTCCCGGAGCTGACGCTTTCTTGAGCAAGGTCAAGCAATCCATTACCGCTATTCCTCTCGGAGGGCTCGGCGAATTCGGTATGAACATGATGGTGTTGCGTCTCGGCGACGACATCATCGTCATCGACGCCGGCATGATGTTCCCGGAATCCGAGCTTCTCGGCGTCGACCTGGTGATCCCGGACATTTCCTATCTCAAGCAGAACCGCTCGCATGTCCGCGCGATCGTGCTCACTCACGGCCATGAAGACCACATCGGCGCCCTGCCTTACATCCTTCGCGATTTGAATGTTCCAGTTTACGGAACCCGCTTCACGCTTGCGCTGGTGAAAAAACGCCTGGATGAGGCGGGACTGCTGGAATCCACGACGCTGCGCGAAGTGATGCCCGGCCGGCTTGTCGAGATCGGCCCCTACGAAATTGAATTCATATCCGTAACGCACAGCACCGTGGACTGCGTGGCGCTCGCGATCCGGACGCCGCTCGGCGTAATCCTGCACACCGGCGACTTCAAAATCGATCAGACTCCCGTGGACGGCGCACCGTTCGATTTGCACGCTTTCGCAAAATACGGAAAGGAAGGCGTGCTCGCGCTGTTCAGCGATTCAACAAACGTAGAGCGCCCCGGCTTCACGCCGTCCGAGCGCGCCATCGTGCCGCGCATCGAAGAGTTATGCCGTTCCGCGCCGCGGCGCGTGATTCTGTCCTGCTTTGCTTCTTCCATTCACCGCATTCAGCAAGTGATTGACATTGCCACGCGGGTCCATCGCAAAGTGGCGTTTGTCGGCCGCAGCATGGTCGACAACGTCGAAATTGCGCACTCGCTCGAGGTTCTTCGAATTCCCGACGGCATGGTGGTGCGCCCGCAGGATATTCGCGGCTTCGATCCGAAACGCATCATCATTCTGGCCAGCGGCAGCCAGGCCGAGCCGATGTCCTCGCTCTCGCGCATCGCCGTGGACAATCACCGCCACGTTTCCCTGGATGAAAACGACAGCGTGATTCTTTCCGCGCGCATCATTCCAGGCAACGAGAAATCCATTTTCCGCATGCTCGATCACATGTTCCGCCGCCGCGCGCTGGTGTATTACGAAAATTCCGCGGGCCTGATTCACGTTTCCGGTCACGCCAGTCAGGAAGAACAAAAATTAATGTTACAACTGGTGAAGCCGAAATATTTTATTCCCGTACACGGGGAGTACCGGCACCTCTTCCGCCACGCCGCGCTCGCCCACCAGCTCGGCGCGGTTTCCGAAGAAATCCTGCTGCTGGAAGACGGGCAACGCGTGGAATTTACCGAGGACGGGGCACACCGGCGCGAGCCGGTGACGGCCGGCCGTGTGCTTGTGGATTCCGGCTCGCTCGAAGAAATCGAAGAGGTGGTGATTCGCGACCGGAAACATCTTTCGGAAGACGGCGTAGTGGTGCCCATCATCGCGATCGACAAGCACACCGGAAAACTCGAATCGCAGCCGGAAATCGTGACGCGCGGCCTGATGAGCGACAACGGCGCCGAGTTTCTGTCGGGCGCGCGCGCAGTGCTCATGAAGACAGTTTCCGAATCGAGCGCCGAAGAAAATTCCGACTGGGGCGTGATTAAGGAAAAAATTCGCGTGGACCTGAAACGGTACATCAACAAGCAAACCTCCAAGCGGCCGCTGATTCTTCCCGTGATTCTCGAAGTGTAGGCGGCTGAGCTGTCGATGGCTGAGAAGACCACCCCCGCTCCTCTCCCTTCTTCGTCCCCCAGCAGTGCAGCTTTTGTCTTTATCCTGGTCATGGTGGCGTTTGATTTTCTGGCCTTTGGGATAATCGCGCCGGTGCTGCCCGATCTCATCCGGCAATTCGAGGGTGGCGACTTCGGGCGCGCATCAGACATTGTCGGATACTTCGGATTTGCATGGAACGCGATGCAATTTATCTTTTCGCCGATTCTCGGTGCGTGGTCCGACCGATTCGGCCGCCGCCCCATCATTCTCATTTCCTGTTTCGGCCTGGGAATCGATTACATCTTCATGGCTCTTGCTCCGTCGCTCGGGTGGCTGTTCGTTGGCCGCATCATTTCCGGGATCACTGCCTCCAACGTCTCCACCGCATTCGCTTATATCACTGACGTCACTCCACCGGAAAAACGCGCCCGGCCCTTCGGTCTGGTCAGCGCCGCGTTTGGGCTGGGATTCGTCATTGGCCCTGCGGTCGGCGGCTATCTTGGGAACATCAATCTTCGTTTTCCTTTCTGGGCCGCTGCCATACTCAGCCTTACCAATACGCTTTACGGCTTTTTCATCCTTCCAGAGTCGCTGCCGCCGGAACGCCGCGCCAAATCGGCCTGGCACATGGCCAATCCGATGGGTTCCTTGAACCTCTTTCGTTCCCATCCGCAGCTTGCGGGGCTCGCCGTGGTCACTACTCTCTACTATCTCGCGCATCAGTCCTTGCAAACGGTCTATGTGCTCTACACCGAGTACCGTTATGCCTGGAATCAGCGCGACGTGGGCCTCTCCCTTGCGGTTGTCGGTGTCAGTGCGGCAATTGTCTCCGGCGTGCTTGTCGGCCCGTTTGTGAAGCGCTTCGGCGAGCGCCACAGCCTTCTCTCCGGTCTGTTCTTTGGAACGCTCGGCTTCGTAAGTTTTGGTCTTGCCACGCGCGGCTGGATCATGCTCGCGGTCATTCCGTTCATCGCCCTGTGGGGGATCGCCGCTCCTGCCATGCAATCGCTGATGTCCCAGCGAGTTGATCCTACATCCCAGGGCAAGCTGCAAGGGGCGATCAATTCTTTGCGCGCGATCACGGGAATGGCCGGGCCAGTGCTCTTTGGCCGAGTTTTTGCGCTGGCGATTTCGCCACGCGCCAGAATTCATCTTCCCGGGACACCGTACTATCTCGCCGGGCTGCTGTTGCTCTCCAGCTTGCTGCTGGCGGTGTACGTGACGCGGCCCGGCACAGAAACGGCAGAGGCGACGGGGCAGCCCGCCACTTCGCTCGGTCGTTCTGAGTGAACGAGAAGGAGGACGAGTTCCAGAATGGGAAGAATGCCCCCCCCACCCCGGCAGTTTTCGTAAGAGTGGAAAACAAAGGACTTAGGACATACGGAACTTGGAAGAGTATACGGAACTCTGGAGGACGAAGAGAGGAGGGCACACCCCCGGCATTTTGTATGAATGTAAAAACAAAGGAGTTACAGAATTTGCAATTCGTAAGTGATTGAAAAGAAAAGAAGGGCAAAATGGGTGATGAGTGGGTGAGCAGGGGAGGGAGTGGTGGATGCACCGGTACTGGGGGAATGAAGAGGACAGGGCGGCCAGGGCGCATAAGCGAGGCGGCAAGGCAGCGTCGGCCTATCGTACAAGAACGGAATCAGTTCCTATGAAATTGCACGCGCTCTCGGAATCACTCAGAAATCCGCGTGGTTTATGATGCACCGCGTTCGTCTCGCCTTGCATGAGAAGCAGTTCGTAAGACTCGGCGGCAGTGGCAAGGAAGTTGAGGTTGACGAGACTTTCATCGGCGGTGCCGCTCGTTTCATGCACGCTGACAAGCGCCGCGAGAAAATCATCGACCGTGGCGTAAAGGGAAAAGCCGCTGTGATGGGGATTCTGGAACGTGGCGGCAAGGTTTGCGCTAACGTCATTCCCACTCGCCGGAAACACCATTTGCAAGCGCAGATTCGCGCCCATGTCAAAGCAGAGAGCGCGATCTACACCGATGCCCTCATGTCCTATCATGGATTGAACAATCAAGACTTTATTCACCAAACGATTGACCATGCCGAACGGTACGTTGACGGGCAGGTTCACACGAACGGACTGGAAAATTTCTGGAGTCTGCTCAAGCGCGGATTGAAGGGAACATATGTCAACGTCGAGCCGTTCCACCTGTTCCGTTATTTGGATGAACAAGTGTTCCGGTACAACAACCGCGCCAAGAAAGACCACTTCATTGGCGACGGTGACCGTTTTCAAATGGCTATGCGTCATATCGCTGGTCGTCGTATCACCTATCAAGAACTGACTGGCAAAGGCACCGATTCGCTGCACCACGAAGAGGCAGGGACGAGGCCATCGTAAAGCGGCCTAATCCTTGCCTTTTTGATGTTTCTGCAAATCAGATTTTGGCGCGCGAAAAAGAGCTTTCATTGTGTTCTCAAAAGCCTTTCTCGCTTCACGCCCTTTTCTATACACATGTTTCTTTGTGCGTTTTTTCAATTTAGAAATTCCTTGATGAACTGTTCGAGGATGTCTGTATGGTCTTTTAAGAACTGCAATAATTTGTTGATTTCTGGACTCGCCTCACTCCAAATCATAGATAGACCAGTTGCAGAAAAGAATCTGGAGGCGTAGGACGGCTCCATATTCTCCCTAATGTAACGTAGGGATTTCATATTCCATTGTGCCACCGCACCGGAGCAGGAGAACTTCGCATCCTGGGGACTCAAGCAACTCATCATAAGATTCCTGCCCTCAGTTATTAGGTAACCAAGTTGGGTGCGAATAGCCGCTCGTCTTTTTGTCTCTTCGGCATCCTTTCCTACAGGCACGTAAACAGTTTTTGGCGGAGTAACCTTAGGAGGAGCTTTCTTGAGGTCGTTTATCTCGACTTCTAATCTCTGAATGTATTGATCTCTAGTTTCCAATCCTTGTTTGAGCGAGTTTTTTTCGTTCACTACACCTTGCCAACGTTTAACGACATTCTGATGGTCATCGTATATAGTTTTGACGATGCTTACGCCCACCAAGACCGCATAGCCGATACATGCTGACACAAATCCGTCTTTGATGATTTGTCCATATTCCTTGCGAATCCACGCAATTAGCATGTGGGGCTGTTCTTTCTTCCACCTGCGGACGACGCCAATTGCGAATAGCAGGATGGTGAATGCGACGGCAGCCCAATTGCCAGAGAGGAGAGCTGGCGCGGTGATGAAGGCACGCCAGAAGAGATGCCAAGCGTGGAGCATAAGACTCGAATTATGCCATTCAGACGCTTTGTGTGTCTAGTATGTTGTTGCTCTTGGAAGAGTATACGGAACTCTGGAGGACGAAGAGAGGAGGGCACACCCCCGGGCATTTTGTATGAATGTAAAAACAAAGGAGTTACAGAATTTGCAATTCGTAAGTGATTGAAAAGAAAAGAAGGGCAAAATGGGTGATGAGTGGGTGAGCAGGGGAGGGAGTGGTGGATGCACCGGTACTGGGGGAATGAAGAGGACAGGGCGGCCAGGGCGCATAAGCGAGGCGGCAAGGCAGCGTCGGCCTATCGTACAACACCTACTATAACATATTCTGGCAGTTTGTCAAGGAATAACTAGTGAGTGCGTCAAAAGAGAGGCTAACCCGTTGTAAAATGAGGAGGTTGGGAACCTAGTGAGCTGGGGACGGGGGCCGTTCAAACGCGGGGAATCCGAAAGCTGAGGTAAGGGAGCGCCCCCGTGAAAGAAACAAGTGGTTCTCGGGGTAGGTAGGGTCCGATTCACGGAGGCGCTAGCCGTCCTTTAGTGCGAGCGATTCTGAAGGAATGCTGCGGCCGATTCAATCCGGCGTTTTCCCGTATCTTTGGTCAGGTATTCCCTCTAGAATCCCTCCGGCCTGCGGTAGTCGTATAATGAGAGAGGTTGAAAAAAGGAGAAGACTTGTGAGCGAGGAGAAAGTGCAAGACGCCGGACCAAAGGCTGACGCAAGGGGGAGCAAAGGAAAAGACGTGGCTGGACGCGCGAGAGAGGTGTGCTTGTGCGGGCACCGCGCCACCGTTCACGCGGCGTACCGGTATGCCTGCCAGGCCCCGGGCAACCGTAAAGGCTTCTGCCCGTGCATGCGGTTTGTGGCAAGAAATTCGCCGATCGGAAAACGCTTGCGGACAGCAGGGCAGACGAGCGAAAGCAGCAGCGGTAAGCCTGCCTGAATGATGCGGCCGTTGCTAGGGTCGCGAGAAAACCTCCGCTATTACACCGCGTATGTGCACCGGTGATATAAAGCGCTTTTCGGCCAGCGATTACGCAAAAAGATTTGGCCTCATTTTATAACGTCCTTCCTTGCGCTCAGAATGACGGCGTGGGAGCTGCGCAGAGTGTCATCATCGAACTATGAGAAATAAGAAAAGATCTGCAGAACTTGCAGGGGCGTGATCCATCATGCTCCGATGCTTTTTTGCGGCGAATGCTATCTTGGCAGTAGCGCTGCTTCTCGTTGCGCCTGGCACACCGGCGCAGACTTCACCAGATGCCGGGGTGGCACAGCGGCGTGCGGTGCATTTGCGGAACGGGATCAATCTGAGCGAATGGTTCGCGCAGGTGTATGACCAGAAGGGATACACGAAAGAACATTTTGAAACGTGGAATACCGCGCAGGACATCGCCTTGATCAAGGCGATGGGGTTTGACCACGTACGGCTGAGCGTGAATCCGCAGCCGATGTTCCGACGCAAGCAGGCGGACCAAATTCCGGCGGATTACCTGGGATATCTGGATGCGGCGGTGAAGATGGTTTTGGATCAGGGACTGGCGGTGATCATCGACATGCACCCCGATTCGGATTTCAAGGAAAAACTGGCCGCGGACAATGAATTTGTGGAGCAGTTTGCGGATTTTTGGCGGGCACTGGCGCGGCACTACGCGACGCTCGATGCGGAAAAAGTCTTTTTTGAAGTTTTGAATGAGCCGGAATTTCGCGACCGTTACCGCTGGGAGGGCGTGCAATCGAAGCTTGCCGCCGCCATTCGGGAAGGCGCCCCCGCGCAGACCATCATCGCTGCTGGCGCCAACTGGTCTGCGGACAATGAATTGCTGTTCATCGAGCCGCTCCGCGACCCGAACATAATCTACAACTTTCATTTTTACGATCCGCATGTGTTCACGCATCAAGGCGCGACCTGGAGCACGAACTACGTGCACTACCTGAAAGACCTGCCGTATCCCTCGAATCCTGAGAATGTGCAGCAGGCAGCCGCGTTGGTTCCCGATGCGGTCAATCGCCTTCAGGTGGAGCATTACGGAATGGACCGTTGGAATGCGGCACGGATTAACGAAGAGATCGGCCAGATCGCCGCATGGGGGAAACGCTGGAAGGTGCCGCTGACCTGCAATGAGTTCGGGGTGTACCGGAAAACCGCGGCTCCGAACGACCGCGCGGCGTGGATTTCCGATGTGCGCACCACGCTCGAGAAGTACGGCATCGGGTGGACCATGTGGGATTACAGCGGCGGCTTTGCGGTGGTAACCAAGCAAAACGGCGTGCCCGTTCCGGACGAGATCACCGTAAAGGCACTGGGAATGACGATGCCGCCTACCAGACGCGCGAAATGAGAAGTACCGTTTTTGCAGAAGAACGCTACCGTTAGAAGGCCGCGGACAGACCTACCAGCGGAGATTCTGGACTACAATCCGGGCATGGCGCCCACGCTCCGGTCCTACGAGCCGCACGATTTTGCGGCACTGCATCGGCTGGACCAGGCCTGTTTCCCGGAAGGAATTTCGTATTCCAAAACGACATTGCGATATTTCCTGACGCTGGCTTCGGCGGACTGCGTGGTCGCGGTTGAGGGGACGCGCGTGCTGGGGTTCGTGCTGTCTGAAGAAAACCCACCGTTGGCGCATATTATTACGCTGGACATCGCGGAGAAGCGGCGACGCCAGGGAGTGGGCACTGCCCTGTTACAACAACTCGAATCCAATCTTGCGGCGCGGGGAGTGCGGTCGGTGCTGCTGGAAACCGCAACGAACAATGAGGCAGCGGTTGCCTTCTGGCAGCGTCGCGGATATCGTATCGAGGCGACGCTGAAGCGCTACTATCTGGGCCGACTCGACGCCTACGAAATGCGCAAAATCCTGCCGGGCATCGCACGCAAAACTGGCATGCAATCAGGAGAATCGATTTGAACGACTACCTTTTGTCGGTGCTGTTGGGAATTGTCGAAGGGCTGACGGAGTTTTTGCCGGTGAGTTCGACGGCGCACTTGCGCATCAGCGAGGCGTTGTTCCACATCGATTTGGCGAACGGTTACTGGAAGATGTACACGATCGTGATTCAGTTGGGGGCAATTTTGTGCCTGCCGGTGTATTTTCGCGAGCGCATCGCGAAGTTTCTGGCGACATTTCCGAAGGGGAAGTGCGGGGACCGCACGGTCTTTACGCATCCGTTGGGGCTGACGTGCATCGCGTTTGTGGTAACGGCGCTGCCGGCTTTTCTGCTGACTAAGGTCATCGGCAAGCACCTGGAGAGCCTGTTCATCATGGGCAGCTCGCTGCTGATAGGTGGAGTGGTGATGTGGGTCATTGACACGCTGAACGCGAAGTCGGAACAGGCGGGGCCCGGGGCTGCCGGAAGCCGGATTCATACGTGGCATATGGAAGATATGAGCCTGGGACAGTCGGTGTGGATCGGAGCATGCCAGATTCTGTCGGCGGTTTTCCCGGGGACATCGCGCTCGATGTCGACGATAGCGGCGGGACAAATCGCCGGCATGTCGCGGGCATCGGCGCTGGAGTTTTCGTTTTTCCTGTCGATGCCAACAATGGTGGTGGCCACCGGTTACGATTTGCTGAAATCGTTGCGAGGAAAGGGCGAGAATGCGATTGGGGTCACGCATATTGATCCGCACGGGTGGCTGGTGCTGGCAATCGGATTCGTAGTGTCGTTTATCGTGGCCTATGGGTCCGTCGCCTGGTTTCTAGCGTGGGTGAGAAAACATGGGTTCGCGCCGTTTGCGGTGTACCGCATCATCGTGGGCGCCGTGGTGCTGGCCTGGGCGATGGGCATTTTGCGCTGATCATCTTTAGGAACAGGGGCGCATAAAGTTTTGGCGCCCGGGCGCGATTGTTTGTTATATTCGGTGCTGTTTGGGCGTTCCTCCAGGCGGGATTGCGATAGCGCCAGCACCCGCGGCAACACTCAGCCTTCCCCAAAAAGCTGAGGAGATCTTTGTGCGCTTTCTGACACCTACGGAAAATAAGCGGCTCAACGAGCTCGTGGGATTTTTGTGCATCTCGCTAGCGGTCTTGATCGCGCTGGCATTGATATCGTATTCGCCAAAAGATCCGTCGTGGAATGTGAGCACACCCGAAGGAGCGCCCACGCAAAATTGGATTGGACCGGCCGGCGCGTATGCCGCCGATTCGATGTTTCAGGGTCTTGGGTTTGCGGCATTTCTTCTGCCGATGGCCATCGCGGTCGTGGGCTGGCGGTGGTGCCGCAGCCGGGCAATCCATTCGCAAGTGACCGCGTTGATTGGCTACGGCCTTTTGCTGCTTTCCCTCCCAGCACTTCTCTCTCTGCTGGGGTTCATTCCGGAAGTGCGGGGAACGATCCCCGCCGGCGGGTTCGTGGGCGCACAGCTTTCCGACGGACTGCGCGCGGGTTTCAATTGGGGCGCGTATGTGGTGGCGTTCGCGCTGTTTTTCACGGCGTTGTTCATGACCACGAGCTTTTCTTTTTCCGGCGCGCATGCCTGGGCCAATGGCCCACACGGTCCCATCGGGGCGGTCGAAAAACTCGGGATTCTTCAGAAAGCACAGGCACGCTGGCATGCATGGCGAGAGCAACGCGAACAGGAGCGCATGCGGCGGCGCGTGGAGGAGTTGCGACTCTCGGGAAGGAAGCCGGTCGCACCGCAGACCGTCGGCAAGGCGGCGGGGCTGGATAGCATCGACCTACTCAAGGGTGACGCCGAAACGGAAGAGCAGGATGAGAAAGAGACCAGGGGCGGTGGGGCCAAGGCGCCGATCTTTGTCTTTCACCGGGATACCGAAAAGCCGACGACCAGGAAAGCGGGCGAACCGAGAATTGCCAGGAGCGGCCCGAATTACAAGCTTCCTTCACCGACACTGTTGCACGAGGGCGAGCGCGGCCAGAAGCTCGAGGAGGAGGAACTGAAGCAGCGCGCGAGGGCGATTGAAGCGAAGTGTTTGGAATTCGACGTACAGGGCCGCGTGACACAGATCAACCCGGGGCCCGTCGTCACGACGTTCGAATTCAAGCCGGAAGCGGGCATCAAATACAGCCGGATTATTGCGCTGACGGAAGATTTGTGTTTGGCGCTGCAAGCCGAATCGATCCTGATTGAGCGCATTCCGGGAAAGTCAACGATTGGCATCGAAGTGCCGAACGACAGGCGGCAAACCATCGCGCTGAGGGAAATCATCGAAGCGCCGGAGTTTGTCAATTCACCGAGTAAGCTGACGCTGGCGATGGGGCGCGATTTGCACGGGCGCATTCGCGTGACGGAACTGGCGGCCATGCCGCATTTGCTGATCGCGGGATCCACGGGTACGGGCAAGAGCGTGTTCATCAACTCGCTCTTGATGTCCATTCTTTATAAGGCGAGCCCTGATGAATTGAAAATGGTTTTGGTCGATCCAAAGCGGCTGGAACTGTGTCTTTATGACAAAATTCCCCATCTGATCGCGCCGGTGGTGACCGATCCGAAAATCGCTTCGAACGTTTTGCGCAACGCGACCCGCGAAATGGAGAACCGCCTGAAACTGCTGGCGCAGCGCGGCGTGCGAAACATCGACCAATACAACCGGACGTTCAAGAAAGAACCATCGCTCTCACTCTTCGATAATCTCGAGGAACCCCAGCACAAGCCCCTTCCCTACTTGATCATCGTCATCGACGAATTGGCAGACTTGATGATGGTGGACACCAACACCGTGGAGGAGTCCATCACGCGGCTGGCGCAGATGGCACGCGCCGTGGGCATCCATTTGATCTTGGCGACGCAACGGCCGTCGGTGGACGTAATCACCGGATTGATTAAGGCGAACTTCCCTGCCCGCATTTCCTTCCGCGTGGCCAGCAAAGTCGATTCGCGCACGATTCTGGATTCAAACGGTTCGGAATCACTGCTGGGCAAGGGCGACATGCTGTATCTGCCCGCAGGATCGGCACGGCTGCATCGCATTCACGGGCCGCTGGTGACAGAAGAGGAGATCACTGCCGTTTGTGACTTTTGGCGCGAGCAGGCGCAGGCAAAATATCAGGAAGAGCTCCTGGAAGCGCCGAAGGAGGAAAATGGGAAGACCGAGGCGGCAGATGACGCCGATGCCGAGAGCGGCGAGGATGTGAACGACGATTTGTATCAGGATGCCATTCGCGTGGTCTGCGACGCCGGCCGGGCTTCTACTTCAACCTTGCAGCGCCGCTTGCGGATTGGCTATGGGCGCGCTGCGCGCTTGATTGATTTGATGGAGAAAGACGGAATCGTGGGCCCGCCGGATGGCACGAAGCCGCGTGAAGTCCTCAAGAACCGCAACTGGATGAAAGAATTCGACGAATCGGAGCCGTGAGGAAATGTTTGCAGCCCTGCCTATATTTCCGCCTCCAAGGAAAGGCAATGGGGTCTTGTCGGATGGGTCCGAATGTGTCCCGAACAAATCAAGTTTTGATATTCGACTTCCCCGAGCATAAAATGCCCCACATTCTCCGGCAGGTCTCTAACCATACGTTCACTGCCGGAGTTATTTCACACGTTCCTTTCCAAGGATTGCCGTCGGGATTTTTTGTTCGGAGTGAAGACCGACGTTCAGGGAGGGGGAGGAAAGTATGCACCGACAACTGCTCGTCATCGCAGTGTTGTTCCTTGCCACCGGTTCTGCGTGGGGACAGAGCCCGCCACTTCCCGATCAAACAGAGCAGGTAAGAGTTCTACTCGAGCGGGTCGGGCAACTGGAGAAGCGCGTGGCTGAGCTGGAAGCCAAACAAGGGGTGTCTCCGACTCCTATCCTCACCGCCGCGGAGAGGACACCGGTACAAAAGTCCGAGTCACAGGGGACAACCGCGTCTCCCGGGACCGCACATGATCAAATGGCGCAGGAGCAGGCTGTGGCCCAGCAGGCCGAAGTTCACTACCCCTCACTGCAGGTTCGAGGTTTTGCTGACATCGACTTCTCCGCGACGGACCAGAAGGGGACGACGAGCGGCTTCAATCTAGGGCAGTTGGATTTGCACCTTGCCTCCCCGCTCTCCCGAAAGATCAGCTACTTCGGTGAGATGACCTTCAACGCTCACGCGAACGGGTACACCGTTGAGGTGGAACGCTCCATCATCCGATATGACTATAACGACTACTTCAAGCTTTCGTTCGGCCGCTATCACAGTCCCATCGGTTATTGGAACACCGCCTTCCACCACGGGGCCTGGTTGCAGACGACGATCGATCGGCCGGAGATAGTGAGGGTGGGTGGCACCTTCATTCCTGTACACTTTGTCGGATTCCTTGCGGAGGGCAACATTCCTTCAGGCGGCGCAGGCCTTTCCTACAGCTTTGGTCTCGGCAATGGCCGGGGAGAAATCATCAGCCGACCCGGCGACGCAGGAGATATCAATAACAACCGCGCCTGGGTTGCCAACATCTTCGCCCGGCCCGCGAAACTCTACGGCTTGCAGTTGGGCGCGTCCGTGTATCGAGACAAAATCACCTGCCAGAATAATCCAATAGTTCCGGCGGTTCCGGGCTGCCGCTTAACGAATGGAAACGACTACCGCGAATGGATCACAGCTGCTCATGTGGTTTGGACCAAAGGTGCTCCGGAATTTCTGGCAGAATTCGCCAATGTCAATCATCATCAGGTACTCACGAACCTTGTATCCAACAGCCAGGGTTTGTATGTCCAGCTGGGTTACCGGCTTCCCTGGTCTGAAAAGACCTTGAAGCCGTATTACCGTTTCGAGTACCTACATACGCCACAGAGCGAGGCGGTCCTCCCCAACCTCGACTTGGTGGAGTCGATTGCCGGGCTCCGGTACGACATCTCCAGCTACGCCGCGTTCAAAGGCGAGTACCGGCACGCCAGCCGCGACATCCTGAAGACACCCACGTTCAATGGCATCGTAAATGGTTTGTTCTTGCAGACGAGCTTTACGTTCTGAGTGAGCTACGCGATGAGTGCGACACACAAGCGGTTCGTAGCAATCCTCTGGACGATGTTCTGGCTGCCCACAATCTTACAGGTGCCCTTGGCGGCGCAGACAGCGCGAGGAGCCGACATTGCCGTGGTGGTTCACCCGGACACTCCCGTCGACGATCTGAGCCTTGCCGAAGTCCGCAGGGTGCTTCTCGGTGATCGCCAATACTGGAACTCGAAACTTCCGGTGGTCTTGCTGATCCGCGCTCCCGTGGCCCGCGAACGAGATGTTGTGCTGCGGGTCATCTACCAGATGACGGAAACGCAGTTCAAACAGTTTTGGATCGCGAAGATTTTTCGCGCGGAGGCAGCTTCTCAACCGAAAATCGTCTACTCAAATGATATGCAATATGAGCTGGTATCTGCTATTCCAGGTGCCATCGCCTTTGTCGATGCTCACAACGTGCGGCCCGGCCTAAAAGTGCTGCGGATCGATGGGCACTTCCCGGGCGACCATGACTACCCGCTCCGATAGCCGAACGCGACGCTAGCGCGGTGGAACATCGGAAGTTCGACTTTTCCGAGGCAGATTCTATTTTGCGAGCCCCAAGCGCTTGAGTAAAGCGTGGAATCGCGCATCCCCGCGCACACTGTTGAAGAGCGGATCCACTCCCAGGGACACAAGACCGCTGTCGTGTTCGTCGTAAGCCTTTTCGAGCCACGTCAGGGTTTGTTCTTTTTCACCCAAGCGCGCATGGATTACAGCAATTTCAAAGGAAGAAACGTAACTGTGCTTGGAAAGCTCGGTCATGCCATCCAGCCAACTGCGCAGGACACCGTTATACCCGGACTTGGAAAAATCCTCTTCGATGGAGGCTGCCAGTTCCGGACTTCCCAAGAGGGAAACAAATTTCTCTCGTTCGGCGACCGCTTCCGTGTGCCTGCCCATCTGTGCAAAGACTGCCTCGAGCGTTCTGCGCGCGGGGGTGAAGTTTGGATCGAGTTCAAGGACCTTACGCAACTGCTCGACTGCTTGATCGTTTTGGCTCGCAAAATAGAGCTGCCTTCCTAAAATTGTATTAATGATCAGGGAGAACGGGTCTAGCTCCCTTGCTTTCTTGGTTTCGCGCATCCCGTCCTCAGACCTTCCCATGTTGGCAAGATAGTTTCCATACCACAGATGTGCCGTTGCTGAGTTGGAGTTAAGGTCAATGGCCCTCTTGAATTCTCTTTCTGCACTCACCCAGTCCCAGTTGTAATGCTCTTCTACGAGCCCCAAAGAGGTGTGTGCTTCCCCGAGCGTGTCATCAATTGCCAGAGCCTGCAACGCCGCGATTTTTGCCTCTGGCAGAGCCTCCGACGGGGGAAGATATCCAGCTTCTCCGAGCTGATTATAAGTGTCTGCGAGACCCGCGTAGGCCAGGGCGTAGCGCGGATCTTTCTGCACCGATTGTTTGAAGTACTCGGCGGCTTTCTTGAAATCGGCCTCCGTCCACTTGTTCCAGTAGAAGAGGCCCTGGAGGTAGAGCTGATAGGCTTCTGCATTTTCGGTGGATCGCTTCGAAAGCCACTTTTTCTCTTCGCCCACAAGCCTCGGACGCAATCGCCCGTAGATGTCCGCAGCAATCTCCTCCTGCACGGAGACCAAGTTGGATAATTTCCTCTTGTATTGCTCGCCCCAGAGCTGCCGCTTGTCTTGCACATCCTCGAGATTGACGCTGATGAGCAGGTCATCCTCCGACTGGACGAGTCTGCCCGTAAGGATCGCCTGGACGCCCAGGTCCCGGCCAACGCGTTCTGGGTCCGTGGCCTGATCCTTATAGCGAAAGACAGTATTCCGTGACATCACCGTCAGATTCGGCAACTGAGAAAGACTATTGATGAGACTCTCGGTGATCCCATCACTAAGATACTCCGTCTTGGAATCCTTGCTCACATTGGTGAAGGGCAATACGGCGATAGACTCGATGCGCGCCGCTCCCGTCCTTCCGAATATACGTTCACGGAGATTGCCGGCGGCCAGGCCGAACACGACCAACAATGCAATGAGAACTCCGCCCCACGCCAAATGCGGCCAATTTCGCCGGAGCGCATAGCGGGTTGTATAACCCGTCATAGGCAACGCACGGGCCGAATCGGTGTCTCGCTTCAATCGCTGTAGGTCCGCCCGCAGGTCAGAGGCAGTCTGGTACCGCAATCCCCGATCTTTCTCAAGCGCCTTTGAGATAATCATTTCTAGTTGTGGAGGGATCGCAGGGTTTAGCCGCACTGGGGGAATCGGTGCGCGATTCAGTATGGCCTCAAAGATTATTCCAGAGGTGTTACCGGTGAACGCCTGCTGGCCTGTGGCCATTTCATAGAGCACAATCCCAAGGGAAAACAGATCCGTTCGTGCGTCGAGCTCTTCTCCTCGAACTTGTTCTGGGGACATATAGGTAATCGTGCCCAGCGCCACGCCAGGGCTCGTGAAATGATCGTCCTGGGTGGTTGTACTGATCGCTTCCGATTTCGGCGTCGGCGAAGTTGTGCCTCTGCGTTCCGGCAAAAGCTTGGCGAGGCCAAAATCCAGAAGTTTTACCTGACCGCGGTCCGTCACGAAAATATTCGCCGGCTTGATATCGCGGTGGATAATCGCTTTAGAGTGTGCCGCATCAAGAGCGTCCGCCATTTGGTAGCCATACTCCGGGACTCGCTCGATCTCCAAGGGCCTCCCGGAAATGCGGTGCTTAAGCGTCTGCCCCTCGAGGATCTCCATGACAATGAAGCTCTGGCCTTCATACTCGTCCACGTCATAAATTGTGCAGATATGCGGATGATTCAGGGAGCTGGCAGCCCGCGCTTCGCGCTGCAGGCGCTCGATCGCGTGGCGGTCCTTGGAAAGTTCTTCCGGGAGGAATTTCAAGGCGACTTGACGGCCAAGCTTAATATCCTCCGCTCGATACACCACTCCCATCCCGCCCCCACCCAACTTTTCCAGAATGCGGTAATGGCAAACAGTTCGCCCAATCATAGGAAAGAAATCGCCTTCGGCTGGTCATATTAGGGTGTGGCCGCAAACAAGTCAACGTAAGGACGATAAGGCAAGCGCGCTGTGTGGCGCATAGAATTGACACAATTCCGCGCCACCCCTACAATTTCTAAATCGCTTGTGCCGGGGTAGCTCATTGGTAGAGCGCCGCCCTGAAAAGGCGGGCGTAGCCAGTTCGATTCTGGCCCCCGGCACCATCCATGCTTGAGTCACTCAACTCGTTGTTCAGTTCCAGCCAACGGAGACTGCCGGGCCAGCGTTCAGCCTTTAATGCCGGCGCGTACCCTTCATGACCAGCGGCACCTGGGATTGCCCGCGGCGGGCTGGGGCATCAACGGGATGCTTGCGCTAAGCCCTTGCCGCCCAGGATAGACAATTGACGGTCAATGATTTTCGTGAAATCCGCGTCGGACTGCGGCCCGCTCAAGAACTCGCCGTTGATGAAAAAGGTAGGTGTCGCGTTGACTCCGGCCTGGGAACCTGCCTCCACATCTCGCTGCACCACCGCCCTGTACTTGCCAGATTTCAGGCAGGACTCAAAGGAGTTCTGGTCCAGGCCCAGCCCAGCCGCAGTCTTAACCAAAGCAACCTCGTCGAGCTTCGACTGGTCGGCGAACATGGCGTCGTGCATTTCCCAGTATTTCCCTTGCGCGAGAGCACAGCGCGAGGCCTCCGCCGCGATCTCTGCGTGCTGATGGATCTGCGAGAGAGGAAAATCCTGGTAGGCCAGCTTTACCTTGCCCTTATATTTGGCGAGCACTTCCTTCAGCATGGGTTGCGCCCCGCTACAAAACGGGCACTGAAAATCGGCGAATTCAACGATTGTGACCAGTGCATCAGTGTTTCCCTTCACGCGAGCCGTGTCGTAGTCCACGTGGACCACGGGCGGCTGAAGGAGAATGGAAACCTCGACCTTGTCGCGTAGGGAGTCCGCATACTGTTCGCGGGCCTGCTGAATCTCAGCGTTCTTCAAAAGCTGCTTAACCTGCGATTTGATCTGCTCGAAGGGCAATGTAGTCTGGCTCTTAACTGCAAGGTAATAGCCTTTGGCTACGTCGTCGGAAGGGTCAGATATCTTGGAATCGACTTCCTGCTTGAGGAGGTCCTCGGTGCTAAGGCCCTTCTTTTTCGCTTCCACCTCGATGAGCTTCTTGCGAATAGATTGATTGAGGGCGTCGCTTTTCAGTTTATATTCCTGCTTGCGCAGATCGAGCAAACTCGGCCCGGCCACAGACATTAGGTCCTGCTCGTAAATCGGCTGGCCGGCGACAACGGCAACGGGCCCATCAGTTCCTGCTTGAGGCTTTGCCTGCGCAGAGCATAGGGTGGCGAGGGACAAGTAACAAAGAAGCGTCAACAGAGAAGCCTTCACTGGTTTTTGTCTAAGCATGGTTCTCCCGCAATGTTTTGTTTTCGCTTGGTCAAGTCTCAGCTTCGTGCCGCGGCCCACATAACCGCTTGTCTCCCTCGGTTTCCTTGCGCTAGTTCTTCTGTTCCTGTTGTGTACCTGTTTTGGCAGCAGGCGCCGCAGCTACTTTCGGTTTCCACGCTTCCGCTAGCGCCTTGCCCTTGGCGATCTGGTCCGGATTCATTTCTCTTTCCGCTGCAAGGAGTTCCTTCTGATAGAAGTCGAGATTCTGCTCTGCGGCTAACCGCAGCCACTTCTCGCCCTGAACCGGATCGCGCGGAAGTTCTTTGGCGCCCTGCATGTAGGCCTTGCCAAGAAGGTACTGAGCATCCTGGTTTCCCTGCTCAGCGGAAAGCCGCAGCCACTTCACTCCTTCGCCGATGTCTTTCTGGGGCAGCAGGTACATCGCACCCAGGAAGAATTGAGCGTCGGCGTTGCCCTGCAAGGCGGAAGCCTTAAACCATTTGATTGCCTGCTCAGGATCCTTTAGAACTCCCTGGCCATTCATATACATCTTGCCAAGAAAGAGTTGCGCGCCCGCATTGCCTTGCTCCGCCAGCGGCGTAAACTCATTGAGCGCGGTAGAGTAGTCTTTTTGTTCATAAGCGCGCTTGGCAGATTCAAGATCCGCCGCGGCCGAGAGCAGCGAGCAAAGCAGGATCGTGAAAGCGCCAAGCAGGAAGCGCTGTAGCCAGAAGCGCATCTTCATTTCCTCCGTTCTTCTGTCACTGTCTTAGAGGCGCGGAGTTAAGAAAGGAAGTGCGCCGCTAAGTCCCCGTAAACTGCAGCCAGGCCTTAGGCCACGTTTGGGCCTGAGGCCTGGTTGCTCCCCAGCGCGCCAGACCGGACGTGCTGGGGAGCCCTTTGCAGGTTGCGAGCGTGGTTAGAAACTGTTGACCGAATTTTGCGAGAAGATCTTATTCTGTTGCACCGTAAGATTCACCGGTCCTACACAGGTCAACGACTCGAATGTCCCAGAGCCGATGACAGTGGAAGCCCAATTCAGCGTGATACCGTAATTACCGGACGAGAGGTTTGTCACGATCCAGTCGAAGCTATGGGCTGAAACCGTGCTCTCGGCAAAGCTGATGAAGCAGCCGTTGGTTGCCGACGTGCAGTTTGCGGAGAGTCCTGCGAACAGGTTCGTGCTGATCTGGACAAACCGAGCGTCATAAGTGACCCCGAAGTTCGGGATAACGTTTGGCTGGCTCCCACCGCCCTGCTTCCCAACAGTCACCGTAACGTCCACTCCAGCCAGCGCCGAACTGCTTGCGGTGCCGGTGGTCGTCACCTGCTTCGAGCTCACGTTGACGTCCGTCAGAAGGCCAATGACCATCGAAGGCCTGATGACAAACACGTTGCCGTTGCCGCTCGACGTCTTGATTCCGGAATAGAAATTCCCCCCGCAATTCGTCTGAGGAGTCGGAAAGACGCACTGGCCCAGCGTAGTGTTACAGGTGGCGCCGGAGTTGCTTCCGAGGATGGACGTGCAGTCGGCGTCGGTTGTGCACGCAAAGGTGACACCACCGAGACTATTGGCAGAGCATAGCGCCCCGCCGCCGATTGCACCGTTGTTTTTGTTCAGTACGCAATTCGTGGAATTACCGCTCGTACCGTATGTGAAGTTGCCGCTGCTCTGGGCGCTGGCCAGGGCAGGTGTTAATACCGCAACTGCTAAAATCAAAAGCAATTTTTTCATTTGGGCCCCTCTCCTTGATACAACCTTCAGCACTTCGAGGACTGAGCAGGTGGGTGGCTAAGGATGGAACTCTGTACCGTTGGAAGCTAACGGCCAAGGGGACAGATTTGGAACAGTACATCTTCCTGACCCAGGTCTATCGATACTGCCTAGGCGGGCCAAGGCATTCCACTTTTCGCAAGAATCTGCGGATTGACAACCACGACGTAGGCCATGGTCATGAAGGTAGTCAGGCCCGCAAGGAGCTCGCGGCGGACGGTGGTCTGATTCTCGTCAGGATGAAAGACGCGCTGAAGCACGCGGAATTCTCCCCGTCTCCTGCTATGCTGTGCTGCGCGAGCGGGAGTTTACATCAGAGGGAGCGCTTGCCAATTCGATTCTTCCCTTTGGCGGCTGGAGCTGGGGAGAAGAAATGACGGAAGCTGCTGTGAATGATTCGAGAGAGAGTCTTGCACATCATCCCTGGCGCTACAAATTAAGTTGTGTCATTTCTCTTTTGCTGTGTGTGTCGCCTTGGGGATGGGCGCAAACGAAAGCACAACATTCCGCCATCGGTCAAACGGATGGAGAACGGCGCGGCACCCTGTCCCTCGAAGCGGCACGAACGAATCCGCTGCAATTGCGCAACTTGCTGAAGAAAATGCCGAAAGGCGCCGATCTGCACAATCATTTGTTTGGAGCCGTCAGCGCAGAGTCCTGGATTCGTGCGGCAGTCGAAGATCAGCTCTGCGTGAATCTCGACTCACTCTCTTTTGCAAAACCGCAAGCCACAACAGAGAACGCCTCGCCCGAGGTGCGTTGCGGAAGCGGACAAGTCCCCGCGGCAAGTGCTTATAAAGATCAGCATCTTTTCGATGCGTTGGTGGATGCCTTCTCGATGCGCGGTTTCGTTCCCTCTCCGGGAGTAACGGGCCACGACCACTTTTTCGATGCATTTTCGAAGTTCATCGAGACGGATCCTCGGCATCTGGGGGAGTGGCTCGATGAAATTGCGACGCGCGCGGACACGCAGAATGAACAATACCTGGAATTGATGCACACGCCGGAATTCGGCCACGCCGCAGCCCTTGGGCAAGAAATTGGCTGGCGTGGAGATTTCGGCCAGCTGCGCGACCTATTGCTCGCTCACGGATTGCGCGACGAGGTCGCCCTCGCGAAAACTTCGATGGACGAAGCGGAAGTCCTTCGGCGGCAGCGCGAGCACTGCGGGCAACCAGACGCGGCTTCCGCGTGCCGCGTGCAGATTCGCTACCTGTGCCAGGTTTTGCGCGGTTTTCCGAAGGAGCAGGTGTTCGCGCAGACGCTGCTGTGTTTTGAGACTGCTGCGGCAGATCCGCGATTTGTGGGGATCAACTTTGTCATGCCCGAAGACGGCTTCCTATCGATGTCCGATTATGGGCTGCACATGCACATCATCGCTTTCCTCCGCGCGTTTTATCCGAAGATTCATTTGAGCTTGCATGCGGGCGAGTTGGCCCCGGGACTCGTGCCGTACGAGGGATTGTGTTGCCACATTCGCCTTGCGGTCGAAGAGGCGAAGGCGGAACGCATCGGACATGGAGTGGATGTGATGTACGAAGATCGTCCCCACGAGCTGTTGAAGGAGATGGCGCGGAATCACGTGATGGTAGAAATCAACCTCACCAGTAACGATGTGATTCTCGGCGTGAGCGCGAAAGATCATCCCTTTCCACTCTACCGCCAGTTTGGAGTTCCCGTGGCGCTCGCGACGGATGACGAGGGTGTCTCGCGAATCGACTTGACGCACGAATACGTACGGGCCGTCCAGACCTACGGCCTCAATTATGCGGATCTCAAGCGCATGGTGCGGACCGGACTGGAGCACATCTTTCTGCCCGGCGGTAGCCTGTGGCGTGTTCCAGACGCTTTCACAGATGCCACCCTCGCTTGCTCGAAGGATTCTCTGGGGAGCGCGAAACCCTCCTCGTCGTGCGCCGGTTTTCTTAAGTCCAGCGAAAAAGCCATACAGCAGTGGGAACTCGAGCGGCGCTTCCGCGAATTCGAATCATCGTTATGAGTCTAGCGCTGGGATCGCGGCGGTGAACTCCATATTTTTGTGAGCCGCCATTCGAGAGAGAATCGCCTGGGCAATCTTGCTGCACCTTGCAGCTGTCTACTGCTTGGTTTACATTTTCCGATGAAAGCTCGCCGGAAATAACAGGGCTTCCTCAGCAGAAAGGCTCGGGCAAACATCAGCTTTTAGCAGGCTGTGTCGTAAATCCATTGCAAGTCTTTGGAAAGATTACCACTTGCGGTTAGCAAAGTTTGTCTTGACAAGCGGGTAACCCCTCTGGTAGACTCATTGCCGTAGAGACCTGCGCCCCGACTTGCTCGGGGCTTTTTCTTTTGTAGGGGCGCGCTTTAGCGCGTCCCCTTTGTCCGCGTCATTCTGTAACGCCGGCTTGCCCCCCGCGTGGGGGCATCCTGCCGGCATTTTTCATTTCTCTGCGCCCTCTGTGCTCTCTGCGTCCTCTGCGTTAAGTCTTTGTCTTTTCTTTTGCCTGCTAGCTGTCAGACTGTCGATCGAAGATTCCGACTTGGTCGGAACTGTCAGCTTCTCTTTCCCCAGGTCATCCTGAATCTCCCAACTGGATCAAAACATGAAAACCAAAAAACCGAATCTCGAACACTTCTGGAAACAATTGGAAGACGTACTCGTGCCGCGCCTGCGCCTCGGGCCTATCGACCGCGCCGCCTATTGTTACCTTCTGCGGCATAGTCGCCTGGAACGAAAGCTGCAGCTCCGGTTCTCCATGCCTTGGCTGGCACAGGGTATCTGCTTGGGACCCGACGCGGCGAGGCGCGCGGTGCGCCGGCTCGTCGACTATGAGGCGCTACGCCTGGTCGAACGCAGCACCGCCGGTCACGTCGTAGAAGTTCGCCTGCCTGAAGAGATTCTCGCGGACCATCCCCCGAAAGCCGTTCCCGCTGGCCATCCCGAACACAGCACGCACCGCCACACCTGGCCAGCCCCCGGTGTCAACCTCGAAGAGGAGGACTTCCTGCGCACCAATGCCCTGCGCCACGCCATCCATGCCCGCGAGGCCGGGCATTGTTTCTATTGTTTGCGCCTGCTCACCCCGCCCATGAAGTGTATCGACCACGTCGTCCCGCGCGCACAGTCCGGCAACAATTCTTACCGCAACCTCGTCTCCTCCTGCCGGGAATGCAACGCCCAGAAAGGCCCATGCCGCGCCGAGGATTTTCTCCGCTCGCTCTTCCGCGAGCGCAAGTTGACCGAACGCGAACTCGCCGGCCGCCTCCGCGCCCTCGACGCCCTCGCCGCCGGCAAGCTCCCCCCTCCCCTGCCCTCCGGCATGGCGCCCGACAAGCGAGCGCCAGCTGCGCCGCAACGCCGCGCCAGGGCTGTGTCCTCGACACCCAGCAAAACGCCATCAACGTGTCATCCTGGGCGCAGGGAAGGAAAATGACAAACGCAGTTTGGTTGAAGCCAGAAGCGGTCGCGCAGATTGAGTTCCTGGAATGGACCGAGGGCGATAGATTACGACATTCGAAGTTTGTCGGCCTGCGCGAGGACAAGAAGCCTCGAAGCGTGGTCAAGGAGCAAGCCGAGGAGCCTCGAATAACTTCCGGTTAGCCCGTCACTCGGGCACAATTCCAAAAGGCGGCGCTGATCGGTTGCGAACAACGTTATTTCTCTTCGCCGGATTTGCACGCCTTCCAACGTGTAATTTGCCAAGATCCTTCGCCCTCCGGATTCTCGCGAAACCACGCAGGCACGAATTATCCCACCGGACTGGTTGCGCTTGCCGGGCCTATGCATCACCCCAGGGACAGGACCCGCACCCCCCCGTCCAAATCTGACCTCTAGGACAGTAGATTCGCGCGTCCTGCCGCAATATGCTGCGTTAACCAAGCCCTCCTTGTCGAGTACGCTGCCCTGAAGCCGACGACCCTCAACAAGGAATCTCGCAAAGTCGGTGCGTTACTATGTTTTTCCAAGACCGGGAGGGAGAAATGAAGAAACTGTTTTTCGTTCTCGCGGCTGTGACAGTGGCCTCAATCACGGGACTCGCGCAGCCAACAACGACCGGGAACGGGGCACCTAGTGGTCCCCACTACGACCTAAACATTATCGGCGTGTCGAACGGCAAGAACCCACCCTTGACGGGTTCGGACCGCCACACGATTTTCGTTCCACTCGTTTCAGATCAAAAAACCCTCGACACGGACCTCGCCTCAGGCGCGGACATCTTCCTGACTCAAGGGCCTTTCACGGTCTGTGACGGAAACGCCTTCGATGCCGCCTATGACTGTTCCGGCAACAAGATCAACAATCAGGGGGCGGTATTCCAGCTTCCATGCGACACCAATATCACGACAGCGCCGGGCACTACGCTGCTTCCCTGCCCCTCCACGGGCGCCGTGGCATCTTACACAGTTTGGGGGCGGGCTGTCGGAACGCCGGGTGGGTCTTCCACCATCACCACTTGCGCCACAGACACGTTAACAAACACATTAGTCTGTTCGGTGGATAGCAACGTAGCCGTGTTCATCCGAAAAAGCGGGAAGCCAGTGTTCTCGACCGTAACTAACCAGTTGACCTCGATTGTGACGCCCGCCGGCGCGTGCACAACGACGAAGATTACGGCGGGTACATGTACCGTTTCGCTTTTTGCTTCCGGATTCCAGGGTTTCTTCTGGGACTACGACAATAACAAGAATAGAATTCTCCAGCTTCGCTTCTATCTAAACTATAGCGGACAGATTTAATTAAGATCGAGTTGCTCCCAGAAGTTGGCCAGAAGCCATACGTGGTGTTGGTGCAGCCAGCGGGAATCTGGCTAGGAAATCAGAGTCCGCATCCTGGGTTGTTCGGCGAGGCTGACAGTCATGCAGGCCTCGCCGAAAACTCATCCGGAGACCGTTTGTGATCCCTCGTACCACGAGAGCATTTCATCTGCCCGCACGGTCTCTCCTGTGCTGTCTTGCAGCGCTGCATTTGTCCCTCACGGCCTGCCAACATACCCGGGGAACGGCGACGGAAGATGCAACTTCACGCGGCGTGGTTCTCGAAGGGCCAAAGGCAGTATTACCGGAGGTGCAATTCGACTTTGGCGTGTTGACCTCCGGAGCCGTCATAGGGCATGACTTCCTTGTCCGGAACGAAGGCCGAGCCCCGCTGTCGATTCAAAAGGTCAGCATGACGACGCCCCTGTTGGTTACACGAATGCCGCGTGAGGTCGCCCCGGGCTCGGAAGGTAAGATTCATTTCGAGCTGGAGACGACGAAGCTGGCAGGAAAATTCGACGGCCTCATAATCCTGTTCCTCAATGACGTGGCGCTGCGGCAGGCGATCCTAACTTTTACAGGGCATGTCATCCCACCAATTGAACTCTCTCCGATGCCGTCTTTCTTCGTCGCTGGACAAAGAGGCCACGGCGGCCGGGGGGCGATTGAAATCGTGAATCGTGAACCTGAGCCTCTACATATCGAAAAAGTTCAGCATCGGACAGACAGATTCACAACGCAACTCGAAACGCTGAAACAGGGACAACGGTACCGCTTGAATCTGACCTTGAGACCAGACGGCCCGCTCGGAAAAAACGCGGACACTATCCTCGTAAGCACCTCGAGTAAGAAAATGCCGTCTCTCAAAATCGACGCAAATACGTATTTATACGAGAGAGTGCACACCTTCCCGGAACTTGTGGCCCTGGGAACATTGCGCGCTAACAATGTGGGCGAAGCGAGCCTAACTCTGATGATCTACCAGGAGGGCGGCAATGACTTCCAGCTGAAGCTGAGCACCGATATTCCGGGCTTGAGTCTGAAATGGGAGCGAGGGCCGGCGGGAGACCGGTATCAGGCGAAGATCACCCTAAATGCGGAGAAGATGCTGCGAGGTGCAATCAAGGGCTCCATCTTCGTTGACACCAACGATCCACAATTCCCAAGGCTCATTGTTCCGATTTACGGACAAATTGTTGAGCATTGACCATTGTCGAGTGGTCGGCAAACCGGAAGTTATCATCGGGTCGAGCGGCAAATGACGGGGTTTGCTGTCTTTTTTCCCTCGACTCATTTACGAGATGGATTCTAGCGCCCGTCGCCTGTGTTTCCCATCGTCTCCGGCTTCGTCACCGAGTCGGTGGCCGCAGTTCCTGTGATGAGCCGAGCGCCCCGGCTGAAGGTGAGATATTCGAACCCCCACTGAATGAAGACGAGCACGCGGCTTTGGAATTCCACAATGTACATCAAATGGATGAACAGCCAGATGAGCCATGCAGGCCATCCTGAAAGGTGGAGGCCAAAAATGTTGGCCACCGCTGCGGCGCGGCCGATGACCGCCATCTCGCCTTTATTGAAGTAATGAAACGGAGCGACCTGCTGCTTCCCTTTCAGCCGCGCACGAATGGTTTTTGCCGCGTACACGCCGCCTTGAATCGCAACCTGCGCGACTCCCGGAAGAGGTTTCCCTTTTTCGTCCACCGCGTGCGCCAAATCGCCAATAATAAAAATGTCCGGGTAATTTGGAACTGTCAGGTCGGGCTGCACCTTGATGCGGCCGCTGCGGTCGGTCTCCGCTTTGGTGCGCTGGGCGAGTCTTTCGCCGAAGGACGTGCTCATAACCCCACCGGCCCAGAGCACAGTCTTCGCCGCCAGCAACTCCGAAGATTCTCCGCGCTTGAAGGTAACCCCTGCCGCGTTGATGTTCGTTACCATCACCCCCTTGACCACTTCCACGCCGAGCCGCGTCACGAGTTTCTCCGCCTTGGCGGACAAGTCCTCCGGAAACGCGCCCAGCACCCGTGGCGCTCCTTCCAGCAAAATGATTCGTGCCTCTTGCGGACGAATCTTGCGGAAATCGTGCCGCAACGTTTCGCGTGCGATTTCCGCGAGCGCGCCGGAAAGTTCCAGCCCGGTCGCTCCGGCCCCGACGATGACGAACGTCAGCCAAGCGCGCGCCTCCTCTGGCGTGACTGCCCGCTCGGCTCGTTCGAACGCATATAGGATTTTGTGCCGTATTGCTGTTGCTTCTTCGACCGATTTGAGACTGGGCGCCCATTCCCGCCACGAATCATTGCTGTAATAGGAGGTCTGCGAGCCTGTGGCCACAATTAACGAATCGTATTCGAATGCGTCTCCGTCACGGAGGATGACGCGCCTCGCACCAGGGTCGACATCAACCGCTTCGCCGAGAAGCACGCGCACATTTTTCTGACGGCTCAATACGCCGCGTAACGGTGCAGCAATTTCTCCGGGAGAAAGCGAGCCGGTGGCCACCTGGTACAGCAGTGGTTGAAAGAGATGAAAATTCCGCCGATCAATCAGTGTGATTTCAACCTGCGGCTGCTTCAGCTTCTGCGCGGCTGCCAGTCCGCCGAAGCCTCCGCCAAGAATCACCACTCTATGTTTCTGTTCCATTTTTGACGTTGGGTCAGTTTGAATTTTATGATTCGTGACACAATCGGGGCAAAATTCAAACTGACTACTCGATGCCCCACGCAACCTCGTTCAAATAAATATCATCTCATTTATCGTGATTTTCTCACGTTTGAGGCGAAGAAGCCTCGCGCCACACTCCCTTTTCCGCGTTTCAGCAAATCCAGCTGACGACGATGAAGAAAAAATCGCTTCTCACGACCATACATGAACCAGACAACAGGCCTCAACTCGAGAGGAATACGTTGCGCTTTCTGTGCTCCGTCCTGATCAAGGGTGGGACGCGCGGAGAAATCTGCAGATTGCTTGATCCGGAGGTCTTCCGCGATCCCTTGCGCCGGGTGATCTTCGAAGAAATTCGCCAATTGGGCTCTATCGATTCCCGCCGCTTGCGGGAACTTCTTCCGGCCCGAGTGACCAATCGCGGATTCTCGGATTTCAATCTGCGCGAATTCCTCGCGCCCTACAAAGTCGGAGAAAAAGAGATCGACCAGCTCTTTGAGAGCGCGCTCCAGCTTCTTGATCTAAGCTATCCCGACAAAGAAAAGCTGGCAGACTAGCCGGGCGATGACTGCGAACTCTTCACGTCTCGTCCATCTCCTCGAGGCATTCGGCTTCACTGCCTATGTCGCGTGGTATATCTGGCAGCTTCAGGCCGCTTTTTGGTATTCGTGGATTGTGTTTCCCCTTTGGCTGGCCATCAGTTTCGCGCTGCACCGAGACACACCTCGATCGCTGGGGTGGCGTGCCGATAATTTATGGACCGCCACGAAGCGCTCTGCCGTTGTCTTCTTACCTTGCATTTTCGGAATCTGTGTTTTGGGACTCCTTCTCGGCGGCTCGCAGCGCTTGATTCATCCCCTTCTCGTTCCAAAGCGCTTCTTTGGCTACCTGGCTTTCTGCTTGATGCAGCAGGTCGGCTTGAACTCTCTGGTCACGAACCGTCTCCTCGCTGCCATGGAGAGTCCCGTGCGCGCTTCGCTGATGGCCGGCACGCTGTTTGGCTTGCTCCACTGGCCGAATCCAGTCCTCGTGCCTCTCACCTGGGTTGGAGGAATTCTGATGTCCTGGCTCTTCGCGAAAGAGCGCAACATTCTTCCGCTTACCTTATGGCAAGGCGTTCTCGGCACCTTGGTGTGGTGGGCATTTCCGGTGGCATGGCATCACGCGATGCGTGTAGGGCCCGGTTTCTATCATTTCCACGCGCATTAAGGGGAGAGATTCACAGATTCAGGTGGCCATAGCTGCGGGCGGTTTGCGCCACTCCGTGCCCGGGTCCGCGCTTTCCTTTCGTGTCGTTCCTCCAGACACCGGGAATCGCGAATTTGCACTTCGGGCACGTCCCATCCTTGAGGTGATTCTCCAGGACATCGTGCCAGGAACGTTGTATGAGCAGCTCCTTGCACTCTGGGCAGTAAGTGTTCGCACCTTTGCTGTAGATGTTTCCCTCGTAGACGTAATGTAAACCAACTTCCATCGCAATTTGCCGTGCGCGGTCCAGAGTGGCGGGTGGCGTTCGCGGCTTGTCCTGCAGCTTGAAGTCCGGGTGAAACGCCGTGAAATGCAGCGGCACGTCCGGCCCAAGATGCGTCAAGATCCATTCGGAAAGCTTTCGCGTTTCTGCGGGATCGTCATTGAGTGTCGGAATCATGAGGTTCGTGATTTCGAACCACACCTTCGTCTCTTTCTTCAGCCATTCCAGGGTTTCCAGCACGGGTTGCAGGTGGGTCAGCGTAATTTTCCCGTAGAAGTTTTCGGTAAACGCCTTCAGGTCCACGTTTGCCGCATCGATGTGGTCGTAAATGTCATGAAACGCTTCCCGGGTGATATAGCCATTGGTGACCATGACCGTTTTCAGGCCGTATCTCTTCGCGTCCCGGCAGATGTCGATCACATACTCGCCCCAGATCGTAGGCTCGTTGTAGGTGAATGCGAGCGACTCGCAACCGTATTTCATGGCCAGCTGTGGCACATCTTCGGGAGGAACGTGCTGGGAATGCACTTGATCCGAGCGCGATTTGGAAATGTCCCAATTCTGGCAGAAGAAACAGCCCATGTTGCAGCCCGCCGTGCCCATGCTAAAGACGCGCGTACCGGGCAGAAAATGGTTCAGGGGCTTTTTCTCGATGGGATCAATCTGCAATGCCGCGGGCGAGCCATACCCCAGGCTATAGAGTTTTCCGTTTTGGTTGACGCGAATGAAGCAGAATCCGGATTGGCCTGGACCAATGTGACAGTGTCGCGGGCAGAGATAACAGTGCACTCGCCCATTGGGTTCCGGTTCCCACCACCGCGCTTCGTAGAGCTCTTGCGTCTTCTGGAGGATCTTCAGTTCCATGGACCCTCTCCTCAGAACTAATTATACGCCTGCAAGGAGTGTTGGGCACTTGCGAGGAATGGAAGGTTCGATCTCGGAGGGAAATCAGGCGTGCCGCCGGCTTTGGTAGCGGCGCCGTTCAGCAGCCCAATCGACAAACCGCTCCATCTGTTCTCGGTATTTCCACGCAAGGTGTAAAAACTTGCTGGCGTTCAGGTCGGCTGCTTCTTTCCCAAGAAACGTCTCAAATCGCCAGCGCAGGTAAGGACTCTTCCACGGTCGCAATCGGTAGCCTCGGGCCGCGTTCCAGTAATACTGCACTGTCTTAAACATCTCTTGCGCAATGGGCGATTCGCCCAGCCCTCGCTGTTCAGACATCAATTTTTGGGGAAGCGCGATAATCTCCTCGCAACTTGGGAACAAGAGCTTGCAGGGGGGAACGTCCCAACACGCGCCGCTTACCATATTCCGATTTTTCCTTTTTTGCAAGCAATCTCGTTGGCTTGCCGCGGTGCAGGCGACAAGCGGCTTCGATGACTCTATAATCTGCGCCTATGAAAAACTCCTTTGCTCTTCGGTTTCCAGGAATCGCTTTAAGCCTCTTTCTCCTCGCACCGCAGATCGATGCCCACGAACCCGTGTACGCCCGCAAAGGAATGGTGGTCGCCCAGGAGCCCTTGGCAGAGACGTGGGAGTCGCGGTCTTGAAATCAGGCGGGAATGCCATCGAGGCCGCCGTCGCCGTCGGCTTTGCTCTCGCCGTGTCGCCTTGGCCAGCCAAGGTAAGAAACACCTCAATCAGCAGACCATTACCGGTCTGGAAGCGTGTCTCGACCCGCATTGCTTCGTCCGTATTCACCGCTCGTATATCGTGAATCTGGAAAGAGTCGCTCGCATCGAACCTTACGGCAAGGACAGCCGCCTGGCCATCCTCGCAGACGGCACGCGCCTGCCCGTCAGCCGCGCCGGCTATGCCCGCCTCCAATCCCTCCTCGACGAGCGAAAGTAACCTCTTTGAGTAAGCAGGCTGACAGCCTTATATTGGTCCGTGAACCCACTTGGACAATCGGATGCCGCGATGAAAACCGAAGCGCAAAAGGTGCTGCAAGCCATGTCGCCGGCGCAGAAATTGCGGGCCGCCGAACGGCTGTATCATTCCGCCCGTCAACTAAAGGCGGCTGCGCTGCGCGCGGAGCACCCCGATTGGACCGACGAAGCCATCCGTCAGGCCGTTCGCCAGATTTTCATGTATGCCCGAAGCTAACCTCTTTCTCATGTTCACCCAGCGGTTGAACACGCTGGGCGTAGCCTACATGGTCAGCGGGAGCGTGGCGGTCATCATTTATGGACAGCCGCGCCTGACCCATCATGTGGGTTTGATCGTGGTGCTGGATCGGGAGCACATTGCCCGGCTGCCCGAGGTATTCCCGCCAGAAAAGTTTTATTGCCCGCCGATGGAGGTGGTCGCCGTGGAAGTGGCCCGCGAACAACGCGGACACTTCAACATTATTCACCACGAGACAGGTTTCAAAGCGGACGTGTATCTGAGTGGGCGAGATCCGTTGCACGCGTGGGGACTGGCGCGGGCGCGGCAGTTGGAAGTCGAAGGCCAAGTGCTCGTCGTTGCCCCTCCCGAGTATGTCATCCTGCGCAAGCTCGAATACTACCGGGAAGGCGGCTCGGAGAAGCACTTGCGGGACATTCGCTCCATGCTCAACACATCCCCCGAGGCCATCCAAAGCGCCGAACTTGAACAACAGATTGCCGCCCGGGGCCTGCAAGAAGCATGGCGGCAAGTTCAGGAGCGCGGGGATTGACTTCTTTCATCAAGCTGCGAACGCTCGCCGCGGTGCCCTTATTCGCCCCGCCGCACCTGGGTGTTAGGTTTTCTTTTCCACGTGTGCGCGTAACCAGGGAACCAGTTTGTCGAATCTAAACTCGTTGGCCTTGTAAAGATTGGCCACAAAAGCGTAGGTCTCTTCGGCGTCCGCCGTGAGGTACAGGCCGTTGATGGCAAGAAACGTATACGTCGCGGCGAAAGCCGTCCGCTTGTTGCCATCGACAAAGGACTGATTCTGCGCCAGGCTCTCCCACAGCGCGGCAGCTTCCTCGATGAGATCGGCATAATAGCCGGTCTGCGGCCGATACAGCGCGGCTTCCAATAACCCTTGATCCCTCACGCCGGGGGAGCCGCCATACCGTTCAATCTGATCCGCGTGCATGGCCAGCACTTCGGCCACGGTCAGGTAGTCGGTCATCGAGCAAGCTTCTTGTATAACGAGCCATATTTTTCGTGGCTGGCGAGGTATGCGCCCATCACGTGGGAGCGCGGCTTGGCGTTCTTGTGTTTTTCGATCAGGTCGGCGAGCGCCTCGTCCACCAGGGCTTGAAGCTGGCGGCCTTCCTCGTCGGCCAGCGCACGCACGTCCCTCAAGATTTTGGAATTCACTTGGGTGGCGAATT
>QHYN01000096.1 GCA_003224145.1 Acidobacteriota bacterium
CGAAAACGCGCGACGTCACCGAATTTCTTGCCGCCCTTGGTCTCACCGCCAAACTCAATCCGCTGCGCCACCGCGTCACTTATCAGGATTCCTGCCATCTTCTTCATGGGCAGAAAATCCGCGAAGCTCCGCGCACGCTTCTGCGCGCTATTCCCAATCTGGATTTCGTGGAATTACCCTACTCGGAAATCTGTTGTGGCTCGGCGGGAATCTACAACGTCACGCAGACGGAAGCATCAATGGAACTGCTTGCTGAAAAAATGCGCCACACACAATCCACTGGCGCTCAAACCATCGTCACCGCCAACCCGGGCTGCGTCCTGCAGCTTCGCGCCGGCGTCTCCCTCCACAACACGAACCAGAACGTTCTCCACATCGTCGAGCTTCTCGACCGGTGCATCAGCTCATGAGACCTGCACATTTCGAGCGGCGTTTCCACGAACCTCCTGCTTCGTCCCGTACTTCGTTATTTTGGTGCTCCCTTGCTTCCAGAAACGGCGGCACCCTCTCCGCAGCGATGGGGGTTGCTGCGAAAAGGGCGTACGTCTTCAGGAGAGAAGATCGTTCGATTGCGTTGCGACCGCAGCGAAAGTTTCTTTCACGCCTGCCTTCAAGCTCCTTTCAACGCGACGACAAGAAGCGCTGTTGCAAATCAATTGTCCGAGGGAGGTGGAGGCGCCTGATTGCGGCGCATCAGGCCGTGCCTTCCGGGCCGGCCTTGCGTCACGGTGTAGTTGGAGGGCACCGCAAAGAGCGATGCATCCGGTTCGGCGCGCTGAATGTTCGTCAGCGTGTACGTCGTTTCGCCGGACCACGGATCGCTGCGCTTGCTCATCACGATAGTTTGCAAATCGTTGGAGTACCAGCTTTCGCGAACAATCGCGATGGGCTTTTCATTTCCGATTTGTCCTGCCGGAATCGTGTGGGTGATTCGCGTGCCCTGCGCGGCGACTCCGCCAATCGTTTGCGTGCCGAGGTCTTCTTTTTTCAAATTGAGGTTGTCGGCCTCAACCTGCTCCCGCCTTCCCATCCTGTTGCTGAGTTCGCCCTTCATCGCGCCCTTCATCCGGCCGAAGTCTTTTCCCATTTGCTCTGCGGTTTTTTGGTCGGGATGTAAAATGAAATTTCTTCCCGCCACCGGATCATTGATAAACACAAACGATTTTGGCTGTCTGGAAGCGGCCAGAGGACCAAAGCCCGAGAGCGTCACTTCTTTGCGGACGCGGCCCTGGCTATCGCGAAAAAGATTGGTCTGCGTTTTCCGCGAGATGTGATTTCCATCCGCGAGGGTTTGCGTCGTTTCCGAAACGGCCACAGCGCTGAACGGCGCGCCGGTCACGACTTTTCCGCTTTGCATTCCCGCGAAACCGAGCAACTCCATGCGCTCGCCGATGGGCCCATACATCAAATCACCGTCCGGTCCCCCGGGATGCATCATGGCGTCTGGAGGTGGAGGCGGCGCCTTCTGTGCCCTGGCGATTCCCGCGCCAAACACAAACGCGCACCCAAGAATTAAGCTCCCGATCCATTTGCGATTCATTCTTTTTTCTCCTCTTCTCTCCCAAACTGAAAAACTTTTCGCGTTCTTATTGCGATTGGGGCCAACGGACGGCTTGCGGCAATCCGTCGTTGCCGACGAGCAAATCCACCTGGATCCATTCACCGGCGCGGTCCTCGTTCACCGGCAATCCGAGAACACCGAGGGCGCCGCGCTGCATTCGAACGCGGAAAATGGCGGCGTCATCGGTATCGGCCGGCAAAACTCCCGGCAATAGCGTGAAGTCGCTCAATTCGTTGTCGGCTAAAACAGTTTCCGAATTTGCGACTGAATTTTGCTCTGGCGATTGTTGATTCGATGCGGCAGGGGCGGAATTTCCCTGTAGATTGCCAGCCGTTGGCGATGCGTTCGAATGGTTCTGTGCCGCATCGCGATGATTGGAGCGCCAATTGATCCAGCTCACGGCGCCAACCAAAATCGCGGCGGCGGCCAACGCCCAAGCGGTAATTAGGGCGGTGCGCCGCGCTTTCACGGTGTGATGGCGTGTGTGAAACTCTTGCCGGAGGCGCATCTCGACACGCGGCGGAGCTTGCGCAACGGCAGTTTCTTCGGCGAGAGAACGCAATTCGAGGCGCGCGGCCTGCCAGGAATTCTGGAGCGCGGCGCAGCGGGAACAGGAAGCTGCATGTCTGGCAGCGGCAGCGTGCTGCGCTTCGCTCAGCGAAGCGCAGCGCTCGGCGTCCAATCCAATCGCTTCAAATTCTTCGCACGTCATTGCACACTTCCTTCGTCCTTCAAGGCAATCACTTGGCCACGCTCGCGCGCCGGGGCGAACCGCGGAGCATTTCGAGTCTGGCCATCAGCAAAGCCCGGCCGCGATGCAGCCGCGAACGAATCGTACCGATGGGGCAGCCGGCCATCTGAGCGGCTTCCTCGTAACTCATCTCTTCGAGCTCGCACAGGACCACGGCTTCGCGAAACTCCGTGGGCAAATCCAGAACCGCTGACCGAACCTGCTCGACTCGCTCACGTTTCTCTGCCTGGGTCGCCGGGGTGGTGGCGTCTTGCAGGACGATTCCGTGGCCGGTGCCGTCGTCGTTTTTTTCCTCAAGCGAGACTTCCCGGGGTAAACGTTCGAGGTGCTTCATGACACGGTTGCGAGCCACGCCGTACAAGAATCCGCCGAGGGTTCCGCGGGTGGCGTCGTATTTCTTCGGATCGCGCATCAGAGTCATGAAAACGTCTTGCACGATTTCCTCGGCAGCCCAGGCATTTCCGGTCATGCGCAGGGCAAAGCGATAGAGCGCCGCCTGATGGCGCCGGTAAAGGAGCGTGAAAGCCTCCTCATCGCCCTTGGCGGCGCGCCGCAGCAGAAGGTCGCCTCTTTCCTGGTCCGCGATACTCAACTCTCCTGATTCAGACGCTCTGCCCGGCCCCATATATACATTCCCGTAACAAAGCCGATAAGTTCCCATGTGGCCCGCTGGCCGCGACTGCATGTGGAAGTCCTTGATACCACAATGGGTTAGATGTGATAGAGGGGTCTGGGTGTCAGCGAGGACTAAGAGTTAGCCACCGGGCGAGATTTGTGGGAGGGGCGCAAAACGAGCCGCTGTCCTCGGAAGACGGCCTTCGACGGCGTACACGCCAACCCGGAAAGAAAGGCTTGACTCTGGACTATACTCCAGGGTGTAGATTTTCTAGAGAGGGGTTAGGCGATGCACATCGGCAGCGTTGCAAAGAAGATCGGTCTCACTCCTGATGCGATTCGGTTTTACGAGCGCAATGCTTTACTGCCGCGCCCGCCACGCAGCGCCGGCGGTTTTCGCGAGTTTGCGGATACCGATGTACAGACGTTGGGATTTATACGCCAGGTGCAGGGCCTGGGATTTACGCTTAAAGAAGTCCGCGAACTTTTGGAACTGCGCCAGCGCCGGTTGCAGCCGTGTGCTCCAGTGCGGCGGCGATTGGAACAAAAACTCTTGCACGTGCACGGGAAGCTCGAGGACCTTCAAAGTTAGAGCACGACTTGCGCGCGGCGCTGCACGGCTGCGACAAGAAACTGCGCAAACGATCCGCGCATTGCCCGCTGCTGGCTGGGGCCGGCACGCAGAAACCGAGGAAAGAAAAGTGAAGGTGGAAGTTTTGTATGTGGCGGAATGTCCGTCTCATGGCGCAGCCGTGAAGCTGGTCCGAGAGGTGTTGGCTGCACAAGGTGTCGAGGCCGAGATACAGGAAGTGCTGGTGAAAGACGGAGAGATGGCCAGCGAACTTCGATTTTCTGGTTCGCCAACCATTCGAATTAATGGACGGGATGTTGCGGGAGAACCAGAGGAGGCACGGAGCTCCGCGCTGAGTTGCCGCTTGTACTCTGGCTCGAAGCAAGCGGGTCTTCCGCCGCCGGAAATGGTTCAGCGCGCGGTGCTCGAAGCGCGGCTGGGGAGAAGGCGGTGAAACAGGGCACGGGCATTTCCGCTTCGCTGGCGGCGATATTAAGCTCCCTCGCGACCGTCGCCTGTTGCCTACCTCTAGGATTCGCGGGTGCTTTGGGAGTTGGGGCAGCGAGCGCTTTCTTCACTAGGTTCCGTCCTTGGCTGCTGGGGTTTTCCGTTGTCTTGCTCGGCCTCGGGTTTTGGCAGCAACATCGCGCCAGAGAATGCGCTGTTCGGCGCAGAGTGGTTGGCACGGTGCTGCTTTGGGCCGCGGTGGTGGTGGTTCTGGGAATGATTCTATTTCCGCAGCAAATCGCTGGATTCATTGCTGACCGGTTCTACGAGACACGAAAATGAAAAAGAGGGCAGCACTTCTGGCTGCGACGGCGATTCTTCTGCTACTGGCCGCAGTGTATCTGTGGGGGCCTTCGTCGGTGCCGCCGGGCCAGGAACCTCTCGTCACGCTAAGCAGCGCGAATTTCGGCGAGTTCGAGAACGCATTTGATCGTGACGCGGAAGTTCCGCGGCTGGTGCTACTGTTTTCTCCGACGTGACCGGGTTGTCTGCGGGGGGCCTCCGCAGCTCAACAACTCCTGGCTCGGCACGCGGAACGGAAGGCGCTCGTGCTGGTAGTTTGGGAGCCGATCCTGGCGACTGACTGGAGGCCACCGAGCGGCCGTACGCTGGGGCGAATCCAGGACCCGCGCGTGCGCCAGTTCTGGGACCCGGAACACCTGGTGGCGAGTGCATTGGAGGAGATCGCCAAGCGCAAGCCGCAGCCCGAGCCAAACTGCTGCGTGGAAAAAGGGTTCGACTGGGACGAGGCGATTCTTTACGCTCCACACACGCGCTGGAAGCATGAGCCGATCTCCGCGTTTTGGGATGGCCCTGTTTACCGAATCATTTCCAATCTAGAGAAGGCATTCAACGAACAGCGGTGAAGTTCGTGTGACAGACAAAGGAGAACTTGTCTGGCCTAAGGGCGGCGCTCGCTGGCGTTATTTTTTGAGGGGCTTGAACATGCGAGCGGCGGTTCGGGTGACGAAGCGGCGGGGGACGAGGCGCTCGCCGTGCGCGCCGAGATAGTTCCTGAGGCCAGAGATGACGTAGCTTTTTCCCGCGGCGAGCGCTTTCAGGCCGGTGTGCGCGACTTCTTGCGCGGTCTCAGCCTTGCGGATGAATTTTTCCTGGCCGGAAACGGCGTGGAATTCGGATTCGGTCGAGCCGGGGCAGAGCGCGCAAACGCGGATGCCATAGGGCTTCATTTCTTCCGCAAGACCTTCGGCGAAGAGCAGATCGAAGGCCTTCGTCGCGGCATAAGTGGAAATGTAAGGAACAGCCTGGAAAGAAGCAGTGGAAGCGAGAATCAGGATATCGCCCCGGCGGCGCGCCAGCATTTCCGGCAAGTAGAGATGAGTCAGATGGACCACCGCGGCACAATTTACCTGGACCATATCGAGAAGACGCTGTTTGTCAACGGATGGAAATTCGCCGTACTGGCCAAAGCCGGCATTGTTGATGAGCAGATCCATTGCGATTCCTTTTCCTTTGGTGAAGGCGAATATTCTTTCCGGGGCAGCGGGATCGGCGAGGTCGGCGGGAAAGACTTCTGTTTGCACTCTCCAGGTTGAGGACAGACGTTGAGCGAGGGCGTCGAGACGATCCCTGCGCCGGGCAGTGAGGACGAGGTTTGTTCCGCCGGAAGCCAATTCCTCGGCGAGGGCCACGCCGATTCCGGCGCTGGCTCCGGTGACGAGCGCCCATTTCCCGGACCAAGCTCGCCCCGGAGATCCGTTGCGGTGTGACAAATCAGCCTCCCTACCTTCCTGGAGAAAGAGCCAAGTAGATGCTTACCTGTCCGAGCGTAGAACCGCGTCTTTCAGGCGCGTTCCTTCACGCTTGATGCGGTCCATGAGACGCCGCGCCCAAACAAATTCGGCCGCCAGCAAACCCAAACCCAAGAGAATCACGGGCGTGCCGGGACCCGGAGTGAATATCATGATAATTCCCAGGAGCAAGAGAGTGAACCCGGCGAGGATTAGGAAGATGCGGCGGACTTGCTCAACGGTGCGGAGAATCATCAGTGTTCAGGCAAGAGGCTTTCTGGCGGAGAGGGTGGGATTCGAACCCACGGTACGGTTCCCCGTACGCTCGCTTTCGAGGCGAGTACTTTCAACCACTCAGTCACCTCTCCGCAGTGGTCGCTAGCACAATCGTAGCAGAGGCCTCCATTTCTCGGCAATGCGTGGGCGGACCATGTGCCAAACCTCGGTGCAATTTGGGAATGAATCTGTGCGCTTGCAGCGGAAAGCGCGGCATCGTGAATATCGAGAAGAGAGCAGGCCGCGATAAATTTCGACTGTACTACGGGCGGCGTTCGGAGAAAAAGGATTGGATGACAGCGGCGCAATCGGCGGCGAGGACACCGGAAGTGACCTCGACCTGATGGTTGAGCCGAGGATCAGAGAGGATTTGGAAGCAAGTACGAACCGCGCCGCCCTTGGGGTCGTCGGCGCCGTAGACCAGGCGCGGGACGCGAGCCTGAATGACCGCACCGGCGCACATGCTGCAAGGCTCGATGGTGACGTAGAGGGTGGCGCCTGTGAGGCGGTAATTGCCGAGACGGCGGGCGGCTTCGCGAAGGACGATGATTTCGGCGTGGGCCGTGGGGTCATTGTCGCGGATGGTGCGGTTGCCGGAGCGTGCGAGGATTTGGCCCTCATGGACCAGGAGAGCGCCGACGGGGACTTCGCGGGCCGCGGCCGCGGAGCGGGCTTCGGCGAGCGCCTCCTGCATGAATTGGATGTCGGTTTCCACCTATCGCGAGAATAACATGTTCCCCGGCAGCCCTTTACCAACCGAGCTGGTAATGGCAAGATTCAGCTGAATCACGAGTGAGGAGTTTCCTTGAAAGGGCATGAAGAAAGCACTGCTCTCGGTATATAGGTGTTGCGGGTCTCACCGTATTTTCCCTCACTCTTTATTTTGGATTTGGGCTACACCGCGTTGGAATTCTCTTTGGCCTCGTCTCCATTGCATTTGCCGGGTTGATTGTGTCCGTAGTCAGGATGCAAAGACCCAAGAACGACGCCAGCCGTTTGCGGTGATTGCTTGACAATTGTGGGCAGGGCAAACAAACTACAAGCCATGAGGGAACTCCTGGAGCGCTTGTTTCAAGTCGATTTTATCAAGGGCCTCGCCGTCACCTTCCGGATGCAGAATCCGAAGGAAGTTGTGACCGAGCAATACCCGCTCGAGCGCCCGATGGTGGCGGAGCGCTACCGCGGCGCGCCGCGTCTGAATAACAATCCGGAGACCGGCGAAACGCTGTGCATTGGCTGCAATCTGTGCGCGCTGGCTTGCCCGGAAAATCTCATCGTGGTGGGATGGGAGCGCGACGATGCGACGCGCAGAAAAGTGCTGACGTACTTCACCTATGACACCTCGAGGTGCATGTTCTGCGGGCTGTGCGAGGATGCCTGTCCGACGGATGCGTTGGAGCTGACGCAGGATTTCGAAATGGCTTATTACACCCGCGAAGGAGCCATCTGGGACCGTCACCGGCTGGAGCAGGGGCCCACACCCGCGCGCTATACCCGTTAAAGACACTGCATGGAACTTCGCAAAGATCCCATCACACAAAGCTGGGTCATCCTGGGTCAGAGAGAATTCGTTGCGGAGGCGGCGGAGGAGTGTCCGCTTGAGCCGGCGAAGATCGAGAAAGTCCGGCCCATACTGACGTGGCCTGCCGAAGGGCCCTGGCAGGTGCGAGTGATCCCGCACCCGGAGCCCTTGTACCATGTAGAGAGTGATCCAGGACGGCTGGCGGAAGGAATGTACGACAAAATGGGCGCGTTGGGAGCGCACGAAGTGGTGGTGGAGACCCCGCAGCACGACCGGCGATTATCGCAGTTCAGCGACGAAGAGATCGAACGGGTGTTGTGGGTGTGGGCTTCGCGAACCGCGGATTTGAAAAAGGATGCGCGCTTTAAATACATAAGCGTGTTCAAGAATCAGGGTCGGCTGGCGGGGGAGGAATGGCCCCACGCCCATTCGCAAGTGACGGCAACCATTTTCGTGCCGCGCCGGATTAAATACGAATTGAAATCGGCGCACGAATGGTTCAAAGACAAAGAACGGTGCATCTTCTGCGACATGGTTCGGCAGGAAGAGAAGCAGGGTAAGCGCATCGTGGACGTGCAAGGGGACTATTACGCGCTGTGCCCGTATGCTTCGCGCGTCCCCTACGAAATCTGGCTGATGCACCGGCGGCACAATCATCTGTTCGAACAGCCCCGGCCAGGCGCGAACCGCAGACAATTGGCGGCGTTGCTTGGAAGGGTATTACGTCGGCTGGAGAAAGTGGCGCCGGCCTATCACCTCGTGGTACACACTTCGCCGGGCACGCAAAACAAAAAGGGTGAACTGGCCGGTTATTGGAAGACCCTCGCGGATGATTATCACTGGCACATCGAGATCCTGCCCATTGTGGAGAAGCGCAGCAAGTCTTACAGCATCAAGGAAGTCTACTTTAATTCAGAATTGCCAGAACAGGCAGCGTCGAATCTGCGCGCGTTGGACCCCAATTCATGAGGAAGCAGCGCCTGGACGAAGGGCAGCGGGGAGGAATCTTCGTCAATCTGGTCGTCTTGCTGAGTATCGTTGTTTCTTGCGCTGCTTTGTATCTAGTGCGGCACCCCGTCTTCCGCTTCGCGGCGGAATCCTGGGTCATCGAGGATCCTCTGGACAAAGCGGACGCGCTGCTGGTTTTGAGCGGCGATAATTTTTATGGAGACCGCGCGACGCGTGCTGCGGAGTTGTTCCGGGAAGGGAAGGCGCCGGTGGTTGTGGCCAGCGGAAAACGTCTGCGGCCGAATGCCGGGACTGCCGAATTGACGGAACACGATCTGGTGGAGCGTGGAGTTCCGAAAGAGAAGATATTGCGGTTCGCGCATGACGCCGACAGCACGCGGGAAGAGGCGGAAGCACTCGCGAAACTGGCGAGGACAAAAAAGTGGCGAAGAGTGATTGTGGTGACATCGAATTACCACACTAGGCGGGCACGCTATATCTTTGGGCGGGTTTTTCCACCAGACATAGAGACACGCGTGGCTAGCGCCCGCGACGGGGACTTTGATCCGGAGCGATGGTGGGAAAAGCGTATATCGACAAAAGTACTGATGCGAGAGTTTGCTGCGATGGTGGTGGCCATGTGGGAACTTCGGCATGGGAGTAGGATAAATGAGAAAACGCAAGGAATAGTAGGATTGGGAGCACCAATTCCACAATCCTTAGTGTAGCTCTTCAAGAAACACCCTAGATTTGCTACCCACCATTCTTGTTTACAGCCGTTAAGTCGTGTACTATGTTCACGCTTCTGAGTCGCGGCTTCCTACCAGCCCTGCGATGAGCGGCTCCGAGAATCCAATTTTCGGTGTCGAGGTGTCTGATGTGGAAAAAAGAAGATGCGAAGCCTTCCGAGAGTTCCGCTGCTGCGAGTACGGCGTTTGGAACAACACAGAGCCCCGATGCTCCCAGTTCGAATTCGCTCCCCGTTTCTCCGCGCGCCGCTGCGTGCATTAGCCGAGGAATCAAAATCAGAGGCGAAGTCACTGGGACCGAAGACCTCTTCGTGGACGGCCAAGTGGAGGGGAAATTGAACCTCACGGCGAACAGTTGTTTAACGATTGGGCCTAATGGAGAGGTGAAGGCCGATCTGAACGCGCGCGAGATTATCGTGCGTGGGAAGGTGGAAGGGAAGATAACAGCGCGGGACAAGTTGCAAATATGGAGCACTGGCCAGATTACGGGAGAAGTGCAAACAGACCGCCTGGCAATCGAGGACGGGGCGTTGCTGCGCGGGAAGGTGGAGGCAGGGAAGCAGATTACCAAGCCTGCTGAAACCAAGGCGGCTGCTGCAACGGCGACGAGCAAGGCGGCTCCCCAATCCACAGGGGTGAATTCCGGAACAGCAGCAGATTAAACAATGAGCTTCCTGCATAAACTCGGAATCGGGATTGGAACGGGAGGTGGAACGAGCCGCGAGATTGGGCGACCCATTCATCTCAATGCGCGCGCGCGCACACCTGGTGCGGCTGCCCCAGCGGCCGGTGCTACACGGACCCCGGTTCCACCGGAATCCAACCGCGTTTCGAACGGACTGAAAGAGTTTTTGTGGCACCTGGATGGGTTAGAGCGCGGCACGCTGCTTGACTTGGGGCCTGCCTGGCAAACGACTCTGAGCTTCTTCATTGAGCGAGGTTTTCGCGTCTCCTCAGAGGATGTCCTCCGTGCCTGGAAGGCATTTCTGACCGAGGAAGAGACTCGATTGCGTGAGTTGCGTGAAGACGCCAGCGCGCGTGAATCGCTCGATATGACCCCCAGCGGGCGGGCGGCGCGTTTCCTCAAGGACAACTTACAGTACCCGCGGAATTCGTTTGATGCCGTGCTGCTGTGGGATCTGTTGGATTATCTTGAGCCATCGCTGGTGAAGCAGGTGGTGGCGAATTTGATGGAACTATTGCGGCCCGGGGGCGTAGTGTTCACGATGTTTCACAGCAAAAAACCGGAAGGCTTCCAGCGCTACCGGGTGATGGATTCAAACACGCTGCAAATGGTTCCCACCGCGGTCATTTGTCCAGCGCAGCGGGTCTACCAGAATCGCGAGATTCAAGACCTCTTCGCTCGTTTCCGCACGTTGAAATCGTTCATTGGGCGCGACCAACTTCGCGAAGCACTGTTCACCAAGTAAGACGCCTTCCTCCAGTCCGTGTTGATTCTAACCACCGAATTCCGCGGATTCACCAATTCTTCGCTTGCATTCGACGAATTCCAGGAGTACAAGCGAAGCGTGAGCTCATCGAGCTCCGGAGGGAATATGACTCCACCGGGCTTAGAGCTGCACCAAAGCTGATCGCACCGCTTTTGCGGTGCGTGTCGCTCGCGAAACATACGTGCATTTTGCGCGCTTCCGAGACGACGCAGCAAATTAACAAGAGGGGGAGCCGCCAGGCTCCCCTTCTTGGTTTTAGAGCGATGCTTTTGAATCAGTGTTTCGCTGAAGCCTTGTGATGGCGATGATGGCGCCTGCCATTGCCACTGGTACTGCTGTGCCGGTGGTGGTGACGATCGTGCGACGATGCCTGGTTCGTCGCCTGCGGCTGAGGATTGCCAGCCGACTGTGTATTGGACTGCGGTGTTGCTCCATGTTGGGATGGAGGTGCCATAACAAGTGCACCCGCAAAGAACAGAAGACCTAAGGCGCGCTTCATAGGAAATCTCCCCTCTTGCTGCAAATCCCCTGTCTCATTATTCAATCATAAGACGAAGGTCGCGGACGACGACAGGGAAAAGAACTGAGCACTGCGAGCGAGAACCGAACGTGCCGCTTGCGAGTTGTGGCACACCCGAGGAGGGAGCCGGAGATGATTCAGCGGACCCCGGGTGGGTCAACTACCGAGCTTGAGTTGGACGAGCCACCGGATGGCTTCGCGCTGACTGGCAATGATTTGTGCCTGCCAGATCAATGCGATGGACATGGCGCTTAAGGTTAGGAGGCAGAAGACCAGAGCCAGCCCGAGGTGCGATTCGCGAGCCTGAAGTCGAAAAGTACGGCGAATCCATTCCATGGTTAGATATCTCCTAGTACTCATCTCGCAATTCGACCAGTTCAGGGACTGGCACTTGTCATCTAAAATGGGAGCAATCCGAGAGCCACATCAGGTAGATCAGCTATGGGGCTACTTATCATGTGGAAAACAGGCGATTTGCTTCAAAAGCGAAAGTTTCCGGCTCCAAGCAAGCTAAGAAGTGTGAGCAAACGCACGCGCAATTGGGCAAGTTTTTTTCCACACCCCTCCAGGTTTTCCCTGGCCAATTTCAACGGACCGGGCTAAAAGCAAGAAGGCGGGCAGATCGCTCTGCCCGCCTCCTTCTGTGCCCGGCTAAATCAGCTCGGGCCGGCTCTTTAGTGTTTTAGTTGCCAGACTTCGTTGCAGCAGCCGTCTGCGAATTGACCTTCGGGATGCTGACGTAACCACTGATGGTGTTCTTACCGATCTTATTGATGACAATCTCTTCGGGAATATGCGTGCCGGATGTATAGAAGAAGATTGGCTCATTGGCAGCGCGGTTTCTCTTCAGGAAGCGCTTGTCTTCCACGGTCATGGCCACGCTGAACGAGTTGCGCTTTTCGCTGACACCCTTGAGCTCGACGGTGACGTTGGCGACCTTCTGGGGACGATTCCGGCCGTCGATGGTGAACTCGGTGTAGTCGCGCTCACCGAGGCGGCGCAACTGGTCAATTTCATCGTGGTTGCGAGCGATCAATGTTCCCATCTCACTCTTGGCCATTTTCAAGTCTTCGCGGGTAGTATCAAGGTCCGTTCGAACCCCTACAACCTTCGTATCCACGGTCTTGACATCATCGCTGGACGCCTTAGTGGCGAGCTCTGAATGGACGGAGGTGTCAAGAGCAGTCACCTTCTGGTTTGTTTCGTCATTCAACTTCGCCGCTTCCACACGAGCCTTCTTCAACTGGCCCTGGGTAATCTTCAGTTTATCCGTGACCACCTTGAGATCGCCTTGAAGATCGGTATTGGCTTTCTCGTCCTGCGCCAAGCGGTCTTTCAACGAGGTCATATCCTGTTGAACGGACTGCTGGGTGGTTTTGAGGCTGGCCTGCACAGCTTGCTGGGTGCTATCGAGTTTTGAGGACGCATTCCAACCAAACCCCAATCCTCCGAGAGCAATCAGCCCGAGAACAATGATCGCGGGAAGCTGCCATGACGAACCGCTTCTATACTCTGTATTTTCATCCGACATATTTGCTTTCTCTCCTCGCCCGTATTGGGCAAATGCCGCGTTAACCGGCGCGTAAAACGAAGCATGCATGCCTTCCGCCAAAGGTGGAACAGGGCGAGGAACGGTAAGTGCAAGAGAGAAGGACAGTTGCCCGGGGCCTGGCCAAACGGGCAGGTACTAGTCCTAGCAAAGTTTACGCGAAGAGAGAGCGAACAGCGGATTTTTTGCTTACCAGGAACTAGAAGGCGTCGACGCCGAGCCTCTGTAGGTCCGACTGGAGCTGTTCGGTGGACTGAAAGGCGATGCTCTTCATGCCCAGGCGCTCTGCGGCTTGGGCGTACTCGGCGATATCGTCGACATAGATGGCTGCCTCGGCGCGAGCTTTGCAGGCCCGAAGCGCTTCCTCGTAGATTAGAGGATTAGGCTTGCGGGCGCCAACACTGCAGGAATAAATGCGTGTTGGGAAGCAGCCAAAGAGGTCATAGGTGCGCTCCATGTACGCGACGTGTAAGGGATCGGTGTTGGAGAGTACTGCGAGACGGTATTTCTTGCTGAGCTTCTCCAGGAAGCCCTGATCCTGAATCGGTTGCGGGTCCAGAGCGTGATTCCAAGCTTCCACAAACTGTTCAAAACTGAGCTTGCTCCCAAGCCGTTTCACCAAATACTGATGCCAATCTCGAGGAGTAATGCGACCTTCCTGCCAGTCTGGCCAGCGAGGATCCTTCACCAGGGTGGACCAGATTTCCTCCGGGGACAGAGATTGATCCCCCGCGAGGCCGTCAATGGCATGAGATATATTCATGCGAATCAGCACGCCACCAATATCGAAGATAACGGCGCGGAACTTGGGCAATGACACGGCTTATTCTTTCTCGGCGCCGGGAAGACAAGCAGAGCGGTTGGTACGGATGACGTTAAGCTGGTGCTTGGCGCGCAAGATGCTGATGATGGCCGGAAGGATGGAGAGGAAGATGACGACGGCAATTACATAGTGGATGCGTTGGGCGACGTTCGGAACCAAACGACCGAGAAAATAGCTGCCAAGGATCATGGTTCCGACCCAAAAGATGCCTCCAAAGATGTCAAAGACCAGATAGCGGACGTAAGGCATCCTTGCGGCGCCGGCGACCGGGGGACAGAAGGTTCGGATGATGGGAACAAAGCGAGCGAGAATGACTGCTCTGCCTCCATATTTTTCATAGAAATCATGAGCGCGCTGAAGATGGCTGCGGCGAAAGAAGAAAGAATCCTCGCGGCGGTAGAGGGCCGCTCCAGCCGAGCGGCCGATCCAGTAACCAATCTGATCGCCCACGATGGCGCAGAACATGACAGGCAAAAGAAGCCATTTGATGGGGATTACGCCGGCAGCGGAAAAAATACCCGCGGTGACAAGCAGAGAATCGCCGGGAAGGAAGAAGCCGACAAAAAAGCCGGTTTCCACAAAAACAATCGCGCAGATGAGGGGGGCCCCGCCAGCGCGGATTAGTTCCTTTAATCCATCCGGGTTGTAGAGCGAGTGGAAGAAATGAAGGATGGCGTCAAGCACGCGGACTTGTTCCTCGCAGCGGAAAGATGAAGCGAATGCACGGGCACTGGCACAAGCGCGCGCGAGCGCAACCCCATGAAAGCACCCATCCCTATACGGTAGCAGAAAACGGCCAAGTCCTCTCCACATTCATGCCATAAGAAGATAAGACTGCCAACGGCAGCAAAGAGTACGCCGAAACGAATCATGCGCGCGCCTCCGCCAACCAAAGGTGACTTCTGTCTTCTGCTTCCAGGCGAGCTTCTAAAGCGAGCGCGGCTTCCTTCTTCTGCTGGAGCAATTTCTCGATGCGCGGCAACGCGCCGTAGGCGGCTGCGGCTCCCGCCTGGATCGCTTCATCGGCGCGGTCGAAATCATCCCAGGCCAAAGACTGCACGTCGGGGCGAAGGACGAGGTCGGCGTGGCGCTCCCAGACTTCGAGCTGGTGCTTTTGCGCCGCGTTTACCGCACGACTGACGACCTGGAAAATGTTCGTGGGTGCGCCGCGGTGGCCGTCCTGCATGCCGACGGACACGCCGATCACCAGCGCTGCTCCCAGGCTGCGCGCCGCGCACGTCGGAACCGGAGCGACGAGACCACCATCGGCAAGGTAGCGCGTGCCAATCTGCATTGGCTCGAACAAACCGGGGAAAGCGCAGCTTGCGCGGATAGCGTCCACCAGATTGCCCTGCGTGAAAACGACCGGTTCGCCCGAGGTCAGATCCGTGGCTACGACAGCCAGCGGAATCTGCAAATCTTCAAACTGGCGGGATTCGAATACGCGGTCGATCAGGATTGCAAGACGCTGGTTACTGGCCAGACCCAGGCGGGAGACACGCCAGCGGGCAATGTCGCGAAAGCGGAGGCTACGGCAAGTTTCGATGATACGCCGCAGGGGCGCACCACTGGCGTAAGCAGCGCCGAGAATGCTGCCTACACTGGCCCCTGCAATGTGAGAGATGGGGATTTCGTGCTGTTCGAAGACTTGCAAAACACCCAAATGCGCGAATCCCCGTGCGAAACCTCCGCCCAGGGCCAGTCCTACCCCTGTTCGAGGGAGCGGGACAGCCGTACTCTCGTTCAGCGGTTTCTGCGCGGCATGGGTGTGCCTCGTCATGCCCAAAGGATGACGGCACTAACCGTCTCCAGCTATGGTCCGGCGGTCCTTGAGAAACAGTACGGATGTACCGCGACGGAACGAAGCACAAATCTGCGCAAAAAAAGTGAAACAGTACCTTCTTACTAGTCCCATACCCTCTCTGTACCATTGTGAGGCGCGGCCGCTTGCGCGATTCTCCTACACGTCACGCTGAACTTCTGAGGGGGTCAAGAATGGAAACCGCGTTCAAGGCCTGGATCGGACAGCGGGTCGTCCTGCAGGTGGCGTTAGGCGATATCCGGGTGCCGCTGCGAGGGAAGCTTCTGAAAGACGGCGACGACACGGTGCGTATGCGCATCGGCGACGGATGGGATGTTGACATCTACAAGGCGATGATCCTGGCAGTGGAAGAAGACGGCATGGTGCTTTTGCCTTCATGAGGTGTGCAGACATGAAAACACAAGAGCTCAAATACGTGACCCGGCGGCGAGCAGCAGTGCTGCTCGGCCTTTCCGAACAAGAATTAAGCCGCATCTCGAGCGAATCCGGTGTTGGACACAAGGAAATTGCAGGCGACCAGGAAGAAACGTATTTCACTTACGAAGAATTGCGGCAGATCTGCATGCTGGCTGTGCACCAGGTCAACTAGC
>QHYN01000183.1 GCA_003224145.1 Acidobacteriota bacterium
AGTTGGTCGACCAAATCCTCCTGGGCGCGCACGTTGCGTGAAAGCACGTACGGTATGAAAAGGTCTGAAAACGTGCGCTCCTCGTGGAGGACGCGCTGCATTTCTTTCTTGTCAATCCGAAGTATAGAGCTAGGCACAATCGTCGTAGCCGTCGCCAGGCAGACAGTCTGCCCTATTAAACATGCCTCACCAAGGAACTCACCCGCGCCTAGGATCGCGATGACCGCTTCTTTGCCCTGTTTGGATTTGACCTTGAGCTTCACCCTACCTTGCTGAATATAGAAAACACTCTCGGCGGGATCACCTTGAGAGAAGATTTTGTAGTCTTTTGGGCACTGCGTAATAGTCCTTGCCACGCCCACTGTTGCAAGAAACAGTTGGGGATCGAAAGAAACCCCTCCCTTTTGTTTCCCAGTCGACTTCGGTGGCGAACTCACCCGACTGCCTCATTGCAGAGCGCAAATTTCTTTTTAGCAAAAAATTCAGTTTACTGTCAACTAAAATCTTGAGGATCGAAAAGGGAGCCCTTCTTTGTATCGGTAGCGGGTCCACAGACTGCCTCACGGAGTTACTTGTGTAGTACCGCAAAATCCAGTGGCAGTCCGCCGCAGCCTAAAACTCGTGGTCAAATTTGGACATCCCATCTGAATAGGCGAGTTGCTGTTTTGAACACACCATGAGGATTAGCCCTTGACTAGTATGGTGCATCTAGCGCAACAGTTTGAATGGGTGTAGGGATGCGAACCATCTGAAAACAGGGTGGTTACCTACAACCGCCCTTAACAGGGCACTGTGCGAAGGAGGAGGTTGACATGTTTGCACGCAAAGTCTCCATGCATCTGAAGGGCAGTGTTCCCGAGTTCACCCAGACTCTGGAAAGGGAAGTCATTCCCCTGCTTCGAAAACAGAAGGGATTCCGGGACGAAATCACGTTTGTCGCACCAGGAGGAAAGGAAGCATTTGGCATCAGTTTGTGGGACCAGGCCGAAAACGCGGAAAGCTACAACCGCGGAGCTTACGCCGAAGTGGCGAAGGCCCTGGCGAAGGTGATTGACGGAACTCCTCAGGTAGAGACCTATGAGGTTGCCAATTCCACGTTCCACAAGATCGCCGCTGCCGCAGCGGCCTGAAGCCGATAGGTCTCTTCGTTGGGGGCGGTCCAAGTCCGCCCCCCTTTAGTCTTCGAGGAGGGACGACTACAACAAGGATTTTCGATGTTCATGAGAGCTACAAAGCGGGCCGAGGAAGCCCCGAAGAGTAAGACGCTCCGGGAGAACGAGGCGAGCTTCCACTTCCTGGTCGAGACGATTGCAACGCCGATATTCATTAGCCGCGGAGAGCGGCTGCATTATGCAAATCACGCCGCGGAGGTCCTCACCGGCTACACGCAAAAAGAACTCTTATTAATGAATTTCCGGGATCTTGCCCCCCCTGATAGTCGAGAACCAGTCGGACTCGCTTCGCGGTGTGAGGTCAGGATTCTTACGAAGAATCATGAGGAACGTTGGCTTGATATCACTGCAACACCGTTTGATTTTGATGGCCAGCAGAGCAGGCTGATTTCAGCCTTCGACCTGACTGAGCGCAAACGAGTGGAATCGCAGGCACGACATTTGGCTATTACGGACCCCCTTACCGGCCTGGGCAATTACCGTCGGCTCCTAGACGTCCTCCACGCAGAGATCGAACGATCCGGGCGCACGCGACGACCCTTTGCCGTTTTGCTGCTCGACTTGGATGGGCTGAAGAAGATCAACGACTGCTACGGCCACTTGGTCGGCAGCCGGGCACTATGCCGCGTCGGCGATGTGCTCCGTTTGTTTTGTCGGGCTATCGATACAGCCGCGCGATACGGGGGCGACGAGTTTGCCGTCGTGCTGCCCGAGACAGCCGCCAAGGCCGCAGGGCTTGTCGCGTCTCGCATTCGCAGTCGGCTTGCAACGGATAGTGAGCAGCCGCCACTTTCCGCAAGCATTGGCGCGGCTGCCTATCCGCAGGACGGCGAAACGATTGAAGCCCTCCTGCAAACAGCAGACCGCGAGTTGTATGGGATGAAGAGCCACGTCGCGGAAGAACCTTCTTTGTCCACACCGGACGGCCAACTGCTAGTGCCAGTTGCTGCAGAACAATGCACCACTGTGGACGCTGAGGAGACCCCAAGTGTCAGACACAATCAAAACGGGGACCATCCTGATCAAGGAGGGCGCGCTCTTGCCAGAAGCCGTGCAGTTCGAAAGTGAGTGCAGTGTTCCAGGTTGGAGATTAGTCAAGGATCTCGATAGGTGCGGATTAGATCGAGAAATCCGCGAAGCGGGATGGACGTTCTTCCGCCTGGCTGGTGAAATCAGAGCAACTGTCTTCGGTATTGACGAAGAAAAGATGGTCCGCAGGTCGATCGAGGAAATGCTAGCGAGACTGAAGTCGGAGAAATTTAATTCCTTGGAAATCACACGAGTAGCCTCGGAGGCCTCGAAACGTTTCTTGGGAGTGCGCTACGTGACTGTCTCCGCCCAGTCACGACATATCCAGGGCCCGGCTCGATCGGCTGCCGCTTAAATAACCGGAGAAGTGAAATAATTTTCGAGTTGACACAGCGGTCAGTAATCTGGTATACAAGCTCTGTGAAGTAGTTCGCCTTTCCGTAAGAAACCTGGTTACAACCCTCCGAGAGCTTCTTTTTGAGGATTTCCGCGTGTGCCCAGCGCTCGAAGGACCGCCGTGGCGTTCTTTCGATGGATCCCCGCATTTCGTTCAGGAGGAGTGAAAGGCATGGCTCGCCCGCTCTACGGATGACAGGTTCGTGGCTAGTTTAACCCATTTAGAATCAACACTTATAGGAATGCCCGCAAGTGTTGATTCTAAACCACTTACATAAACACTAAGTCCTTTAGATGCAACACTTACAAAAAACATAGGGGGTAGGTCCGTTATGGTTAACTAGACATGCGACGAAGCATGTCTATCCGGAACGACCATCGGGAGTGAAGGATCTCTCTTGGAACCGTGGAGTGCGGCGGCTTGTTTACCCTGAGCTTCGAAGAGCCGCCGCTTTTCCTCCTGCTTCTTCCAAAAATACCCTCGGCCTCTGACGAATAATCTGGTCCAGCATAAAGTAATGTAATAATAGGTCTCTTTTTCTGTGAACTGAAAACTGTCGATCGAAGATTCCGACTCGGTCGGAACCGTGAACCTACTCCCATGATCCAGCCTGGCTTCCACGAATTCCAGCGCCTCGCCAAACAGGGAAACCTTATCCCTGTCTACGATGTTTTTCCCGCGGACTTGTTGACGCCTGTGAGCGCGTATTTGCGCATCGCCCAGGGCGCGCGTTACTCCTTCCTTCTCGAAAGCGTCGAAGGCGGCGAAAAAATCGCGCGCTACACGTTCGCCAGCGCCCATCCGGAAGAAATCTTCCGCTACGCCAACAGCGCCTGTGTCCTCGAAAGCCGCGACCGCATCGTTTGGGAAGAGCGCGACCCGATCTCTTTTTTGCGCGAGCGAATCGAGCGCTTCCGCCCTGTCCGGCTTCCTGGCCTGCCTCCCTTGGTCGCCGGCGCCATTGGCTACTTCAGTTACGACATGGTGCGGCTGATCGAGCGCCTGCCCAAACGCCTGCGCGACGAAATCGGCCTTTACGACGCCATGCTGATGTTTTACCACGGGCTCATTGCCTTCGATCATGTGCAGCACCGCCTGTGGATCGTTCGCAACGTTTTCACCGAGGGCCACGGCAGCGTGCGCGCGAAATACAATGCCGCTGTTCGCGAAATCAAGGAGACGAGGCGGCTTCTCGAAGAACCTGTTGCTGCGGAGCGTCCGAAAAAATCATCGAAAGTTCACCGGCGCAGTTCGTTGAAAGTGAACTCGAACTTTCGCCGGTCCGAATACCTGGCCATTGTCCGAAAGGCGAAGCAGTACATCCGCGCGGGCGACATTTTTCAGGTCGTGCTCAGCCAGCGCTTCTCCGCGAAAACACAAGCGGAGCCGTTTGAGGTCTATCGCCAACTGCGCGCTCTGAATCCCTCGCCCTATCTTTTCTATCTGCAGCTCAACGACATTGCCGTCGTCGGCAGCTCTCCGGAAATGCTTGTGAAAGTTCAGGGACGCGACGTCTTCTACCGTCCTATTGCCGGAACTCGTTGGCGCGGCAAAGACGAAGCGGAAGACCAGCGCCTGGAACGCGAAATGCTCGCTAGCGAAAAAGAGCGCGCCGAGCACATCATGCTCGTCGATCTCGGCCGCAACGATCTCGGCCGCGTCTGCGATTACGGCACCATAAAGGTGGAAAAGCTCCTCACCGTCGAGCGCTACTCGCACGTCATGCATCTTGTTTCGAGCTTGCACGGCCGCCTGCGCGAGGACGTCGATTGCTTCGACGCGCTCATGGCTTGCTTCCCGGCGGGAACGGTCTCTGGCGCTCCCAAAGTGCGCGCCATGGAAATCATTGAAGAGCTGGAGC
>QHYN01000184.1 GCA_003224145.1 Acidobacteriota bacterium
CCTGCCCATGCGATTTTGCAACAACTTTAGAGCAGTTCATGAACAGATGCGCGTGACGGACCACGGAGAATATTTTAGAATGAAGGTGGTTGCACCTGTGGGCGTGTAGCTCAGCTGGGAGAGCACCTGCTTTGCAAGCAGGGGGTCGGGGGTTCGAATCCCCTCACGTCCACCATACTTTCAATCACTTGTGGATGAGTAGTTGTGGCTGGGAGCGCGTTTGTGTCGTGGTTTGTGCCATAACTGCCCCCTGAACTCTCGCCTGAGAGTGCGTCCAGGGCTTTGCGCTTCGCGTCCATTCGAACGTGCGAGTAGTGCGCTAGCATCTTCGGGGAGACGTGCCCCGCGATGCTCATAATGGTCTGGTCGCTCGCTAGCGACTCGGCCAACTCGGTGATGGCGTGATGTCTCAGATCGTGAAAACGCAGTTCAGCGGTTGGGCTTTTCACCTTGCTGATGTCAGCCATGCATTCCTCGTTGCGACAGGCTTCACCCGGGTCTTGTAACTCTCCACACTCCGGGCAGTTTATAGCCCGTGTCAGACGGCGCCAAGCCGTTCGCCAAGATGTCTGAGGTAGGGTGGGGTCAATCCTGCCATTCTCACAGGCAGGGAATAGGTAGTGGTCCACATCGATAGCACCCAAAGTCCGAGCGCGGCGATACAGTTCCTGAATGGCAGCCATCGCATTCGCGTTTAACGGGATCACGCGCTCACCTGCATCTGTCTTCGTGGTGCCACGCCTTATCGTTAGACTGCGTTCTATTAGGTCCACATCTCGCCAACGCAACCCCTTTAACTCGCATCCCCGCATTGTTGTGTTCAGAGCAAGAAGGATTGCGAGCTCTGTCTAGAGAAGTTTTCCTCATTTCATATGAAACTAATCCGGACGTACCATCACTACTCCTAGACCAGGGGGTGAAAGAATGCCCAGTTTTCCTGTCCCCAAAGGTCGCCGCTCGAAGCGGGTGATGTTGAAGAGGCGCGCCAGCTTGGTCATCAATCTGGACAGCAACCAGAAGAGGTTCCCCTGCCTCGTCCTCGATTCCTCGAAAGAAGGTTTCCGGCTGCGCGGAAGTTCCCACCTCAGGCGCGGCCAAGTGGTCGAGCTTATCCTCGATGAAGACCCTCCCATTTCCGAGCGCTGCAGCGTGGTCTGGGTGGGCAAAGCTGGCTCCAAGCAGGAAGGAGAAGTCGGCCTGGAAATAGTCTGAGCGATCAGCAGATTACCCCTGCGCCGCCATTCCTGCCAAGTGGTGTTGCGTCAGGGACCCAGTTGTTTACCCGTCAGAGCCATTTGTGGAACCCGCTAGGACTTCAGTTTCATCCTCTCGAACTTTCGTTCCATTGCTGACCACGGAAGGACTCTGCATTCTTCTCCCCAAGTCTTTCCAGCGGGAACGGACGTGCCTGATGAAGGTCGGAATCTTCATCTTATTGCTCGTCAATCAGCGTCCCGGTGGGGTTTCGTATGTCAGGGGCGTCGAGAAATCGGCAACCCCGTTCGATGACGGAATTTGAACTCGCGCCGGTCAATGCATTTTCGGAGGCACAGGCATGACGGCACCCTATATGAAAACTCTAATCATGGCAGTTTTGGCTTTGACGATTTCAAGCGTAGCGAAGGCCCAGAAAACTTCGGACATCATAAACAGCGGCGACGACTTTTTGGCGGTTTGCCAATACGATAGCAATCGTCCGCCTGACGTTTGCCTCGCCTACGTTGCTGGCGTGGCCGGAACACTCGCGCTCAATTGGTCCGACACCGGTCAGCGCATTTGTGTCCCCGATAACGCGACACTCAGAACTACTCTTGACTTGGTGCTCCAATACATCAAAGACAACCCGGAAAAGCGCAATCAAAAAACAATTTTTTTGATTGCGCAAGTAACAATCAAAAAGTATGTGTGTGAGGCGCCGAAACAGCAAGCCGGGTCGGCTCCTCCGCCGGACTCGAAGGTGCGCCCGTGAGCATGCAAATCCCTCTTCAAACTTTCGGGCAATCCACGCTCTGGACAAGCACCCACGCAGGCTCGCCGACGATCCTGCGAGAGACCCCAGTCACATCATCAATAAAGAATTGAAGAAATTGATTTACTGTTTGTTGTAAACGATGACGTTATTTACGTCCTGCCCCTGCGCGTCCTTGCCCTTGAATGTCGAGGTCCGCGTCTTTCCGTCTTTAGAGATCACCGATGTCACGGTCATCACAATCTGGTCGCCTTTCTTTATAGTGGACCGGATCGTGCTGGCGTCGAGCCGTTCTATCGCTATTGTATCAGCGTTAGGCAGACCGGTAATCGGGTAGTCCTTGCCGTCGTATTTTGCAGTGTACTCGACGTGAGTCGGATTCCCAGCGGCGTCGATTCCCTCAGAACTGAGCTTGATGTTATCTGCGTCAGAGTTGATCGTTACCGTATTACTCTTCGGTGCTGGTCCGGGACTGTATTTCGACTTGTCGGGGTTCATCTTCCAGGTCCCCGAGTGCTGATCGCCAGCACTGGCTACAAGGCTTAGAGCAAGTGCCGCGAAGAGCAATGTTATCGCACAAGCGGCAAACCTCTTGATTCGCATGATCGATCCTCCTAGGTGGGACGTTTGGGATGGGCTTAGTCCAATCCTTATCAACCGAAATTTGTGAAAAGTCCAGAAGATTCTTGCGGATTTCCACAGGGGCTCGCGTGCACGCGAGAGAAGTTCCTGGATTGATCCCGATCCCGGCAAGTCGGCTTCCCGTCAAATGCGCGCCGCTCAAACAGTGAAACTGTTTTGGGAACTTTGGGGCAAGAAGAATTAGGCCATATCTCTCCCACTTTCAATGAGTTAAAACTCAGGTCATCACCTGATAGACAGCGCTTAGGTATCGCTTGATACTCGGACTACTCCTCGGTTCCGACCTAGCGAAAGTGAGGCCAGATGTCAAATGGCCGGAAACGAGCACGTAGTTCCGAGAGACTCCGGGTGAAAATCTTCTCCGTAGAGGAGCCATTCGTTAGCGAGCCATGTCTAACACAGGACATCAGTTCTCTTGGTGCGCGACTCCTAACCGAACGGTCTTGGACGCCTAATTCTCGCGTCCTTGTCAAATCCCCTAGCGGTAACCTGTGGGCCAGGGCGCGAGTAGTTTATTGTCAGCGTCTCAGTCCCAAAGCATTTGCTGTCGGGCTGGAGTTCTTTGCCCGAACAGGTGAATTGGTCATGCGGGGCTGATTCTGGCATTTCTGGAAAAGCGGAAGTAGAATCGGGACTCCTGCCTCTACCCGCATTCAAATCAATTTGCGGGGATTCCCAATGACCGAAGAACGGAAGTTCGCCATTTTGTTTGCCGCAACGATTCTTGCTGCGCGAAAGCTGATCGGTGTAGACCCGAACAAAACCAACCTCGATCCGAGAGCATTGAGACTTAGACACAGGCTGTCCCATCCGCTATCGTTCTCCCCCGTTCTATTCACTACGGCACATCCAAATGCAGCAGGTGTAGAATTCATCAGAAAGAATGACGCCGGACCAAACAAACGCGCTGTACATCATCGCTGGTCTGGTGGCCTTCGTCTTCCTTTACCGACGCAGAGAAGCGATTGCTCACGCGGCACGCGGAGTACTTATGGCCTGCCTTTGCGCAGCGGCGGCCTACTTTATTTTGTGGAAGAGCGGGCTATCTCCGGGAGCGGCATACATCACCGCATTAGTAATTGGCGTACTCATTCGGCGAGCGGAACCACGACGCTCTCGATACATTTCAGCGCGTGTGAAACGACAAGCGATTGCTAAGTTTGAAAAGAAGACCGGCGAGACCTTCAACAAGCGCATCCACGAGTTAGATCATATACTTCCACATTCACGCGGCAAGCGAATCTGCGTGACGGCAAGATTACCGAGTATCGAGGAGCACCGGAAATCGTCGCGGACAATCCGAAGCTGATACAGAATCGAAGCCGAAAGGTAGTTGCATACTCGCTGCCGGATGTGCCCAATTTTTGTGACGTACTTTGTGCCATAACCCTGCCTGAGCACGCCGGTCTGCGGCTGTCCGCTACGGTCAACTACTGTCCGGCTCCATTGGCACAAATGCAAGGAATCGCAAGCGTTTCGCGTCACTTGTGGCTCTTGCTGTCAACTGGGGTCTTCTGTGTTTTGTGAGTTTGCAAGCAGGGGGTCAGGGGTTCGAATCCCCTCACGTCCACCAGATTCCCTTGCAAGAAGCGAATTTGCCCGGGCATCGCCCCAGTTCTCAGCTACTTGTGCGAGCAAGCGTCATGAATTCGTTCAACCTGACACGGGGAAGGGCGTTATCTCGATCTTGTCGCCGACCTGGGTGCCAGTCGAATAAATGGTGTGTGGAGGCAGTTCCAAAACACTCACCGCCTTCAGGGAGACCTTGGAAATGCGGAAGGGGCGAACATATTCTTCCACATGAATCACTCGTTTTTCCTTATTGAGAAAAATCAGGTCAATCGGGAACATCATTCCGATCGTGTGCACGCCAGACGACGGAACAATCCAGAGTCCTCGCC
>QHYN01000210.1 GCA_003224145.1 Acidobacteriota bacterium
TCTTCTCTCCTGAATTACAAGTTGAGAAGCTTTTCCGCGGCCTGTTAGAGTGGCTCAAACGAAATGACGAAGCCATCCCAGGTCGATCTCGTCGGCGTGGGTCTCAACGCCATCGACACCCTGATCCCCGTCCCGCACTTTCCCGCACGCGGCTCCAAGGTCGAAATCCGCTCCGCGACGATTCTGCCCGGCGGCCAGGTCGCTACTGCGGTCATGGCCTGCCAGCAGTGGGGACTCCGCACGCGCTACGTCGGCAAGATCGGTGATGACGCGGCGGCCGCGCTGCATCGCGCGGAATTTGCTCGCGCCGGCGTCGAGGCGCATCTCCTCCCCGCTCCCGCCTGCCCCAGCCAGCAGGCTTTCATCCTCGTCGATGAATCCGGCGAGCGCACCGTCCTCTGGAAGCGCGACGAGCGCCTGACATTGCGCCCGGAAGAACTCCAGCGCGAATGGATCCTCAACTCCCGCGCTCTTCACGTCGATGGGCACGACACCGCCGCAGCGGCCCAAGCCGCCGCCTGGGCCCGCGCCGCGGGCATCCCCGCCATCGCCGACCTCGATGAACTCTATCCCGGCGTCGATTCGCTCCTCGAAAACGTCGATCACCTGATTACCTGCAGAAACATCCCCGCCAAGCTAACCTCCCAAGACAACTTGCAGAAATCCCTGCCGGAGATTCACTGCCGCTACGGCTGCCGTCTCACCGCCGCCACTTTGGGTCAGGATGGCGTCCTCGCTTGGGACGGCAAGCAGTTCCACTACGCGCCGGCTTTTCAGATCGAGGCGGTGGACACTACCGGCGCGGGCGATATTTTTCACGCCGGATTCATTTACGCATTGCTGCAAGGCTGGCCGTTGCAGAAGCAGCTCGATTTTGCCTGCGCCGCTGCCGCGCTCAATTGCACCGCCGTCGGCGCTCGCGGCGCCATTCACCCCGTCGCCAAAATCGAGCACCTCATGTCCACTGGCCCCCGCCACCCCGCCGCCTTTGAAATCCCCCGATCGGGCTAAGGAGGGGGTACACACCCCCCGGCAATGATGCAAAAGCTTGGAAAGAAAGGGTTTGTAGAATTTGACTGTTGTAAGTGATTGAAAAGAAAGGTGCAAATTTGCAGTGGCAAACTGCAAGGCAGAGAAGGGAGGGGAAATGCAAAACCGGCGGGAGTAAGGCTCTCTGCGGCTGAGCGGGGGAGCCGCGTTGCCGACAGAGAGGTGGAAATCACAGAAAGAGCGAGAGTTAGGGGACAGGCGGGACTGGTATCGCTGATTCACAAGGAAGTATAGCATGGAAGGGTCACCATGTCAAGACTTACTTTACTAGTACCGGGGCCCGGGGGAACGCAGAAGCGTCGAAGTCCAGCGATTTGAAGCGCCGCCGTGAAGGCGGTGCCTAACAAAAGGCGTTCCCTTATGCCGGGCTGAAGCCCGGCCACTACAAAAGCCGTTCCGCTATGCCGCGCTGAAGGGCGGCCTCTACAAAAACCTTCGTGGCTCTCGCTTGACACCCTTCGCGGTTCTGATCAACGATCCCGATCCGTAAGTTGATCAAGTCGTGATCATGTTGAAAACAAACCCCAACTCCCTTCCGGCTCCGGCCTTTGAGGACGCCAAGCATCACCTCAAGATTTTTCAGGGCGACTGCCTCGACCTCCTCGCCCTCATCCCCGAATCCTCCGTCGACCTCGTCTTCGCCGACCCGCCCTACTTCCTCTCCAACGGCGGCATCACCTGCCACGCCGGCAAAATGGTCAGCGTCAACAAAGGGGACTGGGACAAATCCCGCGGCCCTGACGCCAATCACGCCTTCAACACCGCCTGGCTGGCCGCCTGCCAGCGCGTCCTCAAGCCCAACGGCTCCATCTGGGTCTCCGGCACCGCCCACGTCATCCATTCCGTCGGCTTCGCCATGCAGCAGCTCGGCTTCAAGCTCCTCAACGACATTTCCTGGGTCAAGCCCAATCCGCCTCCCAATCTTTCCTGCCGCTACTTCACCCACGCCACCGAAACCCTCATCTGGGCCGCCAAAAACTCCAAATCGCGCCACACCTTCCACTACAAGCTCATGAAGGAAATCAATCGCGGCAAGCAGATGAAATCCGTCTGGGAAATCCGCCCGCCCGAGCCCTGGGAGAAAAAATTCGGCAAGCACCCCACCCAAAAACCCGTCGCCCTCCTCGAACGCATCCTCCTCGCTTCCTCCCACGAAGGCGACCTCGTCCTCGACCCGTTCGCAGGCAGCGGCACCACGGCCCTCGCCGCGTTCCGCCTCCGCCGTCACGCCCTGGGCTGCGAACTCTCCGCCGACTTCCTTGCTCTTTCGCTGCGGCGCATCTGTTCCAATCTGGTACAGGTCGATCTTTCTCTCTCTTCCTTCCAGTTTTCCCTTGATCCGTTTCCCGATCCTATGGATCGATCCAGTAGCGCCGGCGTCTCGCCGACCCGCGTGTCATCCCGAGCGAGCGTTGCGCCGTTTGCAACGCGACGAGGGATCTGCTTTTCGCGGTGTCATGTGGGTGCCACGCTCTCGAATTTTGAGGGTCGGAATTTTTCTCGAATGCCAGCCCAACTCCAACTCGTCCAGCAAGAGCGCCGCTTCTATTTCATCGGCCGCACCGACCGTCGCGTCATCTTCTCTGTACTCGCCGACTCCCTCGACGAAGCCCGCCAAAAATTCCGTGCCTCCGGCCGCTCTGACTCCGACGCCCTCTTCATCATCAAAACCGAAACCGAAATCTACCTCGCCTGACTTCGCTACGAAGCCGGCACCTTTGTAGCGACCCCTTCCCTCTACCACGAAGCTTCATCACTCTGCAGTGAACTACAATAGTGATATCCTCTCAGCCGTTCCAGCGCTTCAATTTCTGGCGAGAGGTGTGAGCTCATCTGCGATGAACAAGGGTGCCGCACTCAACAAACGCGTTTGGACGCTCTTTGACAAAGCGGGCTTCACAACCAAGCCGAACATTCAGAGCACAGCTGAACACCAAGTACAGCTGGCCCCCGACAAGAAACGAAAGGTTGATCTCTTCGCAACTGAGACGAAACTGGGCGTGACTATCATCGCCTCCAACAAATCTGGAGGCGTCAAGGATTCGTGGACTGCGCACGTTAACGACTGGGAGGTAATCGGCCAGAAAGCAGGAGCAACTAAGGTTTTGTTTGTGATCACGGGAAAAGAGCTTTCTCCTGAGGACAAGGCCTACGCCACAAATAAAGGCATGTCTATCTGGGGAGAACGCGAACTTTCCTACTACGAAGCTCTGGCTGCAACGATCAGACAATACGCCAAATACGAGATCATCCACGCTCTTGGCATAAGAACTAGCGAAGAGAAGAACATACATAGACTCTTGGCGCTCAAACTTCAGCAACCGACCCCAGGCTCATCTAACGATTTATACTTGTTCTCGATACCAGCCGAACATCTGCTCAGGATATGCTCGATCTATAGACGAGCGCAGGGTGACGCTAACGCTTACCAGAGAATGCTTCGACGAGAACGATTACCTAAGGTCCTAAGTTTCATCGCCCAGCCCGAAGCAATCCTACCCACGAATATCATCGTCCACTTGAACGACCGGGTTATTGTTGAAGATATTAAACTCGAACAGGTCACAGATTTTAAGGACAGACCGATTGTTCTCTCAAGGCCCGGCTTGAACAGGCTGGTCGTCTTGAACATTCCGATGGAGTATTCCTCTCTCGAGCTGATTGACGGACAACACCGTCTCTTTGGGTTTGTACAGGCAGAGCCAGCAACTCGAATAGGTTTCGATCTCGTCGTAACCGCAGTGAAAGGTCTCAGCATCAAGAAGCGGCAAGAAACTTTCGTCGCCATCAATGATAATTCGAGAAGGATGGACCCAAATCTCGTCGCGTATCTCAGGTACACGAAAGATCTCGCAGAATGCCAAAAGGATAACGCGCTAATGGCAATTCGGGTTGTCGTGGAACTTAATGACCAAAGTCCATTCAAGAACTCAATTAGGCTGCTTGATGTCGGCGACCAAGCAATCACACTCAAAAACTTTTCCGGCTACGACCTAAAGGGCTTGCTTGCTCCCCGAGGAATTCTTCGGAAGCTTTACCCCAATAATGATCCCGACGAGTTCATCACCGTTTTGAGAACCTATTTTTCAACTGTCCGTAGCTTGTTCGGGAAAGAATGGAGAGATCCGGATAACTGCATCGTCTCAACGAACCGCGGGGTCTCCGCTTTTCTGAAGTTACTGAGATCGATGTTCCGGACGGAGAAGAGGCAATTAGCCCACCAGGATTTCAAGAAATATCTGTCCGCCCTGAAACGCGAATGGAAGAGTTGGAAATTCGCTGACCTAAAGAAAACATACGTTGGGTCTCAAGGTTGGGCCGACTTTCACAAGGACCTCGTGGCGGCTATTCGAAAACACTATCCGTATCTCAAAAAGTAGGGGCAATGCATGTTGTGTAGGTCCAGCCGGTGGGCTAAAGTACCAGCCCATGCATCAGGTCGGGAGACCTTTCGTTGAGAATAGAAAAACTTTACTCTCACTTGAACGGGCATGAATGGCTCTTGGTTCACCAGCACAAGGTATGGAAAGAGATCGAAGCAGCTATCGGCAAGGTTGATGCCAACAAATACAAAACCAAGATAAGCGAAGAAAAAGGCATGGAGGGGAAACACCTGTTCTCCCCGATCGAACTAAACAAACGCTTCACTACCGAGTTCAGAAAGATGGGCTGGAGTGAAAGCCGCACTAGCTATTGGGTCACCGACGAATACGACCTGATACGAAAAACTCTTCACCTGTCTGCCGAGGACCAGAAAAAGGAAATCGAAAAAGCCGGGCACAAAGCCATCTTCTCTTTTAACCAGACAGATTTTGTCAAGAACCGAGTCGCGATTGAAATTCAACTTGGGAAGTACAGTTTCATCGCGTACGATTTGTTCGTCAAGCACATGGCTTTCTACGTTCGCGATGCCATCGACGTCGGCATCGAGATACTGCCCATGAAGTCAATGCAGCAAGAAATGTCTTCGGGTCCCGGTTACTACGAGGGGGCTCTCTATGACATGGCGCGTCAGGGTCGAGGAGTGCCGGCGGTCCCGTTGGTTTTGGCAGGTGTCGTGCCATGAGATTAGCAGACCCGGAGGTTGACGGGCGAACAGATATTCGCTTATTCTTCGCCTATGGCATTTGAGTTGCTCGAAATCGAGGGGGAGCAAGAGTTGACTAAGAGAAAGGACTCTTACATCGGCGGGCATTACCAGCCTCATTCGGCCGTAACGCTCTTCCAGGGTGATCGGCTCCAACTCCTTGAAGAGATTCCTGATAAGACTGCTCGCCTCATCGTTACTTCACCCCCGTACAACATTGGTAAGAAATATGAAAAGCGTTTGGGGTTCGATGAGTATTTGAAACTCCAACGAGACACGCTAACGGAATGCGCCCGGATACTGGCTGCCAATGGAAGTCTTTGCTGGCAGGTCGGGAACCATATCGGGAAAGATGGTGAAGTTTTTCCACTGGATATTTTCATTTACGGAATCTGTAAGGAGTTGGGCCTAAAACTTCGGAACCGAATTGTTTGGTGCTTCGAACATGGACTCCATTGCCGCAAACGGCTTTCCGGACGCTACGAGACAATCCTGTGGTTCACCAAGAGCGATAATTACATATTTAATCTGGATGCGATCAGGGTCCCACAAAAGTACCCTGGGAAAAAATACTTCAAAGGCGAAAAGGCAGGTCAGTATTCGTGCAATCCGCTAGGCAAAAACCCCGGCGATCTCTGGACCATCCCAAACGTCAAACACAATCACGTTGAAAAGACCATCCATCCTTGCCAATTCCCAATCGAGCTTGTTGAACGCTTGGTCCTAGCCCTAACCAATTCCGGCGACCTCGTTGTAGATCCTTATATCGGGGCTGGTAGTGCTGCATGCGCCGCAGTTTTGCATGGTCGACGTGCGGCTGGAGCTGACACGGCGGCTAACTATCTCAATGTCGCAAAGGAAAGAATCAAACGTGCGCTCGAAGGAGAGTTGCGGCGCCGGCCGCTGGGCCGTCCGATTTACCAGCCTTCCCCAGGTGACCGCATCGCGCAACGTCCCGCGCAACTTGCCCCGGCGAAATCTATCCAGGCCCCACTATTCGCGACGGCCTAGGCTTTCGTGATCTAATCCCCGCGTGGACCTGCACCTCCCCACGGCTGGCCTCGACCGCTACAAAAGCGCCTCCCAACGCGCTCGCGTTGGCACGGAATCCTGGGGCGCCGCTAATTTCTTCTGTCCCGCCTGCGAATCGCCACGCCTTCGGTCGGCGCCCCAAGGCACCGCCGCGATCGACTATGTCTGCCCCTCGTGCGACTCTCCTTTTCAGTTGAAGAGCCAATCGAAGCCGCTAGGCAGCAGAATCGTTGACGCCGCCTACTCCGAAATGAAGCGCGCCATTCTCGAAGACAGAACCCCCAATCTCTTCGTCTTGCACTATGACCTTGACGCGTGGGCTGTCCACACGGTTCTTCTCGTCCCGCATTTCGCCTTTGCACTATCCGCAGTCGAGCGCCGCAAACCTCTCGCGGCAACGGCTCGCCGCGCAGGCTGGGTCGGCTGCAATATTTTGTTGGATAAAATTCCCGTACATGCCCGCATCTCTGTCGTGAGCGAAGGGACTCCCCTCACTCCGCGCGAAGTGCGCAGCTCTTACAACCGACTCCGGCCCCTGGAAAAACTGCGGGTAGAAAAACGCGGCTGGACCCTCGACGTGCTTCAAGTCGTGCAATCCCTGGGCAAAATGGAATTCACCCTTGCCGACGTCTACGCCCACGCCGGCTCCCTCGCGAAACTCCATCCCCATAACCGCCACGTCCGCGACAAAATCCGCCAGCAACTCCAAGTCCTCCGCGACCTCGGCCTCCTGGAATTTCTCGGCGGCGGTTCCTACCATCTCACCTAGACAACGTCTGCACTCACAGGCTGCACCTGCCGGTCAATCTCCAATGCCTTGCCCGCCCGCCTCTCGCATTCCAAATCGTAGAAATTCTGCAGGTTCAGCCAGAACTCCGCGTTCGTCTTGAAATAGCGCGCCAGCCGTAGCGCCGTCTCCGCCGTGATTCGCCGCCGCTCGTGCACAATCTCCCCAATGCGCGTCGCCGGCACATGCAGCTCCAGCGCCAGTTTGTTCACCGACAACCCCAGCGGCTTCATAAAATCCTCCCGCAAAATTTCTCCTGGATGCACAGGAGCCATCAGCTTTTCCGTTTTGCCCATCTTTTTCCTGCCTCTCAGTGATAATCCACGATTTCTACCTGGTAGCAATGCCCATCGCGCCAGACGAAGCAAATCCTCCACTGATCGTTAATCCGGATCGCGTGCTGCCCTTTCCGGTCGCCCCGCAATGCCTCCAACTGGTTTCCTGGAGGCGACGCTAGGACGCGCAATTCCGTCGCGGCGTGCAGTTGCAACAGTTTCCTCAGCGCGACGCGCTCGAAGGCCCGAAAACGCCGCGAATGCTGGTAATGAAACAGCTCTTCGGTTTCCTTCGAGGCAAAGCTCTGAATCACACGCCAAGCATACTACGTAGTACGTTATACGTCAATCGGGGCAGATGGCGCCTTCGCTTGAAAGCCGGGGGCGACTCTTCCCCCGCGACAAAATCCGGCAACTCGAAGTCCTCCGCGACCTCGGCTTGCTCGATTTCCTCGGCGGCGGGCTCTATCGGCTCGTGTAGGGAGCGGCCCTCCCAGACGGAAAAGCGGCGTCGAGCCGCCGCACTCCAAAAAATGCACTCACGTCCGCGACAAAATCCGCCAGCAACTGCAAGTCCTCAGAGACCTCGGCCTGCTGAAATTCCTCGGCGGCGGCGACTACCGTCTGTTGTAGCGCCGGGCTTTCCCCCGGTTTGTGGGGGTCCCGACGGTGTTTGTCGGGAAGCCCGGCATCTTTGCTTTTTCTATGCGCCGAAGAAACAGTGCCGGGCTCTGCCCGCAAAGAACGCGGGCAGTCCCCATAAACCGGGGCAAAGCCCGGCGCTACAACACCAAAGGACGCTGGGAGTCCCTACAAGTCAGGGCAAAGCCCGGCGCTACAACACCAAAGGACGCTGGGAGTCCCTACAAGTCAGGGCAAAGCCCGGCGCTACAATCTTCATGTTATGCGCCTATACTATTACTCTATTGCATATGCCCTTCCTCCGAAAAGATACCCGCCTCGCTCCTCGGAATTATCTCGGTTACGGAATCTATTTCATTACCATCTGTACCAGCGACCGGGTCCCGCGCTTCGCCGACATCTCTCTTGGCCACCTGGCACTGGGTCACCTGATTTCCCTCGCAGCGCGCCACTCTTTTCTGCTCCACGCCTTCTGCCTCATGCCCGATCATCTTCACTTCCTTGCCGAAGGGAATTCTCCCGAATCCAATCTCCTTCGTTTCGTCACCGCCTTCAAACAGCGGACCAGCTTGGCCCACAAAAATCGCGCGCACGCTCCGCTCTGGCAAGCCAAATTCTATGACCACATTCTTCGCGTGCCGGAGCAATCGGAATCGGTAGCCTGCTACATCTGGGCAAACCCGGTTCGAAGAGGCCTCTGCCAGGACGCAGTCTCGTATCCCCTGTCAGGCTCGCAAACGCTGGCTTGGAAAAGGCTCTGCGCGAATTCAAGTCAATGGCGGCCGCCGTGGAAGGAATTCTTGCCGGGCTCTCCCCGCAAAGAACGCGGGTAGTCCCCATAAACCGGGGCAAAGCCCGGCGCTACGCGCAAAGATGGGACGTAAGCCGCTCGCGCCGCCGAACTCCAAAAAATGCACTCACGTCCACGACAAAATCCGCCAACAGTTGCAGGTTTTGCGCAATATGGGCCTCCTGGAATTTCTCGGCTCCGGTTCCTACGGTTTACCTTGAGCTGGCCCCTACCAAAGAAAACCTGCACAGGCAAGAATGCCTGTGCCACCCCCAGAAATGGCTGTGCTACGAATGTTTCAGAGCCAGAGGATTTTCCAGGAAAGAAATTCCTGGAACTCGATGGGTCCACTAATTCCCAGCTATAATCACAATTCCTGCCTAGGAGTCGTTATGAAGCGAACACCTTCCCGGCCGATCCTCGGGTTTCTCCTCCTGGGTGCTGCCGTGGCCGTTTCCCCGTCAACGACTCTTGGCCAGTCGTGTTCCTTCAACACCGTCCCGCAGGGACGCGGTTGTAGCAAGGAGGGTGCACGATGCAGCCCACCTACCGTGGGCGGCGGCAATGTGGGCAAGTGCACCACCGAGGCTGGGCAGGCAAATACCCTTGTATGCGAATGCCAGGGCGCGCCCACTCCCAGCTACAACATGACCCTGTCGCCCCTGACGCCTGCCACCCTTAGTGCAGGCGTCGCAACCTCCACGATCACCGTCATTCCATTCAACGGCTTTACCGGCAAGGTAGACTTCGCCTGCACGATCTCCGGAATGGGCCATCCCGCGCCGCCCTGTGCGACTCCCGCTCCGGCGACCGTGACCGGCCCCAGCTCTGCCACGTCATTGTTGACCGTCTCCGCAAGCTCTTCTACAGGGGACGCCGCATTTACGGTTACAGTGAATGCCGTGGATGCTCATGGTCGGCCGCCGGACAACGGGGCGCAATCTTCGACCCTGTTGGTTTCCCATTCGCCCTGGATCATCGGGAACAGTTTCGGTAGCGCGAAAATGGCCCTTGTAACTTTTTTGGTTTTGCTTTCGCTCTGGGTGCTCGGATACTTGTGGCGTAACAGGCGACCCGCCTCGCGGTGAACACACAGTCTTTGCTCCGCCGAGGCCTGCGCTGGCAAGCCCTTCCGTTGCTCTTGATTCTTCCGAAATGAGGTGCGCCTATTTGTATGGGGAGAATGGGCTGGGGCAGGCCATCGCACGCTTACGTGTCGTGGCCTGCCCTGCCTTGACTGTCATCAAAGTCTCGACGACAGGGGTTGTTTCTCGTTAGCTAACCTGCACCACGTGTCGGATTCTCGCTGTGATCCAGAGCACCCTTCCGTGTGACGAACGTCACATTCTCTCGGCTGAGGTCTGTCTCAGGCTCTTCTTTCCCCGGGTGCCGCTGTGTTCGATTCAACCGCCTTCTACGTTTCGTGAGCTCCGCCATCTCCGGGATGCTACAATTCGCGAGCCAGATTCGCCCACTCTATCGCTCACCGGAGGCTCCGAATGCATCGCCGCATCCTGACCCTGCTCGCCATCCTGCTGGCGCTGTGTGTGCCCGCTTTCTCACAGGAGCATCCTGAGCACGCTGCCCCCGCCAAGGCAAAATCCGCCGCGCTCATGACCGGCTACGGCAATTGGCATCACCCGGTCTCGACGAAGAATGCGCAAGCGCAGGCATTCTTCGATCAGGGCCTGCGGCTCATCTACGCCTTCAATCACGACGAAGCCATGCGCTCCTTCCAGCGCGCCGCCGAACTCGATCCCAAACTGGCCATGGCGTATTGGGGCATCGCCGAAGCTGTGGGTTCCAATTACAACGATCCCGCCAGCGAAGACCGTTTTGCGCAGGCGCACGCCGCCATCGAGAAAGCGCAGACGCTCGCCGCCGACGCTTCGGAGAGCGACAAGGCGTACATTATCGCCCTTGCCAGGCGCTTTCCCGCCGATCCCAAATCCGATTTACGTGCTGCGTTGGAACAGTATCGCGACGCCATGCGCGAAGTGGTGAAGCGCTTCCCCGACGATCTCGATGCCGCCACGCTCCTTGCCGAGGCCGGAATGAACCTGCATCCCTGGGGACTCTGGCGCGCGGACGGCATGCCGGAAGAAGGCACGGACGAAATCGTCTCGACGCTGGAGTCCGTGATTCGCCGCGATCCCAATCATCTTGGCGCGATTCACTATTACATTCATTCCGTCGAAGCTTCCTCCTCCCCGGAACGCGCTTTGGCCGGCGCGAATCGCCTGGCGGAGCTTGCGCCTGCCGCCGGACACATCGTGCACATGCCCGCGCACATCTACATCCGCACCGGCGATTACGAAGCTGCGCTGAAAACCAACCAGAAGGCCGCGCTCGCCGATCAAGCCTACCTCAAGGCTAGCGGAGCCGAAGGCATCTACTCGATGATGTATTACAGCCACAATCTGCATTTCATCGCCATGGCCGCGGCCATGAACGGCAACTATCTCGAGTCCCGGCGCGGCGCGCAGTTGCTCGCTGCCAACGTGGGCCCACACGTGAAAGAGATGCCGCCCCTTGAGGGCTTCATGACCGTGCCGCTGGCTGTCGAAGTGCGCTTTCACAAGTGGAACGAAACTCTGAAAGCGCCACAGCCGGACGCCGCCATGCACACCGCCACGGTGTTCTGGCATTTCGCTCGCGGCCTGGCCCTTGCCAGCACGGGAAAACTGGAGGAAGCGGAAGCCGAGCACAATTTTGTTGCCGAAGCGGAAGACAAGACGTCGCCGGATGCCATTTTCCAGATGCCCATCAACAACAAGACCAAGGACATCCTGAAAATCGCGGAAAATGTGCTTGGCGCCAAAATCTCGCTGGCGAAAAACGATATGGACGCCACGGTGAACCAATTGCGCGCCGCCGTCGCCATTCAAGATTCGCTGAAGTACGACGAGCCGCAGGACTGGTTCTATCCCGTGCGCGAATCGCTCGGCGCGGTGCTGCTGAAAATCGGCGATGATGCCGGAGCCGAGGAAGTCTTTCGCGCGGACCTCGAGCGCAATCCCCGCAACCCGCGTTCGCTCTTCGGCCTCGAGCAGGCCCTGAAGGCCCAGGATAGGACCTACGACGCGGGTTTCGTCCGCAAACAGTTTGACGCCAACTGGAAGGGTGCTACGCGGCCGACCCTCGACGATCTCGTATGATTCTTCGACCAACGCCCGCACTCAAAACTTGCGATTTATGACGGAGACTCGAAAACTAACGACTGACAACTCACAACCCTTCCACATGGCTCTCCACGTTCCGAGGAGGTTCGATGAAAGTGTCCCATGTGCATTGCCGCGTGCGCGATTTGCCGGCCGCGGCCCGCTGGTTCCAGGAAGTGTTGCAGGCCACCCCCGTGTTTAACAACGAGCGCATGGCTTGGCTGGGCTTCGGCGAGTTCGGCGTGATTCTGGACGCCGCGACTACGGATAGCGCGCTTACACTCGGCTTCGATAGTGAGGATTGCGACGCAGACTATCGCATGGTCAGGGGCCGCGGCGCGGAAACCATCGCGGCCCCGCAAGATCGCCCGTGGGGCGCACGCTCCGCCTACCTGAAAGGACCCGGCGCCCTAACCGTCGAAATCGAGCAAGTACTCAAACGCACCTGAGCCGTGCGCCGCACCCTTCGGTTTAAGCGCTGCAGCTTTTGATTTTTTCCTCCCTGACAGTCAGGGCTTTACCCGACACTGATTTCAGGAACGCACCGGCTTCTATTCCTCTTTCGGCATCCGTACTCTCCCCTCGGCACGATGACCAGTGCGCTCCCCGGCCGATTCCTCGGACAGAGAGGAACACATGAGCCCAATGGCTGCACATGAGATTCGAGGCAACGCAGTCGGGGAGCGCTCCAGTTTTCGGTCTGCCGCGGTGAGCTGCAATTTCGATTCGTTCACCGCAGAAAATGCCGAAACTGTAGATCCCACGGCCGCTTTGTTTTTCACCGCTAACAGAAGCATCCCAAGGTCGGAACTCCGCGCCCATTTAAACGCTCCCTTGTGGCTAACCAGCCTGCAGAAGCCGGGAATTTTTGAAATCGTTCCTACGGAGAATGTCAGCAGAGTCGGAATCCAGATGGTCACGCAGACCTTCTGGGAGCCTGCCGAAAAGGTGCTGGTTTCATCTCCGCCTGGATTTTGCCTGCAAGGCTCGGTCGTATATTGCAGAAAGCTCCCCAGCGACGATTATCTTCTGGGCATCCGGCTCAACGCGCCGGTCGAAGATTGGATCGAGGCACTCGGACTCATGGCCTCCTGACGAACCTCGGCCGAAGCACGGTTCGGCATTCATTCTCCACTTCAGCAATAGCTTGACTCCTTCGCCTCGCAAAAAAGAGGGCGGGCGCCCTCGGCCAAACCTCGGCGCAAGTCACGCCCGCCCCTTCGACGCTGTTTGTGAAAGGCTATGACGAGCGGTCAGCCCTTCACGTGGATCGTGACGGGTTCCGCAAGCTCAAACTGGACCGGAGTCTCCGCCCGCAGCTTGATGTCTTTCTTGCCCGTCAGCAACGCAACCGCCGTTCCTCCTGCGGCGCCTACTGGCCCGCCGATGAGCGCGCCAGTGCCACCGCCGGCGACAGCGCCAATCATCGCTCCGCCGACGGCTCCTCCGCCGATCCACGCCCAGTTGCGTTTCTTATGGTCACGGCCAATCCGCGGGTGGGAGATGGTGCGGACCTCGTAGTTCTGTCCGTCCACAGCCACGGTTTGCAGACCAAGCTGCAGCCGCGCTCGGCCCATCAGTCTTCCGGACTGTCGCGCGTCTACAACCAGCCCCTCCGCGTGCGCACCCTGAGGGATCACCGTCTTGCCTTCGACGATGACAGGTTCGGAGACCGTTGCGTCAAAGTGGTCTCCCAGTCTGCTCTGGTTGGTCGCCAGAGTTTGGTCCAGAGTCACATGGATGGGTGTGCGCTCCGGCAGTGTTACGGGGTCGGACCCGTATCGCAGCGTGGTGGCCGACGCCGTCAGCACCGCCGCGAGCAGGATCGCGCCTCCCGTGATGAGGTAGTGCCGTTTGGTCAGAATCATGTGCACCTCCCACCCCCGTTAGAGGCACCTATTTCTCCCCACGCTACCCTTGTAACCAGTTCAAAATAAAAAGGATAGAATTCTTCCGGTGCTCGAAACGGGGGAAAAGCTTCCGCTCCAGTGAAATTTTGGAGTACTGCAAGTACCAGGAGGAAGAAGAAACGCCTCAAAACGTCTCCTCACAGAATATCCGCCGACGGTCGTGCACGATTTCCCCAATTCGCGCCACACGCTCATGCGGTTCCAGCACCAGCTTGGTTATTCCCAAAATGGAATCCCACTCCCCACCTGGTGACATGGAGGTTGGGCCGAGTCAGAAGCTGTCGCGGGGTTTAGTGGACTTGAGGTATTGGACGCCGTGGCGGAAGAGCTGCTGCTCGAGAAGCTCTTCGACAAAGACAATCTGGGCGGGCACGAAGATGGCCGGCTGGCCGGGCTGGTAGGGCACCGCGACTTCGATCAGCGATTGCAGATAGTACTGCTTGCGGCTCTTGAAGCGCAGGCCGCCCTTGGACATGTCCTCGCAGAAGACGACTTCATCACCCTGCTGGGGATGGCGAACGCAAGCGGAGTATGTGACTTTGACGCGCGGGTGCTTGCGGCGTTCGGCGGGGGGACCGGTGGGTTTCTCCGGAGTCGGCAGAGTGAGGACGGTGCCGCGCGGCTCCTCGAGATCGGGATAAGCAGCGTAAGCGGAGGTCCGAGCCGGAAGAGGGTTGGGAGGCGAAGAAGATGCGGGCGAAGGGGTGAGCGTTGGTGCGGGGGCGCGAGCCTCCAGCGAGGCCGGAGCTGGCGAATATACGGTGCCGACTGCGCCAGGCGCGGAGAACAAAGACAGTTGCGGGTTCGCCGGACTGAGAGCTTCTTGACTCAGGACGCTTCGCGCGGGCTTCCAGAGCGTGGAAGAGCCGCAGCGTTTGCAGAAACGCATGACGCCTTCGCTGGTGGCGCAGATATCCGCTTCGATGCCGCCGTCGTCGATTTTCTCGAGAGTTTTGCAGGAGCTGCACGCGAGCGAGAAAAGGCCCACTTCGCGTTCGATGAGGCTCACTGGAGGAAAATCGGGGCCCCAGAAGTTGAGGTTGGGATCGAGGAAAGCAACGCCGTAGGTGTGCATGCCCTCGTGAGTGCCGAGGTTGCCGACGACGCGAATTTCCGTTTCTTTGTTGGGCTCGGGCCAACGGAGAAGGAGTTCCTGCTCAGGGGAGAGCTTGTGCTTGGAGAGGATACCTGCGCCATGGAGGCTGAGGAGAACGGTCTTGGTGGATTCGGAGAAGACACGACCGTCGAGATCGCTCCCGATGAGGAGGATGGGGATTTCCTTGGGGATGCGGCCGCTCCTGCGCACAACCTGCAGTGGCACGGAGACGGCCAAAATGGGAAAGCAGGACGCATCAATTTAGTACCAAGGAACGGGGAAGGTGATTGGTGGCTCGCGAAAGTTCTCTGCGAGGTACGGCTGCTCCAGGTTGCGCTGCGTGCCGCGCTCCGTTACTGCTGCGATGCGGGAGCGGCGGAGGCGGTGGCGGTATTGCCAATGGCTTCGCCGTTGACGACCAGTTCCACGCGGCGATTGCGCTGCCGGCCTTCCGCCGTGTCGTTCGAGGCCACGGGCTGCGTTTTGCCGAAGCCGCGCGCGGTGATGCCTGAAGCGGGCACGCCCTGGTCGGCAAGAAAATCGCGCACGGAACCGGCGCGGCGCTCGGAAAGTTGCTGATTGAATTCGTCGCTGCCGACGCTGTCGGTGTGACCTTCGATCTGTAGAGTGAGGCCGGGATGCGCGAGCACGATGCCGGAAATCTTGGCGAGCTTTTCGCGCGCGCCCGGCTTGAGCGTATAGCTGCCGGTGTCGAAGAGCACGTCGGACATATTCACGATAAGGCCGCGCGCAGAATCGCGCGTCTGCAAGATGGAATTCAACTGCGCAAGGAGTTGCGCACGAAGCTGAGCCTTTTCGGCTTCGGCTTGCGCAGTTGCCTGGCGCGCTTTCTCGGTTTCGGCTTCGGCGGCGCGCTGTTGGGCTACGGCGGCTTCGCGCTCGTGTGCGGCCTTTTCGGCTTCGGCCTGTGCGGCCTGCTGCTGCGCTAGCGCGGCGGCGCGAGCCTGGTCGGCTTCCTGTTTCTGGCGCGAGGCTTCGGCAGCGGCTTTCTCTGCTTCCTGCCTCATACGCAAAGCTTCGGCCTGGGCGGCTTCTGCCTGTTTCCGAGCCTGTTCGGCTTCTAGGCGGCGCTGCCCTTCAGCGGCCGCATCGGCGCGGGCTTTGGCTTCGCGCTCTTCCGCTGCTCGCTTGTCGGCGGCAAGTTTGGCCTGAGCGTCTTCCTCGGCTTTTTGTTTCACCGCCATGACGCGGGCTTCTTCGGCGGTTTGCACGGCTTCGCGCGCGGCCGCTTCGACAGACTTACGGTCGCTCTTGCGCGCGTAAACGTCTTCCGCGTTTCGGAGTTGCTGCTCTGCTTTGGCGAGCGTAGCGGCGGCGTATTTGTCGGCGAGCGCGATATGCGCAATGCGCAGGGCGTTGCGCGCTTCAAAAAGTTCGAGCGGTGTTTTGCGGTCGATGCCGAAGATGGCGTTCTCGATTTTCGTGTTGGACGAGGAATAAATGCCCCGGCCCAGAAGCTCGTAGCTGGCGTCGATATTTTCGACTTTGCCCAGCGTGGCGGAGCTAATGACGTTTTCGAGAACGACGGTATTACCAGGCTGGTTCACGGCAAAATACGGTTCCGCCGTGACGATCATGCCGAAGGTCTGCATATCCGTGATGGCTTTGACTTCGCCGCCGCCGTTCTTCAGCACCACTTCGCCCAGGTTTACGGCGCGGCCCTCAGGAGAAACGGCCCACAAGACGAAGGTCAGATATTCGAGGCCGAATTTGGTGGCTTCTTCCAACCCCAGGAATCTCGCGTCGATCTCGACGCGGTTGCCTTTATTCTGCACTTTCGCTTCGCCGCTGGCCGAGGACATCAGTTCGGTGCCCTGAAAATCGATCTTGGCGGCGCCGCCGGTGCGGCGGTAGGTCACGGCCTTGGTGGTCCGGGAGACGCTTTTTGCGGGGAAAGCGGCCGAGGGCGCTTGGCCGAGCGCGGGCCCGGCGAGAGAGCCAAGCATTCCAGCGAGTGCGAGAAGAGCAGATGCGATTTTCACGTTATTCTCCCCAATTCCCCAAAGGCGAATCCATTTGGCGAGCCGTTTTCCACAAGGATGGCTGAGCCTCATCCAATCGGTCTCGACGCGCCGTGTCTAAAGTCTGTTTTCGATGTTCTTTAGAACGCGTATGTCGTTTCGTATCTATAGGCTAGCAAAAACAGAGGAGGAGGAAGGCGCTCCCGAATGGGCCTTTGCGCAAACAATCACCACCCGGAGATGGCGGAAGCGACAGGGAGCGCAAAGGCAGCCTCAATCTGGGCGAGCCGCCAACCGCAAGGCGCTCGAATTCAAGATGCTATTTCCAGGCCGCTTCACAGAGAGCGCAGAAATTCGAGGAGTGCTTCTTTTTCGCTGGGTTTGAGCTTTTGGAATTTTTCCGTGACGTGTTCCGCTTCGCCACGATGCCGGAGAATGGCGTCGAGAAGCGTGACGGAGGCGCCGTCATGCATCAGCCTGGAATGCAAACGCACGCCCCACAAGGGCGCGGTGCGGATTTTGTTGGCCGTGCTTTCGTATGCGGGTATCGAGAGATTTCTCCAGGTGATTTGATACATCTTCTTGCCGTAGTGCTCAGTCATGGATTGAACGATGCCGTCGCCCGTGCCCACGTTGTGAAGCAGGAAGTCGCCGTAGGGATGGAACTGCTTTTCTGCAAGAGCTCCGGAGATGGTGAACGTGCCTCCATTAATCTTTGTGCCTGCGGAAGCGGTGGTTAGAGTCTGGACGTGACACTGAATGCAGCCGACCTTGTCGAAGAGTTCGGCGCCTTGGCGTGCTTTTGGCGTGGTCGCCAGTTGGTCGTCGCGCGCGGGGGCTTCGGTGGCACGAAGGAAGCGCGCGAAATGATCGATGTCACCAAGGCCGTCGGGCCCGGGCGTGTCGTTGGGCTCGGAGACGGTGTTGCAGAGGTTCGTGACCTCGTCGGGCTGAAGGCGATTGGTGATACCCATTTCGTTGAGATAGGCGTCACCGGAAAAGGACAGCAGGCTGGCATGCTGGTCCTTCCATCCAAAACGGCCGACTCCGGTCGTGCCGGGAGCTTCGACAATGGGAACGTAAAGGACCTGGCCGCAGATTTTGTTGTGGTTTTTCTTGCATTGCTCCTTGGCGAGCTCAACAAAAGTCTGATCCGAAACGGCTTCCACGAAGCCATCGCCCAAAAGATTCACAGAAACGCGGAAGGTGCGAATCCTCTCGGAATCCGGAACACGCTCCTGGATTTCGGTGCCGGGGAACGCGGCATTGGGGCAGATCGCGCGGTCATTCACGAGATTACGGCCTTTGATAATTTCCGCGCCTCGATTGATGGGAATCTCGGGATCCTGAAATTTGCCTTTCGGGTCGCTGTGGCCAACGCGCAATTCGCTGACCTGGCTGGATCCTCCGGAAGTGGGATTCTGGTGGCACTCGCGGCAGGACTGGCCGTTGTAGAGAGGGCCGAGTCCGTCGGGGACGTTCTCGATTTCATCAAACTTGGCCTGATCCGCTGCGTGCGTGGCATCGTCCACCAGCCCGTTGGTTTTGTTATCAAAGCCGGTGGGCGCTTCGGGAAGGGTCGACGCGAAGACGTAAACAGCAAGAGCCAGCGCGGGAACACCGAACAAGAGCTTCATGAGCACCTCGACGGGCGGGCAGGGCCGCAATCTACCCTAGAGCTTGAAAAAAGCAAAGCGGAAATTAATGGGCACGGTTTTGATTTCAGCCGTTCGGTCGATAAGCATTCTTAGTTGGCGGAGTATTCATTTCGCAAAACATGGGTCGGCTCTCGCTGACGGGTAGCGCTCGGCTCCTGCGGCGCGGACCAGGCGGCACGAAGTTCTTCCGCATGGCTGACGAGGCGATCGATCAGGCCAGGCGATAGGGTGCCTTTGCGAGGAGATTCCGCTTTGGCTACTGCCGGAGAAATTTCCAGCAACTGAAGTTTTTCCAGTACGGGTTTCAGCGCGCGGTCGGGATTGCGCAGAAATTCCGTGCAGCGAATGCGCGTGAAAATCCAGCCCATGCGCTCGAGAACGGACTGGCGATCCATGTCTTCCTGGAGTTTTTCGAGCGGATGATAACGATCGCCGTCGCACTCGATGGCCAATCGTTGGCCGTTTCCTTCGACCACGAGATCGATGCGGAAAGCGCCGATTTTCCACCGTGGAGTGACGTGATAGCCGGCAGCCAAAAGGCGTTTCATGACTTCGCGTTCGAACGGCGACTGCGTGCGCTTTTCTTTTTCCTCCAGCGCGCGCATCAGCCGGCTGGGATCCTGAGCGTGCTCGATGAGCTGGCGGCGAAGGTCTTCGGCCTTGAGGTCGTTGTGCGGGCTGAGCGAATGGATGACCCACATCTGGTCACGGGCGCGGCTGGCGGCGACGTTGAAACGCTGCTTGAAAAGTTCCTGGTCGCGGAGAGAAAGAGCGCCGCGCTGTGCGGTATCCACAAGGGAAATGAAAATCACATCGCGTTCATCGCCCTGGAATTGCGCGGCATTGCCGCAGAGCAAGCGGTGAAGCTCGTAGCGATCGGGTGAGAGATGAGCGCGCAGCAGATTGTCGATTTCGATGGCTTGCTCGTCGCCGACCAGGGAAACGACGCCGAAGCTGAGCGGCTGTCCCGCGCCATTCTTTTTGTACTCGGGCTCTTCGATAGCCGCGGCAACCAGCGAGGCGACGGTGAGAGCTTCCTGGCGATTGATCTTGCCGTCGCGGCTGGAGCCTGGGACGCGAAGAGCGACGGTGTGAGGCAGCAGGCGCACACGGCTGGCGTCGCGCAGCGGCTTGATCCGCCAATCGTAGGAAATCATGTTGCTGAATTGGATGATCTCCGGGACGCAGCGGAAGTGCTCGACAAGGCAGGTGGTGCCGCCGAAGGATTGCCGCGCGAGATCGTAGATGGAAATTTGGCCATCGTAGAGATCGGAGTTGGGGATGCCCGGCAGGTATTGGAAGATGAGATTTTGAATGATGCCGAGATCCTGGCCGACGGCGGAGGGGCTCACCTGTTCGTGGTCGCCGACGACGAGCACGGTCTTGCCAAGGTAGAGCGCGACGAGCGCCATCACATCGCTCTGGCTGGCCTCGTCGATGATGACCACATCGAAGCGCGTGACGCGCGGGTCGAAATTTTCGACCACGCGAGAGATCGGCATAACCCAGACCGGCACGGCACTGCGGCACTCGGACATTTTCCTGGCGGCTTCCGCGCGCAGCAGGGAAACACGAATGCCGTGGCCTTTGCCGATCCTGCGAATGGTGTCGAGCCAGCCGACCAGCGCTTGGCGCTGGCGGGAAGAAGTGCGGCGAGCCTGCGAAGACCAGGCGCGGCGGTCGATGAGGTCGATGGTCACGCGGCGAAGTTGTTCGCGGAGTTTTTCACTTTTGGATTGCAGGGATTCGAGCGAAACATTGGCGCGGCGATCGAGTTCGTCGTTGAGCTGGCGCCAAACCCAGGCTGCAGAAGGATCGCGAGGCGGTTCGCGGCGGCCGTGCATGCCGGTGCGATTTCGAATGGCCGCTGCCCAGGCGGGCGTGGCGCTCTCCAGTTTGGTGAGCAGCGCCCGGCGGAGATCCAGATCGGCCTGACGGCTCTTCAGTTCCAGCAGGCGCTCGTAGGCGTCGCGGTACGCGTTGCAATCTTCTCCCTGGATGGCCTTGAGCAAATGGCCGATCACTTTCGAAGCTTTGGCGGCGCGAGAGGCAAGTTTGAGGCGGCTTTTCAGTTCGCGGATTTCTTCTTCGAGCTGGAGCAGCTTCAGTTTATTGAAACGCGAGTCGAGGATGGGGAGAAGGGCGTTGGTGACGGCTTTGCCGATGCGCACGAGCTCGCCCTCCGCGCCGATGACCGCGGGCTGTTCGGCGAGAAATTTCTCCCAGCGAAAGCCGAGGTCGGCGAGCTGCTGCTGGAGCGGGAGCCAGGTGCGTTCATGCCAGCTCAGGCAGTCTTCGATGGAATCGCAGTATTGCATGAGCGTCTTTTCCACTTCCTCGCCCATATGCGCCGAGGGAGGAGTCCCGAGCGAGGCCATCTGGCGGTCCCAACGCGCGGAAAGCTCCTGACGGAGATTCTTGAGGTGCGCCAGTTTGTACAGGGCATGAAAGTGCTCGGGCCGCCGAGGGCGAGAGTGATTTACTTTTGCCGATTCGACAAATTGGCTCCAGGATTTATGAGTGAGGAGCGTGAATGAGCCGAGTTTGCCGCCCTCTTCGAGATGAGCGAGGATTTCGCCGACAATGCGCTGCTGATCTTCCAGGCTGAGCACGCCAGAAAGCTCGGGGCCATATTTGATCAACGATTCTTGCGCGTTGGCTGCTTCACGGTGAAGGAGGCGCACCGAGCTGACCAACTGTTCCCAGGGCTGGCGATGCGCGCCGCCGTACTTTCCGGCATAGACAGCGGCGAGTTTCCATTTCTCCTTGCCCGAAAGAGGCTCGACAGCTTGCGTCAGATTCGCGGCCAGGGCTTCCAATTCCTCCGGTGTGCCTTGGGCAGCGCCCGATTGCCATAGGTCCGAGCGGAAGTCCAAGTCTTCCATGCCGAGACGGTTGCGCTCGCTCACGGAAGATTCGAAGTCTTCCGGACGCGGGAGATCATGAATCTCCGGAAGGTGGCCGGAAAGCTCTGCTTCGTCTTCACGAGTGACAGAAACATTGGTGCGATAGAGGTCCGTCAATTCCGTGGAGGAAAGCGGCAAAGGCGCGACTGCGGCAACGGGCCCGGGGATCCAACCGTTACTTTCTTTTTCCTGCGCGACCTTGCGCGCGGCGTCGGCGGGAGCCCAGGGTTTTCCGGCGATCACAATGTCGCGATACTCGTCGGCGCGAGCGTCCGAGAGCTGATTGCGAAGCTCGTCCAATTTCTTGAGAAGATCGAGGCGCTGCGATTCGGACTTCCCGGCTTCCTGGTCCAAGGAACTCGCGTCGGCCCTCGAGAGCCTTTCGGCGATGGAGCCGACGGCGCTTTCCAACTGCTTCCGGCTCTCCAAGTCACTTTCGAGGACGCTGACGCACAACGGGCGCAGCTCCGGAACGATGTGATGGCGGACCATACGCAGCGCTTTCGTCGTGTGGCTGGTAACCAAAACACTTTTTCCCTGCGCCAGCAAATGCCCGATAAGATTGCCGATGGTGTGGGTTTTGCCGGTGCCGGGAGGACCCTGCACCAGCACGCCTCCGTGCTCTTCCAGTTGCTTGGCGATGCGAATCTGTTCGGGATTGGCGGGCTTGCTCAAGAGAACTTCCGCTTCCGTTTGGGAAAAGCCGCCCGTGGATGCGTCCGCTTCGGTCGGGTCAGCAATGGGAGATTCTTCGCCCACGATGTTCAAGAGAGACCACGGCAGATCTTCGCGAGTGCGCAGGTCCGCCAGGATGCCTTCGATGGCGGCGGCGAAACCCAGCGTGCGGGCGCGCAAAAAGATGACCGGATCGCGGCCAATGCGAGGATCGTGTTGTTCGCCGGCCGGCGCGCTTTCTTCGATGAATTCGCCTCGCGGCGAGAGCTGCACGACAAGCCGTCTCAGAAACGTGGAGGTAGCGCCGTTGAACAGAGGATGGAATCCTCCTTGTTCCAATTCCTCGCGGCAGCGACCGATCGCGCGTCCATTCACGTCGGCCATCGATTGGAAGAGAGCGGAATAAAGCTCGACGGGATAGTCGGCCTCGGAGAGCGTGAACTCGGGAACCGAAGCGTCAAACTGCAGTTGAAGGCGTTGCAAGAGAATGGGGTGGAAAATTCCGCCCTCCGCGCGCTGCCAACTCAAAATGCCATCTCCCACAACGAGCTCGACGCGTTCGGCCTCGCGATCGATGCGCCCATAGAGGGAATAAAAAGTCTCGAAGATGCGCATGGCCGCGCACGCGGGCTTTTCGGTTTTCGCCCACTCGTCGCGAAGGAACGTCCAGCGTCGAAGCGCGGCAAGTCGCCCCGGATCGGCAGCAAACTCGGTCTGCTTTGATTCGCCATTTTCGGGGGATTCCTCTCGAGACTCGAGAACCAATGAATGGTTCGAGGGGTCATCCCATCCGGACTCCAACCATTCGGCAATTTCACGGGGCGGTTCGGGAGGGCGAGTCAACTGTGGCCGCTGGACCCTCAGAACAAAACTCGCGTTGCTGGCGGTTTCTGCGCTCTGGGTGTCGGCGCTCTTGGATTTCGCGGAGCCCGGGTTGGATTTAGCGGCGCCTTGCCGGATGGAAGGGTGATTCGGAAGGTCGTGCAGCCAGAGGTGCCAGAGCTGATCCCGAATCTCGCGTTTGGGCGGATTGCGATGCTGGTTCAGCGCTTCCAGGTAACGGAAGACACGCGTGATTTTTTCCCGTGCGACACGGAGCTTCTCGGAATCCATGACTCTCGGCCTCAGATAGCGGTGAGTGTCGAGGCTGGGGCTGACTGGGGAGAAGTCCAGAATAACAGCGACCAGCAGACATTCTCAAGGTTTCCGTAATACCAACCCAGAGAACGGGGCCAGGTTGCGCGAGCAGTTGGAGTGGAGCCGTCCGAATCCGACGCACGCGCATAAGATCTTCTCCCGTTGGCAGTGCTTAGCCCACCTGGAAAGAAGCGAAAATGCCTGCCCGTGAACGGTGATTTGGCACAAAAAGAGCGAAGAAAGAGCAAAGAGATCAGTAAGCTTTTCATGTGCCGGTGCTTCGCAGGCAGCAAAAAATACCGGCGTGGGCATAAAACCCTTTTCTTATGGCGAGTGTCTAACTATCATCGAGGATGTGAGGATCACAGGCTGCGCCTCACCCCTGCCCCGGGCCTGCTCATTCGGAATCTCTTTCACCCGCCCAGCCTTCGAAGAGGGCTCCGAAAATCTGTCCGTTCTCTCGATACTGTATGGACCAAGACCGCCGGCGTCATTTGCGAAAAACTCCTGACAAGTTTGCATTTGTGCAGATCGAGGGAGAGGAAGTGGGAAAGGTGCTCAATGTCTCCGAAGGAGGCCTGAGCTTCAGGTCCTACGCTCCAGCTCCCCAATACGGCCCGCTCTATTTCTGGTTCTCGTTCAATCTCAAGGACCGCATCGAGGGCATGGGGGAACTCGCGTGGACGGACTCTTCAAGAAGGGTTGGGGGCTTGCGGTTCGTTCAACTTTCCGAGAGCAGCCGCGAGCAAATCCATACGTGGCTGTCCCGGCTGCCTTCGCAACAGGCTTCTGACGAAGGTCTGCTCCCGCGAGTCGTGCCAAAAGGTAAGCCGGAAAAAATTGGAGTGGGCAAATTCGATCGAGTAGCCAAGTTCGTGTCGAGAGCTCATTCACACCACTTTCCTCTTTCTCTGAACAACTGGGATCGGGCGGATGCGAACGTTCGTTCACCGCGTAGCGACTCGAGCGCTTCTTCACACCACTCTCCCGTGGCGTTGCTCAACGCGGACCAGGGCGATCCGAGCGCTCCCTCTCCCGATTTGCCGGGAGTGGAGGCGGCCGGAGGGCTGATCCCCTTCGAACGGTATCAGTTGGCGGTAAAACGGCAGTTCGCTCGGGGAGTCTTGCTGGGCATGATCATATCCGCAACCGTGACGGCGTCCGCATTCGAGTATTGGAGTCACCGCCGCCATGCCGAAAATACAAAAGTGGCGTCCGCGGAATCGTCGCTTCCCAAAATGGATCCGCCAGCCCTGCCGCCCGCTTCGCAACCCGAATCTTCGCCTAGTCCTGCCGTGAACGTTTTCTCTTCCGACAAACAGAATAAGGGAATGGTCCCGAAGCCCGCTTCCAGCAAAGAGCTCGCAGCCTCTTATGCTTATTCGCAGTCGCCGTTGAAAACTTTGGAAACCAAGGCACCAAACCAAGCGGCACGAACGCCGGGTCAACCGCGCTTGAGCGATTCAACGGGCGCAGTCAAGAAATCGATGACGCCGGCACAGTTGTGGAACGCGGTGCAAGGGGGCAACATCAAGGCGGCGGTGGTATTGGCGGAAGATTACATCCAAGGAGAGGGTGTGCCCAAAAACTGCCAGCAGGCCCGTATTTTGCTACTGATGGCCTCCGAAAAACGCAATGCCGCAGCCATCAAGCGATTGCACCAGTTGGACGAAGATAAGGATACCTGCCCCTAAAAAGGCTCCTGAGGAAATAAAGCTGCCCCGTCATTCCTTGCAGTGAGCAACGCAAAAGTGAAATGCCTTCAGTACTTCGCGATGGCGGCAAAGTGTCCTTAAACAGGGCGGCGGATGCCCAGTTTGCGCATGCGCGCCTGGAGCGTGGTGCGCTTCATGCCGAGAATGGCGGCGGCACCCTTCGGGCCAGCAATGCGCCATTGCGTTTGCCTGAGGGCGCGGAGGATGTGCTGGCGCTCGGCTTCTTCAAGAGTGGAAATAGAAGAGGTCAAGGAGGTCGAGGAAGTTAAGGATGGAAAGGAGGAAGAAGGTCCGGTGACGGCGTTGGAAGAAGCATTCGCCGCGGATCTTAATTCCGACAGCGGGACGCGCAGCTCCTTGCCGGGAGAGAGGAGAACCGCGCGCTCGATGAGGTTTTCCAGTTCGCGGATGTTGCCCGGCCAGGAGTAGCTGGCGAGCGCGTCCATGGCCTCGGCGGGAATGTACTCGACCGGCTTGTTGAGGCTGCGGCTGAATCTTTGGACAAAATAGCGAACCAGAAGGGGGATGTCTTCGGTGCGTTCCCGGAGGGCGGGGATCTGAATGGGGAAGACATTCAGGCGGTAGTAGAGGTCGCTGCGGAAGGCGCGCTGGGCGACGAGTTTCGCAAGATCAACGTTGGTGGCGGCGACCACGCGGACGTCCACGCGCTGGGTGCGGTTGCCGCCGAGGCGTTCGAATTCCTGCTCCTGCAGCACGCGAAGGAGTTTGGGCTGCAGCTCGAGCGGGATGTCGCCGACTTCGTCGAGAAAAAGCGTGCCGCGGTCGGCTAATTCGAAACGCCCGATTTTTTGATTGATGGCCCCGGTGAAAGCGCCGCGCTCGTGGCCAAAAAGTTCAGATTCGAGCAGGCCGGAGGGAATGGCAGCGCAGTTGATCTTGACGAAAGTGCGGTCGCGGCGCGGGCTGCGATTGTGGATGGCGCGTGCAAAGAGTTCTTTGCCGGTTCCCGTTTCGCCGAGGAGCAGCACGGTCGTTCCCGCGGGAGCGGCGAGTTCCACTTGCGAGAGGGCGCGTTTCAGCACGGAGCTCTCGCCGATAATTTCCTCAAAATTGAATTCGCTGCGGATTTCTTCTTCGAGATAGAGTTTTTCTTCGGCGAGCTTGTTTTTCAGCGTCTCGATTTCCTCAAACGAGAGTGCATTCTCGACGGCGATGGCGATTTGCGCGGCCACTTGCCGCATCAACTCGACGTCCTGCGGAGAAAAGGCGTCAGCGCGTCGGCCGGCGAGATTGAGTGTGCCAAACGCCCGGCCGTGCGTGATCAGCGGCACGCAGCATAAGGTTTGCACGCCTTCCGAGCGGAGCACGCGGATCACCTCGTTCGAGTAACGGTCGAATTCAGCGCCGCGAACAAGAAGCGGAAGGCCATTGGCAATGGCTTGCCCCGAAGGGGAGGAATCCCGCGGAACAGTGGTCTCTCGGTTGAGGAGGCCCTGGTGGCCGGGAAAATCGAGAGCGTGGATTTTGAGCATGCCGGTAGCGGTGTCGAGAAGAGCGAGGCTGGTGTAGTCGTGATGGACGACGCGCTCGAGAGCGGAGACGATACCGCGGAAGAGTTCGGGAAACTCGCGGCTGGTGACCAGAACATTGTTGATATCCAGGAGCACGCGGAGGCGGTCGCGCTCGCGGGCTAGTTGCTGCTGGTAAGCCTGGGAGGTTTCGAAATTCAGCGCATTATCAACGGCTACGGCCACCTGGCTGGCGACCCGCTGCATGAACTGAAGCTCGGTGTCCGTAATGCCCTGGGGAACGACCCGGCCGAAACCCATGGAACCAAGGCGGTGTTGTGCGGTCGTGAGAGGAAGAATCGCGAGAGAGCGGACGTTATGCTCACGGAGCCGCGGCATGAAATCGGGGAAGCGCGTTTCTTCGTCGACATCCGCGATGACCAGGGGCTGCTGCGTCTGCCAGACCCATCCTGAAGGATTTCCTTCGATGGGAGATTCACTCCCCGCAACTTTTTCGCTGGGAAGGTGAGTTTCGAGGATGTGCAGGCGCATGACATTCTTTGCGGAGTCATGCAGGACCAGGCTCAGGAAATCGAAATCAATGACGGAGTGCAGGCGCGCGGCAAGCTCGTGGAAAAGCGCGGGAAGATCGCGCTGCTGGGCGATGGCCTCGCTGACTTCGAGCAAGGCTTCGAGCTGACGCCGGGAGTGCTCCAGCGGCGAAGTGTGCGGCACTTCCGGGGGAAAAATCACGGGTTCCGCCATAAGGGGCAGGATAACACCCGCCTCGGCGCAGGCTCAACCTGGGGCAATGGCGTTTCGTGGCTACTCTCCGGTTTCTCGACTTGCCTAAGGCGCTATTTCCTCTCTCGTAAAAAACGCGGGAGCTGCACGCCCGGCTCTAGGGTTTGGGCGGCGGAGTGGGAGTAGGAGTGGGCGCAGGGGCTGGCGGAGTAGGAGCGGAAGCTGGGGGAGGAGTGGACGCTGGAGCCGGAGGATCGGCAGGCGCGGCCTTGGGCTGAATGGAGAGCAGTTCCACTTCAAAGATGAGGGTGGAGTTGGGGCCGATGTCGCGGCCCGCACCGCGCGCGCCGTAAGCGAGGTCCGAAGGGATGAAGAGTTGCCACTTGGATCCCACGGGCATGAGCTGCAACGCTTCGGTCCAGCCCTTGATGATTCTGCCGACAGGAAAGGTGGCGGGCTGTCCCCCTTTGTAGGAGCTGTCAAATTCCGTGCCGTTGAGCAGCGTTCCGCGGTAGTTGACGACGACGGTGTCGGTCACGGTGGGCTTTGGTCCAGTGCCCTCCTGGAGAATCTTGTATTGCAGGCCGCTGGGAAGTGTGACAACGCCTTCCTTCGTTTTATTGGCGGCCAAGAAAGCTTCGCCTTCTTTTTTGTTGGTGTCGGCAAGCTGCTGTTGCTGGAGCTCCTGCTTCTTGCGCAGATCGCCCTGAAGAGCAGTCATGGTAGCTTGCGCTTCCTGGTCGGTGAGGAGCGGCTTGCTGCCAGTGAGAGCGTCTTTGAGGCCACAGAGCAGGATGGCAGTGTCCACGTCAACGCCATCTCTTTTCATGGCGTTTCCAATATTCATCCCGATGGCGTAGCTCACTTTGTCTTTTTGGGTATTGAGGGTCAGTGGAGTCGCAGTCTTTCTTGCGGGCATTTGCCCGGGATTTGCGGCGGGGACTTTCTTCGGTGTTGCGGAGGGGGCTTGGGAAGAAGCAGCCGGAGGAGGTTGCTGGGCCGTCGAGGCCGGATGTTTCTGGGTACTTGAAGCCGGTGGCTGCTGCGTAGCCGAGGCTGGGGCTTGTTGCGCCTGGGCTGAGCCAAGGAAAATTGCCCCTGCGACGAGGAGAGTCACGACAATCATGAGTGGTTTTTTCATGCAATCATTCTGGCATTCACCGGGAGGCTTCGCAAATGAATAGGGGGCTCGATTCCCGGAATGGGAAGAATAGGGGTACACCCCCGGCAGTTTTCATAAGAGTGGCAAACACAGGGGTTAGAGCATACGGAAAATGGAAGTGTGCGCAAGCGATTGAAAGGAAAGGGGCGCTGCCCCGCAAACCGGATTTACACGTTGTAAGGACGGAAGGAACATTTTTAAACCTTTACGATCAAAGAATTTCGCCAGGATTACAGTTGAAGGCGCCACGTCCGCGACGCAGAAAGAGCTAAGTGCGACTCTGGCAAACTAGGCCGCTGGCAGGCTGCTTCAGCGCGGCTTGCCGGCAGTCGAGCCGGGCTGAAGCTCGGCCTCTACAAGCGCCCGCGCGTCTCCCCGGAATCCTTCTCACGGAGGCAAGGGAATGATGACCCTTCTGTTTGTGTTGCTCATCGGCGTGCTCGCGGGGCTGCGTTCTTTGACGCCGCCCGCCGTGACGGCATGGGGTGCGCACTGGGGCTGGTTCAAGCTGCCGCGGCTGCTTTCGTGGATTGGGACGACGCCCGCTGTGGCGATATTCACGGTGTTCGCCCTGGTGGAACTGTGCACCGATAAACTGCCGAGCGCTCCCCGGCGCAAGGTGCCGATGCAGTTCTGCGCGCGCATCCTCATGGGCGCGTTTGCGGGAGCGTGCCTCAGCACGGCGGCCGACCGCGGCGCCCTTCTTGGCGTATTGCTGGGAGCGGTGGGCGCGGTTGCCGGAACCCTTGGCGGCTACCATGCGCGAGCCGGCCTGGCGAAACTCTTCAACAGCCCGGACCTGCCGATCGCCCTGACGGAGGACATCCTCACAATCGCCGGCTCGTTCTACGTGATCTCGCGCTTTTGAACTGGTCCCTCGTCGCTCTCGTTCGGCGAGGCGCCGCATTCCTGCGGAGTGCGGGGCAGCGAAATCGCCGGCTAGAACCCACTTGGCCTGCGCCGCTGCGTTGTGTTCTCCTATGGAGAGGAGCATGAACGCTGTCTTCCATCTGCGCCGGACCTTTCGTACCGCCGCCACTACCGTATTTCTCTGCTTCCTGTGCATTCCGGCAGGCGCCCAGCAGCCGACTATTCGATTTGTCCGCAACCCCGATCCGGCGCCGGATTTCAAGCTCACCACGCTCGAGGGAAAAGCGCTCAGCCTCGCGGACTACAAGAACAAAGTGGTTCTTTTGAACTTCTGGGCCACGTGGTGCGGGCCGTGCCGCGCGGAAGTCCCCGACCTCGTCGAACTGCAGAACAAATATAAGGACCAGGTGCAGATCATCGGTCTGGTGGTCGATGATGAGGATCAAGCGGCCATCAAGGCATTTGTCGCCGAATTCGGCATCAATTACCCTGTCGCGTTGGCAACGGATGCCATGCGGCTGCAGTACGGCGGAATCCCCGCGCTGCCCACTTCCTTCGTGCTGGACGCGCAGGGCCGCATCGTACAGAAACATGAAGGCTTGCGCGATCCCGTTCTTTATGAGGTGGAAATCCGCGCGCTGCTCGGCTTGCCCATCGGCGACGTGAAAGTGGAAACGTTCGAGGACATGGGACAAATCTTCCTGAAGCACGCCGACCGCGCCACGCAGCTTCCCGGCGTCGACCTCTCCAAACTCACCCCGGAACAAAGAACCGTCGCGTTGCACAAATTCAACGCGGAAATGTGCACTTGCGGCTGCCAGTACACGCTCGCGCAGTGCCGCATCTGGGATCGAAACTGCGCCGTCAGCAAAGCTGCGACCGCAAAAATCATCGCAGCCCTCGCCGCCGGGCGTCATGCCGCTGCGGAGTCGCCGGCTTCCGAAAAGCCCGCGACCACCTCACTCCCTCCTCCCTCTCCGACAAAGCCTACGGACCCGGAAAAGCCCGAAGAATAGAAACATCGAAGGTACGTCCCCGTCGGACAGCGAGGCGCTTGGGACTGCACATTGCGGCGACGAGCACGCCGGTGGCGCCTTTCAAGATGGCTTGCCGGGAAGCGAATTGGGTACTACACTCGCGCGGCACGGGAAATTGCGATTGGAATCGGGGAGGAAGTCATGAATGGTCGAATGAGTTTCGTGGCAGTGGCGCTGGCGGTGGGAGGAATCTTGACGGCAAGCGGGATGTTTTCGCAGGTGACGATCCAACCTACGAGAAAGGTGATCAAGCTACAGGGCGGACCGATAACGGCACCGTTTAGCGACGCGATCCTGTCGGGTAATACTCTGTACCTGGCGGGGCGGATTGGGATTGATCCGAAGACAGGAAAAGTTCCGGAGAAGATTGAAGAGGAAATCAAACTGCTGCTGGATGGCGAGAAGGACGTTCTCGCGCAGGCGGGCATGACCATGGATGATTTGGTGTACGTGCAAATTGCGTGCACGGATCTTTCCCTTTTTGGAAAATTCAACCCGATTTATGCCAGCTATTTCACGACGAAGGATTATCCCGCGCGGGAGTTCATCGGAGCGGGGTCGCTGCTGGTCGGCGGCCATTTCGAACTGCAAGCCATTGCCGTCAAGAAGTAGACAAAGCCAGAACATCGAGATTGTATGCCTATATATGGGCACTATATAATGGTCCATATTTAACCATATGCCTTTATATGGTCACTAGCAATCGCTGAATTGATTTCCAACCTCCAGTAAGTCATTCCATTTGTGCACATTAAATGTGAATCGAAATTTACAGGGAATGGTGTGGGTTATGCATATATTGAGAGCAGGCAAGGCGAGCCAAATGCTGAGAATTACAACAGAAAAGCGACGTGGTAAGACGGTTCTGAACGTGGAGGGCCGACTGGCGGGGCCTTGGGTAGGCGCATTAGAGCAATGCTGGCGCGAACTTCGCGCGGCCTCACCGCAGGAGAAGTTTCACGTGGACCTCTGCGGTGTGAGCTTTATCGACGCCGCAGGAAAAGTGCTGTTGAAGGAAATTCACCGGCAGGGCGGGGCCCTGATCGCAGAAGGCTGTCTGAACCAGGCCATCGTGCAGGAGATCGTCAAGAGTGAAAAGGGAGAGAAACGCAACGGCCACAAAGAGGGTCCGAAAGGCTCGCACATCGTCTTTTATGGCGCACTGTTCAGTCTATTGATGAGTCCAATGCAGTCGCGCGCTCAGGTGACGCCCAGCAATAGGATGTTGCCAGCGAACGCGCCGACGCAGGTGTTGCGGCTGACACTGGACCAAGCGGTTGGCCTGGCAATCAAACAGAATCCGACCGCGCAGATTGCGGTTTTAGCGGCCGCGCAGAGCGAGCAGGACAAAAACATCGCGCGGGCGGAACTACTGCCCCAAGCAAGCGCCAGAATTTCGGACGAAGCACAGAAAGTGAACCTGCAGGCACAGTTTGGGGGGAAGACACCCTTTCCTGGATTTCCGAAGACCCTCGGACCGTATCAGATTTTTTCCGCCGGGCCGAGTGTAAGCGCCCCAGTTTTCGACCTGGCGCTTTGGCAGAGATACCGGGCGGCGCAGAACACGATGGGCGCAAGCAAGGCAAACAGCCTTTCGACTCGCGAGCAGGTGATTCTGCTGGTGGTTTCGCAATACATCGGCACGCTGCGTGCCGTGGCGAATGTGCAAGCGTCGCAATCGCGCGTCGAACTGGCGCAGGCGCTCTACGATCAGGCGGCGGATTTGCAGAAAGAGGGGGTGGGCACGGGCATCGATACGCTGCGCGCCAATGTGGAGCTGCAAAATGAAAAGCAGCGGCTGCTTGAGGCGGAGAACGAGCGCGAGACTTTGCTCTACGGATTGAGCCGTCTGCTCAACCTGGACCCGCGGCAGCAGCTCGAACTGGAGGATTCCCTCAGTTTTTTTGATACGGCGCAGCCGGAAGTGGAATCCAGCATCGAAGCAGCGCTGGCCGAAAGGCAAGAGTGGAAAGCCCTAAGTTCACAGGTAAAAGCGGCGGAGGACCAGAAGAAAGCGGCGCAGTATTCGCGGCTGCCGTCGGTACGCTTTGACGGAACGTTTGCCTACGTGGGGACGTCAGGGAACACCACGCTGCCAACGTACACCTATCAAGGCAGCGTGAATCTTCCGCTTTTCACTGGCGGGAGGATTCACTCGGAGATTGTGCGCGCGGACCTGGAAATTCGAAAGCTGGAAGAGCAGCGCGCGGATTTGGGGAACCAGATCGCCTTGGACGTAAAGACAGCACTGCTGAACTTGCAGTCAGGGCGCAACGAAGTGCAGGTGGCGAATCTGGGCGTGCAGCTTTCGAAAGAAGAAGTGGATCAGGCGCGCGACCGATTCAAAGCGGGCGTGGCGAACAACATCGAAGTGATCCAAGCGCAGGATTCGCTCTCGCGCGCGAACGACAACCAGATTGCGGCGTTGTACCGCTTCAACCAGGCGCGAGCGGACTTTGCACGGTCGATCGGGCAGATGGAAAGGGTTTACGCGAAGTGAGGCTGGGGGGACGATGAGCATCGAAATCGAAGTTGGATTGGAAAATGCGGTGAGGGTGCCAAGGGTCACGGAAGAGCTATCCCTGGAAGAAACCCCGAAAGGTCTAGCTAACCCGAAAACGAAGCGGTTGCTGCTTGCCGCAGGAGGGGCGGTTCTGGCGACAATCGCCGGATTGTTTATTTACTTTCACAACCGGGAATCGACGGATGATGCGCAGGTGGACGGACACATCACTCCGCTGGCGTCCAAAGTTTACGGACGCGTGTCGCAAGTGCTGGTAGAAGACAACCAGGCGGTCAAAGCGGGACAGGTGCTGGTGAAGATTGATGCGCGGGATTATCAGGCGGCGGTAGACCAGGCCAAGGCGTCGCTGCTGCTTGCCGAAAGCGAAGCGCGGTCGGCGGGAGTGGATGTCCCGCGAACGCGTGAAAACGTATTGAGCGGAACGACCAGCGCGGATGCGCAGGTGATGGGAGCGCAGGCCGATCTAGCGCGTGCGCAGGCCACCTACGAACAAGCACAGACAGCGGATCTTGCGTGGGCGCAGGCGAACGTGGAAAAGAGCGAGGCGAACGCGGAGCTGGCCAAGGCGGACCTGGCGCGTTATCGCCCGCTGATGGAAAAGGGAGAAATCTCCAAGCAGCAGTACGACGCGGCAAAAGCCAACGCGGATGCGACGGCCAGTACGCTGAAAGCGGATCAGCAACGGCTGGCGCAGGCGCAGCGCAACGTGGATGTGGCCAAAGCGCAATTGGATGCGGCAAAGGCGCGCGTGGAGCAAGCGAAAGCAGAACTGGATTCGGCACGCGCGAACGTAAAGCAGGTGAGCATGAAGGCCGCGGACGCGCAGGCAAAGATCGCCAAAGTGGAACAAGCGCGCGCGGCGCTAGAGGCTGCTCAACTGAATTTGAGTTACACGGACATCACCGCGCCGGTGGACGGCGTGGCAACGCACAAGCAGGTGGAGCCTGGACAGATTGTGCAGGCAGGGCAAGGTCTCCTGGTTGTGGTGCCGCTCGAAAGCGTGTGGGTGACGGCAAACTTCAAAGAGACGCAATTGAAAAACATGAAGCCCGGACAGAAGGCGCAAGTGAAAGTGGACACCTATGGAAAGACCTTTAACGGGCATGTGGATTCGATCGCGGGAGCGACCGGCTCGGTGCTGAGCCTGTTGCCGCCGGAAAATGCCACGGGGAATTACGTGAAAGTCGTGCAGCGGATTCCCGTGAAGATCGTTCTCGATCCTATCCCGCAGGAGAAGGCCGTACTACGGCCGGGGATGAACGTGGATGCGACGGTGATCACGGATTGAGCGGGAATAACGACAGGGGGCTGGACAGTCGTACGTAGAAAGAAATAAAGGCAAAGAGTCGAGAGCAATGCGAAACAGGATTCTAGCCAAGCTGAGGATGCCGGATGGGACGATCAACCCGTGGGTGATCGCGCTGACCGTGACGCTGGCAACGTTCATGGAGGTGCTGGATACCTCGATCGCGAACGTGGCGCTACCGCACATCGCCGGAAATCTTTCGGCGGGGGCGGATGAATCCACTTGGGTGCTCACTTCGTATTTGGTTTCGAATGCAATCATTCTGCCGCTGTCAGGATGGTTTTCTGGTCTCCTGGGGCGGAAGCGGTTTTATATGTCGTGCGTGGCGCTGTTCACCATTAGCTCGTTCTTGTGCGGGCTGGCGCCGAGCCTGGGTGTGCTGGTGATTTTCCGGATTCTGCAAGGCGTGGGCGGCGGTGGCTTGCAGCCGAGCGAGCAGGCGATTCTGAACGATACGTTTTCGCTGGAGAAGCGCGGCATGGCGTTTGCCGTGTATGGCCTGGCGGTCGTTGTGGCGCCCACGATCGGGCCGTGGTTGGGCGGCTGGATTACGGACAATTTCTCGTGGAGATGGATTTTTTACATCAACGTGCCGGTCGGGATTCTTTCCTTGGTGCTGACAAATTCTCTAGTTAGCGATCCGCCGTACATGAAGAAGTCCAATCTGAAAGCGGGGTTCCGCATCGACTACATCGGGATTGGGCTGATCAGTTTGGGGCTGGGAAGCATGCAAATCATCCTTGACAAGGGCCAGCGCGAAGACTGGTTCTCGTCGAATTTCATTCGTGGCTTCTTCCTGCTGATGGTCATTGGCCTGATCGCCGGAATCATTTGGGAACTGCGCGAGAAGGAACCCGTCGTGGATTTGAAGATGCTGAAAGACCGCAACTTCGCGGTTGCGACGATTGCGATGTTTTTCCTTGGCTTCGTGCTGTATGCCAGCACGGTCTTAATCCCGCAGTTTCTGCAACAGTTGATGGGGTACACGGCGCAACTGGCTGGCATGGCCCTATCGCCCGGCGGAGCGGTGATCATGTGCATGATGCCGGTGGTGGGCATCCTGGTGTCGAAGTTGGACACGCGGATCCTAATCGCGTTCGGCTGCATCGTATCGGCTTCCGCGCTGTTCGTGATGGCGGGCTGGGACCTGGGGTTGGACTATCGGCACGCGGTAGAAGCGCGCATGCTGCAGAGTTTTGGACTGGCGTTCCTGTTTATTCCGATCAACGTGGCGGCGTTTGCCTACGTGCCAAAAGAGAAAACAAACATGGGCACGGGCATCATCAACCTGGCGCGGAATATCGGAGCGAGCGTGGGGATTGCCACGGTGACGACGATGCTGGACCGTCGGGCGCAGTTTCATATGTCCCGTCTCACCGAGCGCGCCAATGAATTGAGCGCGGCGTACCACAACATGCTGAACGGCCTGCAGTTGAAACTCGTTGCGGCGGGTTCAACGGCGGCGCACGCCAACGCACAGGCGCATGGGATGGTTTACGGCACGATTCAAAGACAGGCGGCAATGCTGGCGTTTCTGGATGATTTCAAAATGCTGGGAATCGTGTTTTTCGCGGTGATCCCAGTTTTGCTGCTGATGAGGAAGCCGAAAGTGCGCGGCGGGTTGCCAGTGCACTGAGAAAAGAGTTTTTTGGCTGTGAAACGTCAAATTGCTTTAACTCAACTGGGGGAGACGATAATGGCGACACAAGTGACAGTGGGAATACAAGGCAGTGAGGAGAACCTGATCCGCGCGGGAAAGCGTGGCGATCACCAGGCGGTTGAGACGCTCTTCCGCCGCTACCAGCGGCCGCTGTTCCAGACGGCGCTGCGGGTGCTGGGGAACACGGAAGATGCGGAAGACGCGTTGCAAGACGGGCTGCTTTCTGCATACCGCAACTTGAGGCGCTTTGAAGGACGGTCGCAGTTTTCGACGTGGCTGACGCGTATCGTCATCAACGCTGCGCTGATGCGGCGGCGAAGCGCGAAGTCACGCCCGGCGGTTTCGCTGGACGAAACGCCGCGCGAAGATGAGCTGCCGGCAACGGAGCGATTTGCGGATAACGGGCCGACGCCGGAGCAGGTTTTCGCCAACACGGAAATCCGGGAGATGATCAGCGAAAATCTCGATGAACTGTCGCCGCTGTTGCGAACGGCGTTCGTGCTGCGCGAGGTGCAAGGCTACTCGACGGGAGAAGCCGCGAAAAAGCTGGGCGTCACCGAAAATACTTTGAAGGCGCGTTTGTGGCGCGCACGCCACCAGCTCGCCGAACGGCTTGGACGTCGTCTGCGGCGTATGCGGGACGACATAACGGGGACTGGCATGGGCGACGCGGAGTGCAGCTATTGCTGAGAGTTGAGGTGAAGAGAGCCAAGGGAGTTCAGGAAATAGAGGACAAGAGGCCGGCGGAAACGCCGGCCTCTTATTCTCCGGTGAATTCTGAGGTACCCAACATTCAGCGAGAGGCAGCGACGTAGCGCCCGAGGACGCGGAGCTCGCTCGTGGCATTGCGGACTTCGGCAAGCGCTTGATCCAGACAAGCGATGTCGTTGGCCTCGACATCAATGAAGAATTGATATTCCCAGGGGCGGCCGTGGATCGGCCGGCTTTCGATCTTTAGAAGATTCACACCTTGTTTCGCAAAAGGTGCGAGCGAGGCAAGGAGCGCGCCCGGGCGGTGAGCGAGACGCATGGCGAGCGAGGTTTTGCGGGCCTCCGCGGAGAGCCACGCGGCGGCCTCTTCTTCCGGGACAAGAAGAACGAAACGCGTGAAATTTTCCGCATTGTCCTGGATCTCTTCGGCAAGGATGACGCCGTGATAATGTTCGGCGGCGCGGCGTCCAGCGATGGCGGCGCAGGATTTATCTTCGCGAGAAAGCACTTCGCGCACGCTGCCGGCGGTGTCCTCGGCAGGAACGCGCTTCCATTGAGGATGCGCGGCAAAAAACCGTTCACATTGTGCCAGGGCCATAGGGTGCGAGGCCACCGAGCGGATGTCCCCGAGCGAAGCACCGGGGAGGGCGATCAGTTGCATTTCAATTGGCAGAATCGTCTCGGCAACGATCGCGAGCCGGCTTTCCAAGAGCAGGTCAAACACCCGCACAACCGATCCCGCCAGTGAATTCTCCACGGGAGCGAGAACAGCGGCTGCAGCACCTTCACCAATGGCACGGAAGGCGGCGTCAAATGTAGCGCGAGGCACGGTTGTGATCGCGTCGCCGAGAAGCTGAATCGCGGCGGCTTCGCTGAAAGCACCGGGTTCGCCCTGGAAGGCCACGCGCATGGTCTTGCGATTGGAGATATTCATGGACAGGCGTTATCTTGCAATAAGCGGAGCAAAACAAGAAGCAGAGATTCAGCAGCAAGCAGTAAAATCCTATTACCAAATTGCTGACTGCGTCCGCGTTCTGTACAGCGGTATAATTCCAGCATTCCATGAGGAGAGCTTCCATGAAAAGGCCCGAAGCAGGGGAATACGCGGAGTCTTATGCAAACTACATTTCAAAAGTTCCCGGGACCGATATCCTCAGCGTGCTCGAAGCACAGCGGCTGCAGATGCTGCACCTATTCGCTGGGCGAAGCGAACGAGACGGAAGCTTCCGGTACGCTGCGGGAAAATGGACGGTAAAGGAAGTCCTCGGACACATCACGGATACCGAGCGCATTTTCGCGTACCGGGCGCTGCGAATCGGAAGGGGCGACATGACGCCACTGCCAGGATTCGAGCAGGACGACTTCGTGAGGAATGGAGGGTTTGCGGCACGGACGCTGGCGGATCTTGCGGAAGAGTTTGGTGCGGTGCGCAGCGCAAGCATTGCGCTCTTTCGGTCATTCGATGAAGAAGCATGGTCGAGACGCGGCATAGCCAGCCAGAAGGAGGTGACGGTGCGCGCATTGGGCTTCGTCACAGCCGGACATCAGATACACCACCGCATGATTCTCGAAGAGCGCTATTTCCCTGCGATTCCGCGCGCTTGAATGGACAAGGGCATTGGGAAATCAGGGCCGGATGCGGGAGTGGTCCACATAGACGCGCTGATAGGCTTGATCCTTGCGCAAATCCTCCCGGCAGGCAGTCACCGAAGGCGCACGGGAAAGCGGTTCGGCCGTGGGGGTTGCAGAATCCTCCGGGGGCTGGCGTTGGTCCATTCTGGCGACTCTCCGCGGCTTAAAGAGATAGAAAAGCAGTAGCACCGCAAGAGAGATTGCAAATGCCGCCACAATCAAAGCGGCAGCTTGTGCGTCAACCGGATGAGCGAAAGCGTCGGCGAGAAGATAGATTCCCCACGAGAGAAAGAGAAGAACCAGGAAGCCGATGAGGCTGCCAAAGGTGCGGCCGAGCCCCGCACGCACGACCAAAGGCTTAGGCGAATGCACCTTCGGAAGGCGGTGCAGAACTGTGCCGCGCATGGCTCACTCCTTGGAATCCCGGCGAGCGAGCATCGGCTCAGGGAAACGAAGAAAATCGAGGTATTGGAAGACGGGCGGAGAATATAGCTTTTTCATGACGCTGCCGCAGGCACAGCGGGGACTTTGTCCCTCAATTTCACCGGTGTTTTCAACCAGAACGGCGCAACGGCATGCTGGATGGGTACAATGCCAACGTTCCCCCGATTTCATGACCATGGACCATGTACCTCCCTTCGCAAGAACGGCTGGAATCTCCGCAAAGGCAATCTCAGGTCGGGCCCTCAGTAGAATATGTGGTACGGTACCTAGAAGTAAATAGAAAAGCAAGAAGAATTTAATGGCGTGGGGCCGGTCCCTGATTTTGGTCTTGACAAGGGGATTACGGGTCTGGTATACTTCTCCTTGTAGGAAACTGTGCCCCGACCTTTGGCCGGGGCTTTTCTTTTGTAGCGCCGGCATCTTGCCGGCTTTTTTTGTTTCCCGTCGTGCCGTGCCTTCTGCTTGCCCGCAGGGCATCCCTATTTACCTGAGCTTGGAGGCGGCGTTTTTTCTCCGTGCTCTCCGTGCTCTGGCCTCTGTGTTCTCTGTGTTAAGCCTTGTCTTTTTCTTTCTCTGTTAGCTATCAACTCTCAACCATCAACTTCTCTTTCTGGACCCCAAACCATGACAAACAAGAAGCCCGATGCTGCACTCGTCTGGAAACAACTCGAAGATGTTCTCGTGTCGCGCCTGGGCCTCAATCTTACCGAGCGCGTGGTCTACGCCCATCTCCTGCGCCACAGCCGCCTCGAAGGCAAGCGCCAACTCCGTTTTTCGATCGTTTGGCTCGCCCGTAGCGTTCGCCTCTCGGACCAGCCCGCTCGCCACGCTGTGCGCAGTCTCGCTGCCAAGGGCGCTCTGCGCTTGGTCGACCGTACCCTGGCTGGCCACCTGGTCGAAGTCCTTTTGCCTGACGAGGTACACGCCGCGCCGCACGAGGGCGCTGTGCCCTCCTGCCTCGCCCGCCGGCCAGGCAGCGCCAGCCTCGAGGACATGGATTTCCTGCAGGTGAGCAGCCGGCGCGAAGCCATTCATGCGCGCGAGCGCGGCCTGTGCTTTTATTGTCTGCG
>QHYN01000097.1 GCA_003224145.1 Acidobacteriota bacterium
CCAAAGTGCGCGCCATGGAAATCATTGAAGAGCTGGAGCGCACTCGCCGCGGCATCTACGCCGGCGGCATTCTCTACCTCGACTTCGCGGGCAACCTCGATTCCTGCATCGCGCTTCGTACTATGGTTGTCAAAAATGGCGTGGCCTACGTGCAGGCAGGCGGCGGGATAGTTGCGGATTCGACGCCGGGGGGCGAATATCAGGAGAGTGTCAACAAGTCGAAAGCGCTGCTGACCGCGCTGGAATCCGCGCAGCGAGGGAGTCGACCAAGGAAGTCTCGATGATTCTGTTGCTGGACAACTACGATTCGTTCACCTACAACCTCGCGCAGTATCTCGGCGAACTAGGTTGCACGGTGGAAGTCCACCGCAACGACAAAATTACTGTCGAAGAAATCGCCCGCCGCAAGCCCGAGCGTATCGTGATTTCTCCCGGCCCCTGCACGCCCCAGGAAGCGGGAATCTCCGTCGAGCTCATCGAGCGCCTCGCCGGAAAATTTCCAATCTTAGGTGTTTGCCTCGGCCACCAGGCTATCGGCGCCGCGTTCGGCGGGAAAATCGTCCGCGCGCCGAAGCTTTTCCACGGCAAAACCAGCCAGATTCATCACGACCACAAGAACATTTTTCGTAAGCTGCCCGATCCTTTCACCGCAACGCGCTACCACTCCCTTATCGTCGAGAGAAAATCCTTGCCGCGCGAGCTGACCATCACTGCGGAAACCGACGACGGCGTCATCATGGGCCTCCGCCACCGCCGCCACAAAATCGAAGGCGTGCAGTTCCATCCCGAATCCGTCCTCACCGATTCCGGCAAGCAACTCCTCAAGAATTTCCTCTACTTGTAGGGGCGCAGCACGCTGCGGCCCATCTTGGCAGGGTGCATGCCCTTGTCGGCAGACTTTTTCACCAATTCAGGTCCGCGAGAATCGCGCCGTAAATCTCCATCCCCCGCCAGAAATGTCCCAGCCGCAAATTCTCATCCGAGCTGTGCTGATGATTGTCGTAATTCACGATGGGCACGCCGATCCACGGCAGCCCCAGGTCTTCGAAGATGTACATGGGCACGCTACCGCCCAGCGTCGGCGCGATTACAGCGGTTCCGCCCGTCGCGTCCTGAACGACTCGCACCAACGCCTTGGAAACTGGCAAATCCATCGGCGTGCGCGAGGCACGATATCCGCCCTCATAAATGACTTTCGCGATTCGCTCGTGCGACCTCCGCTCCTCCATTGTCGGCTCGTGGTCGATCGTGTAGTAGCCCTGCCTGCGGATAAATGCCGCGATCTGATTGAACTTCTTTTGCGGATCCTCCCCTCTCACCAACCGCGCGTCGAGCGAGGCCTCCGCCCGGTCGGGCACCACATTCTGGGCTTGGGCGCCCACGTATGCGCTGCGCAATCCGCGGGCATTCAACGAAGGCTCCATAATCAATTCCACCAGTTTCTTCCCGCCGCCCTCCGGCTTCGCAATGCCCAGCTCGCGTTCAAGATCCGCGTCGTTCTCCGGCATTTCCGCGAGCGCCTTTTTCTCCGCTTCGCCCAGCGGCTTGGCGTCGTCGTAATACCCGTCGATCAGCACACGCCCATCCTCATTCTTCATCGATGCAAGTAGCCGCGACAATGCCATCGCCGGGTTTGGCGCCCAATTCCCGTAATGCCCGCTGTGTAGCGCGCGCACCGGACCGTACACGGTCACTTCAATTCCGATGTCTCCGCGGTTTCCAAAGAAAACCAGCGGCCGCCCGCTCTGATGGACCGGCCCGTCAGCCGTGATGAGTAGGTCCGCGCCGAGGAGATTCTTGTGAAGTTCCAGCGTGCGCTGGAGATTCGCTGAGCCCGCTTCTTCTTCGCCTTCCAAAATGACTTTCAGATTCAGTGCGAGAGAGATTTTCCTGGCGCGCAAAGCATCCAGCGCTGCCAGTAGCGCCACAATGGGCGACTTGTCATCCGAAGCCGACCGCGCGTAAATCCGCCAGTCATCGTTATATATGCTGCGGTGTCCAGCGCTATTGGCCGGGAAGGGAATTCGCTTTCCGCCCGCCTCGATGACCGCATCGCGTAGCGCCGGTTCAAACGGCGCACCATCCGTCCACGCCGCAGGATCCACCGGCTGCCCGTCATAATGCGCATAAAAAATCACTGTGCGCCTCGCTTCCGGCGTAATCAGCTTCCCGAAAACTACCGGCCCGCGTCCGGTGACCGGCAGCAAGTGCGTCTCAATCCCCCGCGCCTCCAGCATCTCCACCAGATGCGCCGCATTCTTCTGAATGTTGGCAGTGTCGCTCGCGACATTGGGAATTGCCAGAAATTCGCATAACTCCCGCACGATGCGGTCCTCATTCTCCATTCGGTAGTTGCGCACCTCCTGCGCGACCTGCGCTGGCGCCGACGGAGCGGCTTTCTGTCCCCTTGCTGCGCACGGCAAAAGGACAGCCACCAATGCCATCACGATGTGCTTCAAAGTGTTCCTCCCGGAACTTCCCATGTGCGATTAATCCGCATTCGTGAATGTCCTGAGCCTCGCCAGCTTCTCGCTAGCGGCCCCCGACGAGATGGCGGAGCTTGCAATTGCGGCCGCTTCCCGGAAATTTGCGGTCGAGCTCGCGGCCACCAGTGCTGCCGCTGCATTGATCACCACAATATCGCGCGCAGGCCCGGCTTCTCCGCCCAGGACGCGGCGGATGAGCGCGGCATTTTCAGCGGCCGTTCCGCCTCGAATCGCCTCTAGCGGGGCCCGCGCCACGCCGAACTCTTCCGGAGTCACCGCAAATCTTCGCACGGTTCCAGCGCGTACCTCTGCAATCATCGTCTCGCCTGCAAGCGAAATCTCATCTAGCCCGCCTGCGCCATGCACGACGAACGCATGCTCCACTCCAAGTTCAGCGAGCGTTGCCGCCATAAGATCAACCACATCCGCCGAGAAAACACCGAGAACCTGCGCCTGCGCGCCCGCGGGATTCGTCAGTGGTCCCAAGAGATTGAATACCGTTCGAACGCCAATCTGTTTCCGCGCAGGAGTCGCATGGCGTGTCGCCGTATGCGCCGCTTGCGCAAACAAGAAGCCAATTCCGATTTCCCGAATCGCGTGTCCGTATCGTTCGAATGGCAAATCGATCCGCACCCCCAGCGCTTCCAGCACGTCCGCTGAACCGCTCTGCGAACTTGCCGCGCGGTTCCCATGCTTTGCCACCCGCGCGCCAGCGGCCGCCGCGACAAGTGCCGCCGCCGTCGAGATATTAAACGTCCCCGAACCATCTCCACCCGTTCCGCATGTATCCACCATGTTCGCGGGGCGCGTTTCGCCTTCCGCGAACACTTGCGTGGCATGCCGCCGCATCACCTTTGCAAAGCCTGCCAGTTCCTGTACTTGAACAGATCGCTGGTTCAGCGCTGTCAGCAAGCGCACGATCTCCGGCGTTCCCACGCGTCCCGAGAGCAGTTCTTCCATCAACTCCTCGGCTTCGCTCCGCGTGAGGATGTGCCCCGTTTCCGCATGTCCAATCAAAGGCAGGCTCATCGCGTGGCGGCCGTCTCGTGGTGCTGGCGCAGCAATAACAACTCGCTTTTTTTCTTAATTCTCATTCGCAATTCGTTGCGTCCTTGCCCCCATTTCTGGTTCCGAGTACACTTTTATGTTTCGAATGACGTCAAAATTCTAACACTGGCTGACTGTTTCAGGCCCAAGCGGAAAAACGAAACCTCGATGAAGATTCATGAGTACCAGGCCAAAGCAATTCTCGCTCGTTACGGCGTCACCACCCCCCGCGGCGAAGTCGCTTTTACCAAGGAAGAAGCCCGCGAAGCCGCCCAGCGTCTGAAATCCCATATCTGCGTCGTCAAAGCCCAAATTCATGCAGGCGGACGGGGCAAAGCCGGTGGCGTCAAGCTGGCGCGTTCGGCCGACGAAGCTGCAGACATCGCCGGCCATATTCTCGGCATGAAGCTCGTCACGCCGCAGACGGGTCCTGCTGGCCGCATCGTCAAGCGCCTGCTCATCGAAGAGGGCCTGGACATCAAACGCGAACTCTATCTTGGACTCTTGGTGGATCGCGCCTCCAGCCGCGTCGTGTTCATGGCCAGCACCGCGGGCGGCATGGAAATTGAAGAAGTCGCCAAAGAAAATCCCGCGGCAATTTTGCGCGAAACCATTCATCCCGCGGTCGGTTTGCAGGCCTATCAAGCTCGTAAGATCGCTTTCGGACTCGGCCTACCCATCGAAGTGATGAACTATGCCACTCCCTTTCTGCAAGCTCTCTACCGCGCCTTCACCGACACCGATGCTTCACTTCTCGAAATCAATCCCTGCGTCCTGACCGGTGACGGCAAACTCGTCGCCCTCGATGCCAAGATGACCTTCGATGACAACGCGCTCTTCCGCCACAAGGAACTCCGCGAGCTGCGCGACCTTGACGAAGAAGATCCTCTCGAAGTCGAAGCCTCCAAGTACGGCCTCAACTACATCAAGCTCGATGGCAGCGTCGCTTGTATGGTCAACGGTGCGGGCCTCGCCATGGCCACCATGGACATCATTAAGTATGCCGGTGGCTCACCCGCGAACTTCCTCGACGTCGGCGGCGGCGCCTCCGCCGAACAGGTCAAAAACGCTTTTCGCATTCTTATGAACGATCCTGCCGTGAAGGCCGTGTTCATCAATATTTTCGGCGGCATTCTCCGCTGCGATGTCCTCGCCACGGGCGTAGTGGCCGCCGCAAAAGACCTTCACCTGAAAGTTCCCATCGTCGTCCGCATGGAAGGCACGAACGTGGAAGTTGGCCAGCAGATTCTCCGCGACAGCGGCTTGAATTTCACCATTGCCAAGGACATGAAAGACGGCGCCCAAAAAGTCGTAGCCCTCGCCGGGGGCGCCCGATGAGTGTTCTGGTCAACGAAAAAACGCGCCTCATCGTCCAAGGTTTCACCGGCCGCGAAGGCACGTTCCACGCTCAACAAATGATCGAGTATGGCACCAACGTTGTTGGCGGTGTCACGCCCGGCAAAGGCGGCACCAAGCATCTCGAACGGCCTGTCTTCAACACCGTCGCCGACGCTGCCAAAGCCACCGGCGCAAACGCCTCTGTCATTTTTGTTCCGCCTCCGTATGCCGCCGATGCCATTCTCGAAGCTGCCGACGCCGCCATTCCCCTCATCGTTTGCATCACCGAGGGCATTCCCGTGATGGACATGGTCCGCGTGGCATCGGTCGTGGATTTCCAGAAAACGCGCCTCATCGGGCCCAACTGTCCGGGCATCATTTCTCCCGGCAAATGCAAAATTGGCATCATGCCCGGCCGCATTCACAAGCAGGGAAATGTCGGCGTCGTCAGCCGCAGCGGCACGCTGACCTACGAGGCCGTCGATCAATTGACGCGCCTCGGCATCGGCCAGTCCACCTGCATTGGCATCGGTGGCGATCCCATCATCGGCACGCCCTTCCTCGATGCTATTAAACTTTTCAACGACGATCCCGACACGCACGCCATAATCTTGATCGGTGAAATTGGCGGCAACGCCGAAGAAAAAGCCTCGGAATGGATCAAGGCCAACGTGAAGAAGCCCGTCGTCGGTTTTATCGCCGGCCAGACTGCGCCGCCGGGACGCCGCATGGGCCACGCCGGCGCTATCATCAGTGGTGGCCAGGGCACGGCCAAGGATAAGTACGCCGCCATGGCTGCCGCCGGCATCCGCTGCGTCGAAACTCCAGCGGACCTCGGCTCCACCGTTGCCACGGCCCTAAAATGAGGGAAACTGTGGGTCTGGCTCTCGAGCCTGAAGGTTTTCCGATTTTGTAGCGTCGGGCTTCAGCACAACATCTTCGATTCAAGGTTCTGGAGGATTCTTTCGTGGCTCTCGAGCGTACCTTCGCAATCCTCAAGCCCGACGCCGTCGGTCGCAATCTTCAAGGCGAGATTCTTTCTCGTATCCACAAGGCCGGCTTCAAAATCCTCGCCATCAAATCCATGCGCCTGACCAAAGAGGAAGCCACCGGCTTCTACGCCGTCCACAAAGAGCGTCCCTTCTTTGGCGAGCTCATCGACTTCATGAGTTCTGGCAAAATCTTCGCCATGGTCCTCGAAGCCGAAAACGCCATCTCCAAATGGCGCGACGCCATGGGCGCAACCGACCCCAAGAAGGCCGCGCCTGGCACCATTCGCCGCGACCTGGGCACGAGCATCCAGATGAACTGCACGCACGGCTCTGACGGCCCGGAAACTGCCGCCTTCGAAATCAGCTACTTTTTTTCCACCGTTGAACTGATCTGATCCGCCGCCGCGCCCAATTCTACTGGCCTCCTTGGCTCCCTACTTCACTGCTTCCTCTTCTATCGCTACAATCTCCTGCGTGGACCCACTTCGCGAACTCGGCCGCACGCTCTTTTTCCTCGGCGCTCTCCTGGTCCTCATTGGCGCCGTTCTCTACTTCGGTGCCAAGCTCCCCTTCCGCCTCGGCCGCCTCCCCGGCGACATCGTGCATCGCGGCGAACACACCACCTTTTACTTTCCCATCGTGACCTGCTTGCTCCTCAGTATCGGCCTGAGTCTGCTTCTCTGGCTCTTCTCCCACTTCCGCCGCTGATCCGTATCTATCCGAGCGCATTGACCGCGCTGCTGGTATATAGTCTCGATGTCCGATAACCGGCCATTCACGATTCCAGTTCCCAATGGAGAACATCCCAATGAGACGCACTCTTTTAGCGTTACCCGCAATCCTTGCCCTCTCTCTTCCTATCGCAGCTCAAACCCCTGAAAAACCTGCCGCAAACCAGCATCAAGCGCCCCCACAAGCTGCTCCCGATCTCTCTGCGAAGGTTCCGCCTCCTGGCCCCGAGGATGTGAAGTCCATCGATAGCATCATGGCCGCGCTGTACGGTGTCATCTCTGGTCCTGCCGGTGAACGCGATTGGAATCGCTTCCGTTCGCTGTTCCTCCCTCAGGCACACCTAACCTCCGCGGCCAAAGGCGGGGATGGTGTTGTTCGAATCCACCCCATGAGTGTCGAAGATTACGTCCGGCTGGCTGGCGATTACTTCGCGCAACACTCCTTCTTCGAGAGCCCCATCGTGAGTCGCGTTCAATCCTTTGGAAACGTCTCTCAGGTTTTTAGCAGCTATGAATCCTGGCACGCTGCCGGAGAGACGCCCTTCGCTCGCGGCATCAACAGCATTCAGTTGCTCTATGACGGCAACCGCTGGTGGATCGTGAGCATTTTGTGGGACGAGGAGCGTGCTGGCAATCCTCTTCCAAAGGAATTTGCCGTCAAGGAGCCTGGTGGTCAAAAATAATTTCAGCATGCGGGGCTAAGGCCGGCCTCAAGGTGCAATCGGGATGCCGGCCAATTGGTTTTCTCCCCGCAGCCAGCGTCTCACTGCATTGCAAATTCCGCGCGAATGAACTGCTTGATGCCTTCCTCTCCCGTCAATCGCAAACACAGCAGCTTCCCTTCGTTTTCCAGATCAATATGAAAATCAAAGAACGGGCAGCACTTGCTCTCTGCCACGACCCACTCCGCCAATTCCGCAAGGGAAATGCTCTTCGGGCTGAATTGAAATTCATATCCCTTCGTTGTCTCGACAATTTCCTTTCGGGCCGCCATCAATTTGTCGCTCAATTGCTTGTGCTGTATGCGCTCCTCCGGCGTCAGCGCCTTACTGTTGCAATAGAACTTGCTCTGCGTTGTCGTCATCTGCTTTTCTCCGTTTCCTGCTGCCGGGACGCCTTGCGCCGCCAGGCCCGCTGCCGCGCCGCCCCCAAGGAATACCGCCAGCGTCGCAACCGCCGCCTTCCGCTTGCTCTTTCCTGCAAACCGCTCTTCCTTGTTCATCATTGCTTTCCTCCAAATAGGATTTGCCACGTCCCATCCTCAAATGCTAAAAGTTAAAGTCAGCTTTAAGTCAAGCGCTCTTTCGGAGGCGAAATCCTCGCGCGTCTTCTTTGTAGGGGCGCAGCATGCTGCGCCCCAGATGGCAAGATTGCTAAGAGTTTTAGTGTCCCGGCTGTCATCCTGAGCGCAGCGAAGGATCTCAACTGCTCAGTACGACTAGCCACTACGAGAGACGCGAACTCATCCTACGAACCAGGGAGGAAACATGAAAATCGGAGAACTCGCCACTCGCTCGGGCCTAAATGCTTCCGCCATCCGCTATTACGAAAAAATCGGCCTCCTCGCCCCGCCCCAACGCACGAGTGGCCAGCGCCGTTACGCAAGTGACGCCCTTCACCGCGTCCTGCTCATCCGTTTCGCCAGCAAAATGGGCTTTACCCTCGGCGAGATCAAGCTCTTTCTCAACGGTCTCCGCGACGATGCCCCGGTTGGCTCTCGCTGGAAAAAACTCGCGCATCGCAAAATCGCCGAAGTCGAGAACACCATCCAGCGCTCCCTCCGTCTCAAAGCGCTCCTCAAGCATCTGCTCCATTGCCGCTGTGCTTCTCTTCAAGTATGCGTCCAGCGCCTGAGCCTCAGCCCCAATCTCAGTCGCCTAACTACGAAGCGGTCCCTCTTCGAGGCGGACGCCTCCCCCATGTAAGCCACAGCCTAAAGCTTGAGAAAAATTCGGCGGGCATACAGCCAATAGCACAGGTACCACATCACCAGCAGCACCGTAATCCCCTGCGCGACCGGGGCCAGCTTTCCAATGAAACTATATTGGAATGTGAACACGCCAACCGCATGGTCCAGCCATTCGCGCAGGGTCTCGCTCACGAAGTAGATGAAAATCGAATTCATTCCCACCACGACCAGAGGAAAGCTCCATTTTCGGTATCCCCACACTTCAATCACCGCGTAGAAGCCGATCAGCATAAACAGCACCCACCCAAGGCTATATAAAATGAACGATGCGGTACACGGTTGCTTGATGAAGGGAATCCAGGGACGCAACGCAAACGCTAACGCAAACGACAGGATCATGCCGCCGGTCAGCCTCTTCAAATTGCTTCCGTGCGATTCCTGCTGCATCAGCAAGCGTCCCGCCCACGCCCCGCTGAGTGTCCACACGGTACTCGCCAGGAAATTCAACGTGGAGTAGGCCGGGTCGTAATCGTAGTGAAAAATCATTCGGTCAACGACCAACCCGATATGATTTCTTTTCGAAAATGGCCCGTCAGGGCCGGGAAACGCGAAGAGTAGCGCCGTCCACCCAGCCAGTAGAACCGCGGCGGCAATCACCTGATAGCGCCAGCGCCACTTCAAAATCAAGTAGGTCAGAAAATACGTAAACGCGATCTGTGACAGCACGTTGATGAGCTGCGGCTTGATGCGGCCCGCCTCGACCCAAATAATGATTTGGCTGAGAAGGATCAGCCGCAGCGATCGCCCCAGGACGTGGCGAAAGTTATCGCTCTCGGTCGCGCCCAGTTCCTTGCGCCGCGCCAGCGCAAACGGCATGGCCACTCCCACCATGAACATGAAGGCTGGCTGAATCATGTCCCAGAAAACGCCGCCCTCCCAAGGCACGTGATGAAACCAGTTCGCAATACGGCCCCAGGTCGGATCGTTCTGCAGCGCGGAGAAGCCAAACCCTTCCGAAGCGAGGATCAGCATGATGAAGCCGCGGTATGCATCGAGCGACATGTAGCGCTTCAGTTCCCCTCTGCCCTCGAGCTGCCCGCGTTTCTCTGCGGCTGGTGTTGCGTAGGTCTCCTGAGCTGTGGCGGCCATGTTTACCTCTCAGATCCGCGCGCAGACCCTAAAGGTGCGAGTGGGAAACTGGACTGTCAATTACGGCGCGTCCCATTCGAGGGCGACGATTTCCTGGCTTCCAGTATCTTTGAGCAATAACGGCGAATCATCTGGCGCAAGGCCGAGCCACATGCCCCAGTAACCCGTCAACTGGAACCCCTTCACACTGACCACTTGCTCCACCTTTCGGTCACGGATTCCTACCCGAAACACTCCTACATCCGGCTCTTGCTGCAGGAAATAAACATACTTCCCGTCCTGAGACCAACCAGGATACCCCGCCGCCGTGTTGCTCAGCACCGCCCACTTCTCGGTTTTGAAGTCGAACAGCCTCAAGCCCAGCGAATCGGTCGGCATCCCTACCATATACCGCCCATCCGGCGACCAACGGGGAGAAAACAGTTTGTCGGAGCCGGGGAGCGTAGAGATTTGGCGCGTCTTCAGATCAAGGATGTGAATGCCATCCAGCGCGGAGAACACCCCTCCAAAGGCTACAGAATTGCCATCCGGAGACCAGGTCGGATCGGCCTGAGATTGAGGGCCGCCGGGCATCATCGCCTGAGGTGTGCCACCATCGGCCGAAACAAGATAGATGCGCGTCGGCTTGCCGGTCTGATAGTCAAAGAAGACAAGCTGTTTTCCATCCGGCGACCAACGAGGCAGCATGGCATAAAGCGGCGGAAAGCTGAGCTGAAGCCGGTCACTCCCGTCTGCCTTGCTTCGCCAGAGTGTCCCCTCGGGATACGAAACGTAGGCTACCCATTGGCCGTCCTTCGAGAAGGCCATGTCCTGGGCTGAGATTCCCGAAAGAAAAGGCTCGATGGCCTTGGACTTGCCGTTGTAGCGCACGAGTTCTCCGCGCACCAGGCCCGCTACCGCGAAGAGCTTTCTTCCATCTTTGCTGGGAATTGGAAATCCGTAGTTGATTGCTCCTGAAGTTAACTGCATGGGCTCGCGGCTGACCTTGCGCAGAAGACTGTCCTTCTCGCGCAAAGCCCAGAGTTGACCACCGGAGTCGAAAACGAAATACTTCCCGTCGGGCGTCCACCGGCCGCAGCATTCCCCACTTAAACCAGAAATATCACTCCTGCGAGTGGATTGACGCCAGCCAGCGAGCAGCGGGTGGAGGTTCGTGCCGTCGGCCAAAACCTGCCAGAGTGAGCTGACTCGCGTCTTGGGATCCAGCACCGCGAAGCGTATCAGGCTTCCGTCGGGAGACCATGCAGTCCCCCATGCACGGCCCGATAAGGAAGCAAGCCTATGAGACTCCGTCCCGTCACCGCCAGCAAGGTGGAGATCGTTTCCCTTGGCGTAAACGAGCTTCTTCCCATCCGGGGACCACGCTCCATCGTGACCGGCGGTATCCGCCAATCGGCGCGGCGACCCGCCTAGGACCGGTAAAGCCGAGAGCGGCCCTTCCGCCACGGTGCCAGGCCTGTCCGCCACGAGGAGGTCCGAGCCGTCCGGGGAAACATTCAAAACAATCAGGGTAGGTGGCGAGACCGGAATGGGCGCAACTTGTCCTCCAGCAGCCGATACCTGAGCGATGGGAAAACTGAAGCCCTGGGCTTGCTCTTGCAAGTAGAGGCGCGAGCCATCCGTCCCCATCAGAAACTTGGGGCGGGCATCGTGAGTGATTTGTGCATACCCCGAGACTTTGGGCGAAGGCAAGGGAGGCACAAGCCAGTAGACGAGAGCTGTGCCGGCCGCGGCGACGGCAGCCAGCCCGCCGAGCAAAGCTTTCCTGTGTCGTTGGGCGAGATGAACGGCTAGAGCCCGGTCGCTCGAGTTATCTGTTATTGCTGCGACTGTTGTGCGGGCTCCGCCATCTCCCGTGGCGAGAGGCACCCTGCCGGAGGCTGGTGCCACGGCCGTGGGGGTCCCTGAGCTCGTGTCGCGCCTCAGTCGCTTCAGTTCGGACCGCAGATCGGAGGCGCTTTGGTAGCGCAGGTCGCGGTCTTTCTCCATGGCGCGATTGATGATTTCCTCGAGCTTGGGCGGAAGATCAGGATTCACCCGGAAGGCGGGCGTGGGTGCCTGGCTCAGGATGGCGTTGAAAACAACCGCGGATGTCGAGCCTGAAAAGGCTTGCCGGCCCGTAGCCATCTCGTAGAGCACCGCGCCGAAGCTGAACAGGTCGGTGCGGGCGTCGAGTTCCTCACCCCGCGCCTGCTCCGGCGACATATAGGCCACCGTGCCCATGGCCACTCCTGGGCTGGTTAGCAACTCTTCGATCGTGGCCGTCGGCGCGCTTGAGACACCAGCAACCCCTACCGCAAGACCTCTTCCTGGCACCAGCTTGGCCAAGCCGAAATCCAGAATCTTGGCCTGGCCGCGCTGGGTCACAAAGATATTCGCGGGCTTGATGTCGCGGTGCACGATTCCGTTGGAGTGCGCGGCGTCCAAGGCATCCGAAATCTGGATGGCGAGCTCGAGCAGCGTCTCGATCTTGAGCGGCTTATTTTCGATGAGAGTCCGGAGCGTATGCCCTTCCAGCAACTCCATGGCAATGAAGGGTTGTCCGTCGAACTCGTCGATGTCATGAATGGTGCAGATATTGGGGTGATTGAGCGCGGAAGCGGTCTCCGCTTCGCGCCGGAAGCGCTCCAGGGCCTGATGATCTTTGGCCGACCCTTCCGGCAGGAACTTAAGCGCCACGGAGCGACGCAGCTTGGTGTCTTCCGCCTTAAAGACCACACCCATACCGCCCCCGCCGAGCTTTTCCACGATGCGATAGTGCGAGATGGTTTGGCCGATCATGGCAGAAGGTTGTAATTCTTGGCTGGCATCTTAGGAGCCGCAGCACAGCAATGTCAATTACTGTGTAACTTCCCGGAGCGCAAAGGCTTCCCCATCGCCGGGCCGCCGTGGCCTTCCTGACGCTTCGTGCACTCGCGCCGCCGATTGAACGTTGCGCGCCTCACAGCAAACTTGCTAAGCCAGCTTGCTTTCGCTATCTCACTGAACCTCAACAACTTATTAACTAGCTGGAACTATTACTTGACAATTAGCAATAAAGTGCTATAATAGGGGTGTTGCTTCGGCACGGTCCTCTAGTGCCAGCCCACTTATGCGCCCTCGCCGTTCCGTTCTTTTCTCCCCTTCAGGACCAATCCATCCAACCCACGCTTCTCGTCCACGCGCTTTACTTGGTACCGCATTCATCTCCTTTCCCTTCATACGGTTCCACACTCTTTGGGCTAACGGCGCACTCGCAACCCCTTTGAAATCAATTGGTTCCGCACTCTTTTCATCGCAACGGAAGGGTACCCCTTTCCCCTCCATCCACTGCCCGCTATCCACTCGCTCTATCTTCTTTAGAATCAATATTTGCAAAGTGTATCAAAACAAAGCACTTTATCTTCATTTAGAATCAACACTTACAAAAAAACAGGGGGAGGGGGTATCACCCGACTGTCGCGCGATTCGCCAGTCCCCAGTCACGAATCACTGCCTATGAGCCAACTTACCTTCAATCTCCAGCCCACCCGCCAGGTCCTCACCGTCAGCGATCTCACGGCCCGGATCCGCGACCTGCTCGCCAAAAACTTCACCGACATCTTCGTGCAGGGCGAAATCTCCAACTGCCGCGAAGCCCAATCTGGCCACATCTACTTCACCCTCAAAGACGACCGCGCCCAAGTCCGCTGCGTCTTTTTCAAGCAGCAGCAGCGCGGCATCAAGTTCCGCCCCGAAGATGGCCTCCAAGTCACCGTGCGCGGCACCATCAGCGTTTACGAACAGCGCGGCGAATATCAGATTTATGTCGAGAAAATCGAGCCCATTGGTCTCGGCGCGCTCCAGCTTGCCTTCGAGCAATTGAAAAAGCGCCTCGAAGCCGAAGGCCTCTTCGATCCCGGGCGCAAAAAACCGTTGCCGCTTCTCCCCAGTCGCATCGGCTTAGTTACTTCGCCGCGCGGCGCCGCCGTCCGCGACGTTGTGCGCATCCTCACGCGCCGCTTCCCGAATATTCATCTCACGCTCTATCCCGTGCGCGTGCAGGGAGAAGGCGCCGCCGAAGAAGTCGTCAAAGCGCTGAAATTTTTCAACGCCAAAAAAATCGTGGACGTGCTCATCCTCGCGCGCGGCGGCGGTTCGCTCGAAGACTTGTGGGCCTTCAATGAAGAAGCCGTCGCACGCGCCATCGCCGCCTCCGGAATTCCCGTCATTTCCGGCATCGGCCACGAAACTGACTTCACCATCGCCGATTTCGTCGCCGACGTTCGTGCCTCCACGCCTTCGGCTGCTGCCGAACTCGTCGTGCAAACGCGGCGCGAGTTCGATAAGCACATCGCCGACCTGCGCGGCGCTCTCGCGGAACAACTGCGCTATCGCATCCTAGTCCTCAGCCGTCGTGTCCATGAGCTTTCCGCGCGCCCTGGTTTTCGCCGCCCGCTCGATCTGCTCCGCCTGCAGCGCCAGCGCGCCGATGAGATGACTTCGCGCCTGGCCCTCGGCCTCCGCGCGCGCCTCGAGCAATCGCGCAAGCGCTTCACCGTCGCGCATCTGCGCATCGTCTCCTTTGATTTTCGAGTGAAAATTGCTGCGTTTCGTCTGCGTCTGGAAAAACGCTCCGCCGATCTCGGTGTCCGTGCCGAACGTCTACTCCGCGCCAAGCGCGAGCGCCTCGCTCGCTTTGCTTTGCAGCTCGAAGAACGCAGCCCCTTGAAAGTGCTCGAACGCGGCTACGCCATCCCCACCGACGCCAATGGCATCGTCCTCCGCGACGCCGCCCAGGTCCAAATCGGCGACTCCGTCGGGCTCCAACTCCACCGTGGCAAACTCTCAACGGAAGTTAAGAAAAAGGAGGTTTGACCGATCTCGGGTCACCGATCACTGTAAACTATTCTTCGTCGGAGGAAGAAACTTTCAAAACTGCGAGAAAGGCTTCCTGCGGGATATCGACTTGGCCGACGCGCTTCATGCGCTTCTTGCCTTCTTTTTGTTTTTCGAGGAGCTTGCGTTTGCGCGTGATGTCGCCGCCGTAGCATTTGGCGAGAACGTTTTTGCGAATCGCCGCCACCGTTTCGCGCGCGATGACGCGGCTGCCAATGGCCGCCTGGATCGGCACTTCAAAGAGTTGCCGCGGAATCAGTTTTCGCAGGCGGGTCACGAGTTCGCGGCCGCGCTCGTAAGCGTATTCGCGGTGGCAAATCAGCGCCAGCGCGTCAACTGGTTCGCCGCCAACCAGCACGTCCAGCTTGACCAGGTCGGACTCGCTGTACCCCGCGAGGTGATAGTCGAGCGAAGCGTAGCCGCGTGAAACAGTTTTCAGGCGGTCGTAGAAATCGAGCACGATTTCGTTCAGCGGCAGTTCGTATGTGAGCATGACGCGCGTCGGCGACAGGTACTCGAACTTTTTTTGCGTGCCGCGCTTCTCCTGGCAGAGCTTCAGGATTCCACCGATGGAATCGTCGTTGGTGATGATCATCGCTTTGATGATGGGCTCTTCGATCTTGTTGATCTCGCCGGGACTCGGGAATTTCGCCGGGCTGTCCACCTCGATGACTTCACCGGTCACGCGCGTGATGCGGTAGCGCACGCTCGGAGCCGTGGTGATCAGGTTGAGCCCGAACTCGCGCTCCAGCCGCTCTTGCACGATTTCCATGTGCAGCAGGCCAAGGAAGCCGCAGCGGAAGCCGAAGCCGAGCGCCACGGAATTTTCCGGCTCGTAGAAAAACGACGCATCGTTCAACTGCAATTTTCCGAGCGCGTCACGCAACGGTTCGTAGTCGTCGGCCAGCACCGGAAATAATCCGGCGAAAACCATCGGCTTGATGGCTTCGAAACCCGGCAGCGCCGGAACGGGCCGGTCGACTTCGATGACCGTGTCGCCCATGCGCGCGTCGGCTACGCGCTTGATGTTGGCAACGATGAAGCCGACGTCGCCAGCTTCGAGTTCTTCGAGCGCTACGGGTTTGGGAGTGAGAGTGCCGAGCTGCTCGACCTCGTAGGTTTCATCGCCGGCGACGAGTTTGATTTTCATATGGTTCGTCACGCGGCCTTCTGTGACGCGCACTAGAATCACGGCGCCGCGATAAATGTCGAACCACGAATCGAAAATCAATGCCTGCAGCGGATTTTCCGCGCTGCCTTTCGGCGGCGGAACGCGCGCGACAATCGCTTCGAGCACATCTTCCACGCCGAGCCCGCTCTTCGCGCTGATCAGCAACGCGTCGTCCGCCGGAATCGCCAGCACGGTTTCGATTTGTTCTTTCACGAATTCCGGCTGCGCCGCCGGCAAATCAATTTTGTTGATCACCGGCAGAATCGTCAGATTATGTCCGGCGGCGAGAAAAGCATTGGCGACGGTCTGCGCTTCGACGCCCTGCGAAGCGTCAACCACCAGCAGGGCGCCTTCGCACGCGGAAAGAGCGCGCGAAACTTCGTAGGAAAAATCCACGTGGCCCGGCGTGTCGATCAAATTCAAGCGATACGTATTTCCATCTTTTGCTTTGTAGTGGAGGCGGATGCTTTTTGCTTTGATGGTGATGCCGCGCTCGCGTTCCAGCTCCATGGAATCGAGAACTTGCTCGTGCATTTCGCGCTGCGTCAGCGCGCCGGTCATTTCGAGCAGGCGGTCGGCCAGCGTGGATTTGCCGTGATCGATGTGCGCGATGATGCAGAAATTCCGTATGAATTTTGGATCCATGCTATCCGGTTACCGGCAGGAGCCGCTTTTCTTGAGGACAATTCGCCACACGCAGCGAAAAAAACCGTGCCGAGTAAACACTTAGTTTGCCACAATTCGAATGCTCCGTCAGCTTGGTTCGCGTCGCTGGAAACTCGGTCTTGCTTGACGGTTTTGGGCTCGCAGAATAGAGTTCCCGAAACCGCGGACCTACTTGCCTCATGACATCCACAAGAAAACGTTTCGCGAGGCAAAGACTCAGGAAAGAGGCGAACTTGGCGAACGGCACGAGCGCTGTGGCAAAAGCCATCGAACAGAGAACGATTCGGAAACTGCAAATCCGCCTGATTCCGTTTCTCTTCCTGCTTTACGTCATCGCCATGGTCGACCGGATCAACATCGGCTTTGCGGCGCTGACGATGAACAAAGAGCTGGGGATCACCGGCCACCAATATGGAATCGCCGCCGGCATTTTCTTTATCGGTTATTTCCTTTTTGAAGTGCCGAGCAATTTAATACTTCACAAAATCGGGGCGCGCGTCTGGATTGCGCGCATCCTTTTGAGTTGGGGACTTGTAGCGACCTTGACTGGCCTGGTGCAGAGCTTGCATCAATTGTATCTCGCACGTTTTTTGCTCGGGCTGGCGGAGGCAGGCTACTACCCTGGAATCGTTCTGTACTTGACATATTGGATTCGCCAGCGCGAGCAGGCGCGAACGCTCGCGCTGTTCCTGACCGGCTATGCGGTTACGAGCATTGTGGGAGCGCCCATCTCCGGCTTCATTTTAGATCACGTGCACTGGCTGAGCGTGGCAAGCTGGCGGTGGCTCTTCATTCTGGAGGGAATTCCGGCTATTGCTCTTGGGCTGCTCACTTACTTTGTGCTGCCGTGCCGTCCGAGCGAAGCCAAGTTTTTGACTGGTGAGGAAAAGGAATGGCTGCAAGTGGAATTGGAGCGCGAAGAGCAACTCAAACTACAACAGTGGCGACACTCGGTGATGGAGGGACTGACAAACGGGCGAGTGTGGCATCTGGTCTTCATCTACTTTGGAATGATGATTGGTGGCTACACCATGGGCTTCTTCATGCCGCAACTCGTGAAGTCTTTGTCGAACGAGTATTCGAACAGCCTGGTTGGATACGTCGTGATGATTCCTTACCTGGCGGCGCTTGTGGGGATGATTGTGGTTTCCCGCAGTTCGGACCACCGGATGGAGCGCAGGTATCATCTCGCAATCTCCTTATTGGTCGGAGGAATGGCATATTTGTCGCTGGGCTGGATTCATTCTCCTTTTGTGACCGTGACCCTACTGTCGCTTCTCGCGGTCGGTTATTGCAGCTCCCTCAGCCCTTTCTGGGCATTGCCCAGCGAATTCTTGACCGGATTCTCGGCCGCCAGCGGAATCGCGTTAATCAATTCGGTTGGGAACCTCGGCGGCTTTGCTGGACCTTACGTCGTCGGGTTTATCAGCCAGAGGACCGGCACTCTGTATGGCGGGCTGGCTTTCGCAGGGATTTCCATGCTGCTGGCAGCAACGCTTGTGCTATTCCTTCCAAAAACAGCGGACGTCCGAGTACCCGCAGAAGCGCAAACAAGTCCACAAACTGATGCTTAAGTCTGGGAACTCAGTTGGAGCGGAGCAACGGGGCCGCGCGCACCAGGCGTTGTGAAATGCTCTGGTGGCGTGGTTGCGGCGGGTGCCAGATCGGAAATGTGTGACCGTCGTTCCCTTAATGCATACTGCAACCGGATTTGCGATGCCTTTGGTGGGCCTCTAGTGCGGGGTATATAGTTACTAAAGGCAGCGTGCACAGCACACGCGTGCAGGCGCACGGAATCTTTCTACAAGGAGCGTCCGGTGGACGCCCGATAGGTGCCAGACCAACACCAGTTCGGCACCTGTTTGGCAGTATTTCGAAACCGCAAAGGCAATTCGAACGCATGGCCTCAGACGTCAGCAAGCATTTGGACCGCGCCAAGCGCTTCCTTGAGAAGAACCGTGTCGAGGATGCGATCGAGGCCTATCTGGGGGTGCTGGATGAAGCGCCGCAGCATCAGGAAGCGACGCAGGCACTCGGTGATTTGTATTCGCGGATCGAACAGCCGGAGCGCGCAGCGGTGTATTACGGAATGCTGTTTGACCTGCTCATTGATCCGAAGGATGAGACCAAGGCGCTGGCGATCTACAACCGCTTTCTGCGTTCGAATGCAGCGCAGCAGCCTCCGGAGCGCATCGCGCGCTACGCCTTCCTGCAGCAAAGACAGAACCGGGTGGACGAAGCGGCAGAACAGTACGGCATCGCTGCGGAGCTTTTCATCACGGCGGGGCGTGACGAGGATGCGCTCTTCTGTCTGGAACGGATTGCCCAGATCGAGCCCGACAACCTTGCGCGGCAGACCCGGCTGGCGGAAGCTGCGGAACGGATCGGGAAGAACACGCTGGCGGCCCGGGCGTTCCTGAGGGCGGGACAACTGGCCACGGCCACCGGGGCTGCGGCGGATGCGCTGCAGCTTCTGGGCCGGGCACACAAACTGGCTCCGCAAGAGCGCAGCGTGGGGCTGCTGTACGCGCAAGCGAACCTGCAAAACGGAAATGCAGTGCGTGCCGTGGCGCTGCTGGAACCGTTCGCGGCATCGGAAAGCGACGTGCCATTTCTCGTGACGTACAGCGACGCGCTGATGCGGGCGGGCCAACTGGAGCGCGCGAGCGGGGTGCTGGAGCGGCTGCTCCGGGAAAAGAACGAAGGGCTTACGCAATTTTTCGACCTTGCAGACCGCTACGCCGCCGCGGGACAAGACCAGAAAGCCACGACGGTCCTGCAAACGCTGAAGCGCCGCATGTTCGCGGACAAGCGGGAAAACGATTTCGCGACGATGATGGATGGATTGGGCACGAAATACCCGCACTCGCAAGGCCTGCTGGAATTCTGGGCCGGCATTCACAACGAACTGAACCGCGAAACGCAGTACTTCGAAGTGCTGATCAAGCTGTTCGACCTTTATCTGACCTCAGGAAATGTGAAAAAGGCAGCGGAGACTCTAGAACGGCTTGTGGACATTGATCCGTACGATTACCGGAACCAGGAGCGTCTGGAATCACTGCGCGGGCGCGTGGAGGACGCGTACGTGAACCGGCTGGCGAGCCGGCTCTTGAGTGCGGGTCAGGCCACGGGAGGACACGCACCCAGAACGGCGTCGCAGACATCCACTGTTCCACCCCCCAACACGGAAGAGGGGCGGCAGATGCAGGCCCTGGAAGACCTGATCGTGCAGACGGAGATCTTTCTTCAGTATTCGTTGCAGAGCAAAGCGCTGGAGCGACTGCAGAAGATTGCGGCCACGTTTCCCGGGGAAGAAGATCGAAATGCGCGGCTGGCGAACTTGTATCAACTGGCGAATTGGTGGCCGCGCGGAGCGCCAAAGGCCAAAGCGGAACCGGCGTCGGCGGCCAAGCCTGCAGTGCCAGCTCCGGCTCCGGAGGCTCAACCGGCGTCGATCACCACTCGGACCGGGGTTTATTCCGCGGAGACGCTGCGCGATCTCTCGAAAATTTCGGAAATCAATCAAAAGATTTTCCGGCAGCAGACGCCACGGGCGATGCTGAACACGGCGGTCAGCGAAGTCGGGGCCTATCTGCACGCCACACGTGCGCTGGCGGTAGTTGGGGCACCGGGCCGCCGTCCGGAAATGGCCGCGGAATACTGCGCGACCGGCCTGAAGCCCACGCCAGGAGCACAGGTGGTGCTGCTGCTGGCGCAGATGGAAAAAGTCGAGCCGGATCCACTGGGCGGACTGGTCCTCGAGGCTGCGGAGGGCTCGATTCTGCGCGATCTGAAGATGGAGACGGCGCTGGGAGTGACGATTACGGATAAAGAAACTCAGACGCCCGCGGGAATGCTGATCGCCGCGCATGCCGAAGACCACAAGTGGAAGCCCAACGAAGTTTATTTTCTGCAAGCCATTGGCGACCAGTTGTTGATGAGCGTGAGCCACACGCGGCTGCGGTCGCTGGTGCGGCGCATGGGCGTGTCGGATGAGCGCTCGGGCTTGCTGAGCCGCAGTTCGTATCTGAGCTGTTTGCTGACGGAAGCGGATCGCGCAAAAACGCAAGGGACGCCGCTCACGCTGACGATTCTGCAAATTGACCACGGCGCGGACATTTTGCGGCAGCATGGCGAATCGCCTCTGGAGCGTTTTTTGGAGCAATTGGCGCGGTCGCTCCAGTCGATCGTGCGGCAAAACGACGTGGCGGTGAAGTATACGTCGTGGTCGCTGGCGTTCATTTTGCCGGATACTGCTCTTGCCGGAGCGCAGAACTTAGCGGAAAAATTGCGGCGCGCTGCGGCGGGATTGCGGCCGCCGTGGGATTCCACGCAGATTACGCTGAGCGCGGGAATTGTCGAAGCGGTGGCCAAGCACGAGTACGAGAGCGAAGATATCGTGACGGACTTGATCAACCGCGCGGAACTCTCGATTGAAGAGGCAAGGAAGAGCGGCGGGGATACCGTGGTCACGCTGGAGACGCCAAAGCTGTGAAATCCAACCATTGACCATCAGTGGGTCAGCTCCTGAATATCGGAAACTCTAAAGAAATTCCATGGGCCGCGAGTTTCCGGGAATGGAAGCGGAGCGGTAGACTGTCACGTGTAGATTTCCCCAAAGTGAGGAAAATATGTTTCCGACCGATGTAGTGATTGTGGCGGGGGCGCGGACGCCGATGGCGCGGTATACAGGCGCGTTTTCGGACGTGAGCGCTATTGAACTAGCGGCGCATGCTTCGAAAGAAGCGATACGACGGTCCGGCGTGGATCCGGGCGAGTTGGATCACGCGATTTTTGGCAACGTGATGCAGACCAGCGCGGACGCCATTTACGGCGCGCGGCACGTGGGATTGAAAGCAGGACTGAAAATCGAGACGCCGGCGGTGACGGTGAACCGGCTGTGCGGCTCCGGGGTCGAAGCGATTGCGCAGGCGGCGCAGCGGCTGCTGCTGGGCGAGGCGACGATGGTGCTGGCGGGCGGAATGGAAAATATGACGCAGGCGCCGTTTGTGATTCGCGGGTTGCGCAATGGGTTGAGACTGGGCGGCGGAGCGCTGGAAGATTCACTGATGGCGGGGCTGACCGATACGTATTGCGGATTGCCGATGGCGCTGACGGCGGAAAAATTGGCGGAGCAGCACGGGATCACGAGAAAAGATGCGGATGCCTATGCGCTGAGGAGCCAGCAGGCAGCGGACGCGGCGTACAAGGCGTGCCGGATGAAGGAAGAGCTGGTACCGGTGGAAGTGAAGCAGGGCAAGAAGATTATCGTGGTGAGCGAAGACGATCACCGGCGGCCGGAAACGACGATGGAGACGCTGGATCAATTACCGCCATCGTTCAAGAAAGACGGAATCGTCACGGCAGGAAACGCCAGCGGGATCGTGGATGGAGCGGCGGCAGTCGTGGTGACGCGCGAAAAAACCGCGAAGGAGCGCAGGTTGAAGCCGGTGGGGCGGATTGTGTCGTGGGCGGTGGCGGGAGTCGATCCGAGCATCATGGGGATCGGGCCGGTGCCGTCTTCGCAGAGGGCACTGCAATTCGCTGGACTGACGCTGGAGCAGATGGACCGCGTGGAAGTGAATGAAGCGTTTGCCGCGCAATATCTGGCAGTGGAAAAGGTGCTGGGGCTGAAACGCGATAAGACCAACGTGAACGGTGGAGCGATCGCTCTGGGGCATCCGCTGGGAGCGAGCGGGACGCGGCTGGTGATTACGATTCTGAATGAGTTGCGACGAAATGGTTTGCAGTACGGGCTGGCGACGGCGTGCATTGGCGGCGGGCAGGGGATTGCGATGATTGTGGAAGCGATGAAGTAGAGCTAAATGACGCTACGGCCTAAAATGGCGGTGAACCGCCGCACTCCAAGAAGATTCTGATAAACTTTCCGTTCCCGGACGGGGGTTCGTCCGCGGTCTCTGCGAGGAAAAGCATGGCGATTCAAAAAGTGGGAGTCGTGGGGTGTGGGCTAATGGGCTCGGGCATCGCGCAGGTCGCTGCGGCGTCGGGATTTCAAACGGTGGTGCGTGAGGTGAACGCGGCGTTGGTGGAGAAGGGACTGACGGGAATCGAAAAGAATCTGAATCGGCTGGTAGAGAAGGGAACAATCAACGAGGCCGTGAAGGTAGAAATTCGCGGACGGCTGAAGGGCACCACGTCGATCGAGGACTTGAAGAGCTGTGACCTGATTATTGAAGCAATCATCGAGCAGCTTCCGGCGAAGCGGGAGCTGTTTGCTGCTCTCGATGCGATCTGTCCACCAGCCACGATTTTTGCGAGCAACACGTCTTCCCTGACGATTACCGAGATTGCGACGGCCACGAAGCGGTCGCAGCGATTCGTGGGGCTGCACTTTTTCAATCCCGTGCCAGTGATGAAGCTGGTAGAAGTGGTACGAACGATCGCAACGGATGAAGTGGTATATGAAGAAATGGTGGCTTTCGGCACGAAACTGGGCAAGACGCCGGTGCGGGCAAAAGACAGCACCGGGTTCATCGTGAACCGGTTGCTGGTGCCGTATCTGCTGGACGCCATTCGCGCGCTGGAGGAAGGCGTAGGGTCGATCGAGGACATCGATAATTCCATGAAGCTCGGCTGCGGACATCCGATGGGGCCACTGACGCTGCTGGATTTTGTGGGCCTCGATACGACGTATTACATCTCGCAAATCATGTTTGACGAATTCAAGGAGAGGCGATTTGCCGCCCCTCCGTTGCTGAAGCGCATGGTGCTGGCAGGATGGAATGGACGGAAGTCGGGGCGGGGATTTTACGATTACACGGATCCGCAGAAACCGAAGGCGATGAAATTCTAGCGGGGAGTTAAGAGAAAAAGATAACGCAGAGACGCAGAGCGGAGAAGCAGAGAGACAAGATGGCTTACGAAAATTTGTTGTACCAAAAAAGAGACGGGATTGCGTACATCACCTTCAACCGGCCGAAGGTGCTGAACGCGCTGAACCGGAAGACGATTGAAGAATTGCATCACGCGTTGCTCGACGCGCGCGATGATGAGAGCGTCCGTGTGCTGATTTTGACGGGCGCCGGAGAAAAATCGTTCGTAGCGGGAGCGGACATCAGCGAACTGGCGCTGCAAACTCCGGTGAAGGGAAAAGAATTTTCGCTTTACGGGCAGAGCGTCTTCCATTTGCTGGAAACGATGGGGAAGCCATCGATTTGCGCGATCAACGGATTTGCGCTGGGCGGCGGATGTGAAATGGCTCTTACGTGCACGATTCGAATCGCCAGCAAGACGGCGAGGCTGGGGCAGCCGGAAGTGAAGCTGGGAATCTTGCCGGGCTATGGCGGTTCGCAGCGGATGGCGCGGCTGTGCGGCAAAGGCGTGGCGCACGAACTCTGCCTGACCGGCGAAATGATCACCGCGGACGAGGCATTGCGAATCGGCCTCGTGAATCATGTTTATGAGCCGGCGGAGCTGCTTCCCGCCGCGGAAGCGATGGCGATGAAAATCATTGCCAATGGGCCGCTGGCCGTGAAGTTCGCGATGGAAGCGATCGAGCAAGGCGTGGAGATGCCCCAAGAAGAAGGGCTGTTCCTCGAGGCGACACTCTTTGGCGTGGCCTGCGCGACGGAGGATATGCGCGAGGGGACCAAGGCATTTTTGGAGAAAAGGCCGCCACAATTCAAGGGGAAATAGGGGAAGTAAATGAGGTACAGGAAGTAGAGGAGCAGAAACAGCAAGGCTGCGGTGCGATAAGGCGATGGCGGAGAAATTACAGCCCGGGAAAATAAATGGAGGACTCAGCGCAGAAGG
>QHYN01000098.1 GCA_003224145.1 Acidobacteriota bacterium
AACCAACTCTCCGGAATCAACGCCATCCTGTACTATCTGAACGCTATCTTCGAGCACGCGGGATTCAGCAAGGTTTCCGGCGACCTGCAATCCGTCGCCGTCGGCGCCACCAATCTTCTTTTCACCGTGTTCGCCATGTTCGTGATCGACAAGCTGGGACGCAGGACCATGCTGCTTGTCGGATCAGTGGGCACGCCCTTCTGCCTCGCCGGCGTTGCTGTCATTTTCCTTATCGGGCGGCATAAGAATCTGCTCGTGTGGATGCTGATCGGCTACATCGCTTTTTTTGCGTTTTCGCAAGGCGCGGTGATTTGGGTGTATATCAGCGAAGTGTTTCCGAACCGCGTGCGCGCTAAGGGCCAGAGTCTCGGCAGCTTGTCCCACTGGATCATGAATGCGCTGATCTCCTGGACTTTTCCGTTGATTGCCGCGTCTTCGGGCGGTTATCCATTTGTATTCTTTTCTACAATGATGGTGCTGCAATTCTTCGTGGTGCTGTTGTTCTACCCGGAGACGAAGGGCATCTCGCTCGAGGAAATGCAGAGAAAACTGAAGATCGCCTAGCAACAAGAATGGGGGAAAAAGCAAAATATTCAGAAGTAGTCTATCCGCCCCAGATATCCCAGATATGTATGTGTGTTAATCGCAGCGAGTCGGCCAGTGTGGAAAGGGCTCCCCTAGGTAGGCGAGGAGCCCCCTGCGGAGCGCAATCCGATTATTGGTTCCGTCTAAATCCGGTAAGGGTTACGCCCCAACATTTCCGCTATATTGGACTGCATAGGCCGAATGTGCTGAAAAAAACACAGCCTTGCTTGGTTTTCCAACCAGGCTGTTTTGAGATCATGCGTCAGCAACCGTAAAAAGTGGCGCGCCCGGGGAGATTCGAACTCCCGACCCTCTGCTTAGAAGGCAGACGCTCTATCCAACTGAGCTACGGGCGCACGAGCCAAATTCATCCTGATTTATTCTAAAACATTTGCCTACGAAATGGGCACTGATTTGGAATCCTTGCTGGGCAGAGTCACATGGTTTCCCCCGCTCCTTGGGCTTTCAAGTTTCGCATGGCATCGGAATGGAGTTGCAAAGCACTCTTGCCAAACCTCGCGCAGTTGTGTAGCCTAATGATATGTCAATTCTCGCCCAGAAGAACGCTTTCAGCTGCATCTGTTGTATGTGCTGTATGCGTGTGTCTTCTGGCGCGGGGAGGCTGAGCAGCTAAGGATTTCATCCAGCCCCAAAAGTTTTGGAGCCCACCGCCAGAAAGGAATTGGTAGGTGGGTTTTTTGTTTTCCGTTCAGAAGAGTTTCGAAACCAATTACAAAGGAGAAAGAGAAATGTCAGAGTACAAACACCCCGAAGTTCTGGTCTCAACCGATTGGGCCGCTCGCAATCTGAATTCCCCCAATCTTCGCTTTGTCGAAGTTGACGTGGACACCACCGCTTACGATCAGGGCCATCTGCCCGGCGCCGTGGGCTGGAACTGGCAGACGCAGCTCCAGGACGGCATCCGCCGCGACTTGATCGACAAAGCCGCCCTGGAAAGGCTTCTCAGCGCCTCCGGCATCTCCAACGACGCCACTATCGTCCTCTATGGCGACAACAACAACTGGTTCGCTGCCTACGCCTTCTGGCAACTGAGGCTCAACGGCCACAAAGACATCCGCTTGATCAACGGCGGCCGCAAGAAGTGGCTCGAGGAAAAGCGCCCGCTCAGCAAGGATGTTCCCAATGTCAGCCCCGCCGCGTACCGCGTTTCTGCCACGGACGCAACCATTCGTGCCTTCAAGGAAGATGTTTTCTCCATCCTCCAAAGCGGCAGACCCGGCCAGCTCGTCGATGTTCGTTCCGTGGACGAATTCACCGGCAAGATCATCGCGCCGCCCGGCATGACCGAAACGGCTCAGCGTGCCGGCCACATCCCTCAGGCGACTCACATCCCCTGGGCGCAGGCCGCCAACGAAGACGGCACTTTCAAGTCTTTCGACGATTTGAAGAGGCTTTACGAGGACAAGGGCATCACCGGAAAGGACGAAGTCATCGCCTACTGCCGCATCGGCGAGCGCAGTTCGCACACCTGGTTCGTACTGAAGTATCTGCTGGGCTACGAAAAAGTCCGTAATTACGACGGCTCATGGACCGAATGGGGCAACCTTGTCGGCGCTCCTATTGTGAACGAAACGCGATCGGCTCAGCCCGAGCTGGCCGCCAGCGCTCGCTAACCGCGTCAGTGCCATCCACGTCGGCATCTCTTCTCGGCTATTGGAGGGGCGCAGGATGCTGCGCCCTCTAGGAGGGAAGCTCGGCAGACTAAGTACCGCAGTTGGTAGTGGCGGGTTTCAGACCCGTTGGTAGATGCGAGCGGCAGAAGTTTGTAGCGCAGAGCAGGGGACTGGGCGGCGAGGGCTTCTTTCTCTCTCCGGCCTTCGCTGCTCCCGGCCTCATTCGTTCGGTGGCGCGGTCGCCAAGTGGTAAGGCAATGGTCTGCAAAACCATCATCGGCGGTTCGATTCCGCCTCGCGCCTCCATCTTCCCCTCCTCCGCCCTTCCCTGGGCAGAAGAGCCCTTCCCCGGTTAGCCCACTCCTCGGGCATAAGCCGGTTGATACGTAATTGGCCCTATCAGCCTTGTTTTCTAACGGTTATCCCGACCTGACTCTCTCGTACCTGCTCAGTGGTACCGCAGACCTATTCTGGCTCGCACCTCTGGTTGCTAGTTTATCACCTACATGACTCTCAAAGTGAGACGCATTCTCGGGGTGCTTGACCTTGCTCTCTCGAACCTCCTGCGTTCGCTACGCCCTTGCAACGAAAAGCCCGTGCAGCAACCTGCGCCGGAAGTTGGGGCCGCAAAAATGAGCATAAGCGAACCCGATCGGGTAGCGAGGTTTGTGGCAAAGGCTCGTTCCCAATACCATCCTCTCTCTGTCGAAGAAAAGGAGAGTGGAAATGCGGTTATCTTCTCTCCCGCTGTGACACCAGACCTTTCACCCTACCCTGCTCCTTCTCTGCAAGGAGGGGACAGTGGAAATGGGGATACTTCATCCCGACCTACGCTAAAACCTCTCTCACACTATCTTTCGCTGTATCTCGGCGATAGCATATGGGGCAAGACTAATCTGCAGCTTCGGACCAAACTTCTTCTTTCCTTCGTATTGCTCACCGCCGGGCTTACCTGCGCCACTCTCCTCGTTGTGCGCCACAACGCTCAGGCTCGGGCAGAACAACAAATCGAGCAGGACGCCCGCAAAGCCATATTGACTTTTCAAGTTGTGCATTGGCAGCAGGAGCTGGCGCTGCGTCGCAAGGCAGACCTGCTGGCCTCCCTGGTATCCATGAGGAACGGCGATGCCAAAGCCATCAAGGACGCCAGCGAAGACCCCTGGCAGTCCAACGACTGCAACCTGTTTGTTCTGCTGGACAAGGACGGGGAGATTGTCGATCTGCATTCAACGAGCCCGTCATTTCCTCGTGATGCCGCGCAAGAAATGGTGTCCCGCTCTCTGACCCGGCGGGAGACGTCCGGATGGTGGTTTGGTGGCGGGAATCTGTACCAAGTCGTTCTGCAGCCTTTCTACGATGGCCCGCCCAAGAAAAAGAATCTTCAAGGCTTTGTGGTCGTTGGCCGGTTGATTGATGACCGCGCTGTCAGTGACCTGGGCAGAATCGCATCCAGCGACCTCCTTATCCGTTACGATGGAGAGGTCTCCATTGGGACACTGCCGACTCTTAAGAAGCTGGAATTAGCGCGACAAGTTCAGGAAGGTCCTGCACGCGCGCAGGTGGACCTCGGTGGTGAACGGTATTACCTGAGTTCTGTCAACTTGACTCCAGGCCTGCACCCCGCAGCAAACCTGATTGTTTTGAACTCATACCGCGAGGTCCAGGCATACCTTCAGAGGCTGAACCATCTGCTTCTGGGAATCGGCCTGGTGGCCATCCTTGCTGGAAGCGCCCTCATTTTCGCCATCTCTGACACCGTCACGCGTCCGCTCGCCTCTCTTGTGCAAGGTGTTCAAGCGCTTGAGCAAGGTGACTTTGCCTACTCCCTCCAGGCTGCGGGCCACGATGAATTGTCCAAGCTTACGAGAGCCTTTGATAGCATGCGCGATACCCTACAGCGGAATGAATCGCAGCGGGGACAACTCGAAGGCCAGCTCCGGCAGGCTCAGAAAATGGAGGCGCTGGGCCGCTTGGCAGGGGGGATTGCGCACGATTTTAACAACCTGCTGACTGTAATCCGGGGCCACAGCGAACTGCTTCTTGACCGCGTGCAACCAGACAGCGCGCTTTACAATAACTCTCAGGAGATTCGGAAAACTGCGGACCGGGCTGCTTCCCTCACGCGCCAGCTCCTTGCTTTCAGCAGGATGCAGGTGCTCCAGCCCAAGGTCCTGGACATCAATGAAGTGATCTTCGAGATGGGCAAGCTGCTGCGGCGCGTCATTCGCGAAGACATTGAGTTCAGCCTTCACCTTGGTGATTCTCTGGGGCGAGTAAAAGCGGATCCTGGTCAGCTCGAGCAGGTGCTCCTGAACCTGACGGTAAACGCAAGCGACGCCATGCCTCGCGGTGGCAAGTTGACCATTGGGACGCAAAACATGGCCGTCGACCAGAAATACGCAAAGGTGCGCCCATCCATTGTCCCCGGAAATTATATCCTCGTGACGGTTACCGACACAGGGCATGGAATGGATGCAGCCACCAAGGCGCGTATCTTCGAGCCTTTTTTCACCACCAAGGAACTTGGGAAAGGAACCGGCCTGGGGCTGGCGACCGTGTACGGCGTTGTAAACCAGAGCGGAGGATTCATCTGGGTGGAATCGGAACCAGGCAAGGGAACTCGATTTGAACTCTATTTCCCACGCACAGAGGAACGAGTCAAAGGAGAACGAGGCGAAACTGCGGGGAAATCGGATGCCTCGGGTCTCCGGCGGAAGACCGTCCTCGTGGTGGAGGACCAACAGGAAGTCCGGCAACTAGCCTGCGAATTTCTGACCGCCGCCGGGTACAGTGTTCTTACTGCCGAGGACGGGACGGAAGCATTGGAGACAGTTGAGCGGCTGGGTCCATCTATTCAGGCTGTGCTAACCGATGTGGTCATGCCCAAGATGCGCGGACCAGAACTCGGTATGCGGCTGAAGACTCTCCTGCCCCATGTAAAGATCGTTTATATGACCGGTTATCTCGAACAAAACGCAGGTGATAACGGATTCATGGAGGATGCCTTCTTCCTGCAGAAGCCATTCTCCCGCGAAGCCGTAGTGCGTCTGGTGGGCCAAGCTCTGAACAGTGAACGCCCCCAAAGACAACCCGCTCAAACCACTATTGTCTAGTGATCCGTTTCAATTTCCGCCGAAGACTGTCGGCGGTGGGGGGAAGACTCTGCCAAAGAAGTCCGAAGTTTTACCTGAGGTCTTAAGTTAGTAGGTTCGATTCCGCCTCGCGTCCCATAATGTCACTCCGTAACTCCTTTAGAATTCGCACTTCTGCAAGTGTTGATTCCGAACAACTTAAAATCCTTTAGAATGAACACTTACAAAAAACATAGGGGGGAGGGAGTATTATGGTCAACCAGGATTCGTATCGTGCGCTAGGGACGAGCTGCGCGACTGAGCGAGCCCTGCCGTAAGGAGCGAGCGTTCCCTGCGCTAAGCGCGCCTGCTTGACCTTCCGTCCTGACGGGGGACGCATCGCCTTTGCCGTCGGCAAGCCGCCCCGCACAGCAGTTTGGCGCTGAAGGATTTCCTCCCAGCGCTAAGGCGCTTAAACAGTAGGAGCAAATGATGAACCGCGCTTTGTTCCTCATGGCCTTGTCGTCCCTGGCGGCGGTTTCAACTGTCTCGGGTCAAAAAGCTGCCAAAGTCGCTCCGAAGCACTACAAAGTACCTGCGGCTCAGGCCCCCACCCATTTCGTTACCCCTGACGGCCGATACCTCCTTTGGAATTTTTTCCGCGAGCGATCCGGAAAAAGGAAAACACCGCGGCGTGATTTATGCCGTTGCGCCTTCGTTCAAAGAGGTAAACACCATCTGGGCAGGCACGGACGACGGACTGATTCACATCACGCAGGACGGCGGAAAATCGTGGCAGAACGTCACGCCGGCGCAACTGAAACCATGGAGCAGGGTTTCGATCATCGAGGCTTCGCATTTCGACGCGGGAACGGCATATGCGGCGATCAATTCCTTCCGTCTGGATGATTTGCGGGCACATATTTACCGGACGCGGGATTTTGGAAAGACGTGGACGGAGATCACCAAGGGCATTGCGGACGGCGGTGCGGGCAACGTGGTACGGGAAGATCCGCTTCGAAAGGGGTTGCTGTTTGCGGGCCAGAGGGCTCGGTTTACGTTTCTTTCAATGACGGCGATGACTGGCAACCGCTGCAGCTCAACCTTCCGCACACGTCCATGCGCGATCTGGCAATTCATGGTGACGACCTGATTGTTGCGACGCACGGACGGTCGTTCTGGATACTGGATGACATCACGCCGTTGCGGCAACTGAATCCTGAGGTTGCCAAACAGGGCGTGCATCTTTTCGCGCCGCAGGAAGCCATTCGCTTTCGCTGGAACCGCAATCCAGACACGCCGCTGCCTCCGGAATTCCCCGCAGGGAAAAATCCGCCGGACGGGGCAATCATTGACTATTACCTGACATCGGCCTCGAACAATCCCGTGACATTGGAAATATTGGATGAGCAGCAACATCTTGTGCGGTACTACGCGAGTACCGATAAACCCGAACCGATGGAAAAAATCGCCGCTCAGCATCCTATCCCCATGTATTGGGTGCGCCCAACACAGAGTCTTTCGGCGGAGCCTGGGATGCACCGCTTTGTCTGGGATATGCATTACGCCCCGCCGGAATCGCTGGAGCACGAATTCCCCATCTCTGCGATTTATCACGACACGCCAAAATATCCGCTAGGGGCCTGGGCCTTGCCAGGGAAATACGCAGTGAAGCTCACAGTGGATGGCAAGAGCTATACCCAGCCCATCGTGGTGAAGATGGATCCACGCATCACAACTTCTTTAGCGGACTTGCGCAAGCAGTTTGAAATGCAAAGCGGTTCGGTGGACGGAATAAATCAGAGCTTCGAGGCGCTGGCGCAAGTTCGATCCGTGCGCGCACAACTAAAAGCGCGCGCGGCGAAAACTGGCAAGGGCACACTTGCCGATGCAATCGCAGCCCTGGAGAAGCAGGCGGCCGAGTTGGAAGGCGCAACGCAAAGCAATTTCTTTGGATTGCTGGCCAGCGGAAAGCAGCCGGAGATTTTTTCCACGCTGAACCAGCATTTCGGCGGAATCCTGGCAGTCGCAGACAGCGCGGATGCCGTGCCGACAACGCAGGCCGGGGCAGTCTACCAGGAACTGAGAAAAGCGCTCGAAAGGTTGTCTGCGTACTGGACGAAGATTCGTCGGGAAGATATCGCGGCACTGAATGGGGAACTGAAGAAGGTGGGCTTGGTACCGATCAACCCAGACAAGAGTGTCCCTCCATGGTCATCTATTGATGCAGATGGAAACGACGGACCATAAGTGATTGAAAGTAAGTAAATTAGAAACAACATAAGGGGCGTAAGGTGGGAGTACAGCATGACCATAGTCGGACTATAGTTTGACTATAGTCAAATTGAAATGTAGGCTAGGGATAGGAGTAAGTCATGAAAGAAATCGCCATCTCAAAGTTCAAAGCCACTTGTCTTGCCGTCCTCGAACGCGTGCGGAAAACTGGGGAGCCAGTGCTCGTCACGCGTTTCGGGCAGCCCATCGCCGAAATTAATCCCGTGCGTGGATTCAGGCGCATCCCCCGTCTTGGAGGAGGCATCGGTACCGCCGAGATTCTTGGCGACATTGTGGGTCCCATTGGGGATGAGTCGGATTGGGAGGCAGCGCAGGAGCGAGATTCGGCCGAGACAGAAAAATCAAGCAAGACAGACAAATCAGAATGAAACTGCTCTTGGATACTCACATCTGGATCTGGAGTTTCCTCGAACCGTACAAAGTGAGTTCCGAGGTTTCACAGGCATTAACGAATCCGCAGAACGATCGTTTTCTTGCTTCGATAAGCATTTGGGAGGCGATCCTTCTGCTTGAGAAAAAGCGGATTCGGTTTGATCGCGATTTTGGCAAATGGTTCAGTGCTTCGAAAGAAGAACTGAGTCTGATCGAAGTTCCCATGACTTGGCAAGTCGCACATGAGTTGCGATTTACGATGTTGGGTTACAAGGATCCGGGGGATCGATTTTTGGTGGCGACGGCGAAGGTATATGATTTGACGCTCGTAACAGCGGACGAGCGGCTGATGCGCGTTCCTGGGATTCGAGTGCTTCCCAATCGTTGACGCGTTTGGAGTCGGAGGGATTCGTGTTGAAAACGGTCCGTTGGAATGGCGCAGCCTTTTTTCTCGTACAAGCTGTCCTGGTGATTTTTTGCACGAGCAGGCCGGCAAGGGCGCAGGAAATTCCGCCGTCGCTGTATTCGGAGATGAAGTGGCGGATGATCGGGCCTTTTCGCGCGGGAAAGGTGAATGGGGTGGCGGGCGTGCCGGGAAGCCCTGCCATTTATTACCTGGGCGCGGATGGCGGAGGAGTGTGGAAGACGACGGATGGCGGAGTGACGTGGAAACCGATTTTCGACGGAGAGTCCGCGCCATCGATCGGAGCGCTGACGCTGGCGCCGTCCAATCCGGACATCATTTATGTGGGAACGGGCGTGAACACCATCTACGGCGACGTCGCGCATGGAGACGGGCTCTATAAGTCAACCAACGGCGGAGAGACGTGGCAGCACCTGGGCTTGGAAGATACGCGGCACATTGCACGCATCCTGATCGATCCGCGGAATCCGGATATTGTGCTGGTGGCGGCGATGGGGCACACGTACGGGCCAAACGAGGAACGCGGAGTTTTCCGCTCCACGGATGGAGGGAAGAGCTGGAAGAGAGTTTTGTTCAAGGACAACACGACGGGAGCGATCGATCTGTGTTTCGAACCGGGGAATCCGAAAGTCGTGTACGCGACGCTGTGGCACGAGATTTGGAAGCCCGGGCTAAAGGATCAGTCGATTGGGCCGGGGAGCGGGCTCTACAAATCGAAAGACGGGGGGCTCACTTGGACACAAATTCAGGGTGGTGGACTACCGACAGGGGATTGGGGGCGGTCCGGCGTAACCGTGACGCCGGGAATGCGCGGGCAGCGCGTGTATTTGATTGTCGAGGCGAAAGGAAAAAACGGTGGGCTCTACCGTTCGGACGATGGAGGAGCAACGTGGAAAAAGACGACGGAAGACCGGCGGATCACCGGATACTGGTATATGAGCGAGATTCTTGCAGATCCGAAGAATCCGGACGTGGTCTATGTGCCGATGCAAAATTTGTACCGTTCCACGGACGGAGGGAAGAATTTTACGGCGATCAAGGGCGCGCCGGGCGGCGATGACTACCACACAATGTGGATCGATCCCACGAATCCGAAAAGAATGATATTAGGCACGGATCAGGGAGCAACGATCACGATGAACGACGGAGAAACGTGGAGCCCCTGGTACAACCAGCCCACCGGAGAATTTTACAGGGTGTCGACCGATCACCGGTTTCCCTACTGGGTTTACGGGCCGCAGCAGGACAGCGGCACGGCGGGCATCGCGAGCCGCGGAAACAACGGGCAGATCACCGAACGGGACTGGTATCCCGTGGGACCCGGAGAAAGCGGCTACACGATTCCGGATCCACTCGATCCGGACATCGTTTACAACGCGGGTCCGTTCGGCAGTGTAATTCGGCTATCCAAGACGACGGGGCAAGTGCGCGATATCTCTCCCGCTCCCATTTCGATAGGAAGCAAATATCGTTTCAATTGGACGATTCCCATGGTGTTTTCACCCCGGGATCCGCACCTGCTCTATTTGGGCACGCAGTTTCTGATGAAAACGATCAACGCGGGGACAAGCTGGGACGAAATCAGCCCCGACCTGACGCGCGTGAAGCCGGATGAAAAAGATTCGAAGAAACAGCGCGGGACCATTCTGACGATTGCGCCCTCGGCGGTGAAAGAGGGTGTGATCTGGGTAGGAACAGACGACGGAAATATCCAGATCACCAAAGACAGTGGAAAGACATGGAAAAACGTGACGCCCACAGGAGTCACCGAATGGAGCATCGTGAGCATCATCGAAGCGTCCCACTTCGATGCAGGCACGGCATACGCGGCAGTGAATCGAAACAGCCTCGATGATTTGCGGCCACACATTTTCCGCACGCGGGATTATGGGCAGAGCTGGCAGGAAATCGTCAGTGGAATTGGGGAGAAAGATTTCACGCGCTCCGCGCGCGAAGATCCGGTGCGCAAAGGATTGTTGTATGCGGGAACGGAGAAGGGCGTTTACGTCTCGTTTGATGATGGCGACCACTGGCAATCGCTGCGGCTGAACATGCCGATGGTTTCGATTCACGATCTGGCGATTGAGCAGGACGATTTGGTGGCCGCGACGTATGGACGCTCGTTCTGGATTCTGGATGATGTGACGCCACTCCGTCAGGTGGATGCGGGCATGACTTCGGCGGGCGCGCATCTCTTTGCGCCGCGGACGGCCATTCGCGTGCGGCGCGACGAGAATCAAGATACTCCGCTGCCGCCGGAAGTTCCCGCAGGGAAGAATCCGCCGGACGGCGCGATCATCAATTACTTTTTGCCAGCAGATTCTTCCGGCGATATTCAAGTGGAAATCCGCGACGCGGATGGGAATTTGGTGCGCAGCTATTCGAGCGCGCCACTTCCAAAAGAGGAAAGTGAGCCGCCCTTCGTGGCGGAATACTGGATCGCGCATCCGCAGCCGCTTTTGAAAGCTCCGGGGATGCACCGGCTTGTCTGGAACTTGCGTTACACGAATCCACCGGCAGTGCACGTGCAGTCGCCTTACAACTATCCGATTGCGGCGATCGCGGGATCGACCCCGCTGCCGCCCGAAGGCCCGCTGGCGCTGCCGGGGAAGTACGAGGTGCAACTCAAAGCGGGAGGGCAAATCTTGCGGCAGCCGCTGGAAGTGAAAATGGATCCGCGAGTCAACGCCCCGCGAAATGAATTGGAGAGCGCGCTGGAGCTGCAACTGAAAATCTCCGCGGTGCTGGGGCGAAATCATGAAGCGTATCAACAAGTGAAGCATGTGCGGACGCGGCTGGCTGAACTCATGAAGCGTCCGAAGGGAGATCCGGTGGCGACGGCAGCGATGGCATTGAATGCAAAGGCGACGACGCTGGCAGGGGAGTCCGAGCCGATTTCGGATTCGGAGACGTCGAAGACGGAGACAGTCAGTCTGATGGCAGTGAACGAAAGCTTAACGGCGCTGATGGCGCTGGTGGATGGAGCGGACTTCGCGCCGTCGGAAGAATCGTTTGCTGCGTTCCGGCGGGTGTGCAAAGGGTGGAAAGAAGCACTGGGAACGTGGCAGGAGCTGAAGAACAAGGATTTGGAAGCCCTAAACGTGCTGCTCGGCAAGAACAATCTTGGAACGATTCTCAGCGCGCCGGCGGTAGCTGCCGATGCGGCTTGCGGAAACTGAGCGGAAATAAAGAGAATTTTTTGGCCCCCGGATTCTCAGACGAACTGCGCCTAAGTTTGCGGAGATGCCTTCTGAAGTTCAGACAAATCCGCCAGCACTTGTGCGCTGTGCTTTGCGGCGTCCACTTTCAAATAGACCTTTCGAATGACGCCAGAGGGATCGATGAGAAACGTGTGGCGCGCAGAAAGTTTGGCTACGCCGAGATTGACCAGCGAATCGTAGCGGGCGGAAAGTTCGTGATGCGTGTCGGCGAGCAGCTTGAAGCTGAGACCTTCGGCGGCGCAGAACTTCTGATGAGTCCGTTCGTCCTGCACGCTGACGCCGAGGATGACCGCGTTTTTCTGCTCGTAAAGCGCGATGTCCTGCTGGAAATTGCGCGCTTCCTTGGTGCAGCCGCTGGTGAAATCCTTGGGATAGAAATATAAAACGACCCATTTGCCTCGGAAATCGCGGAGGCTGAGAGGTTTGCCGTCCTGCGCATTCAGGGTGAAGTCGGGCGCAAGCGTTCCGGAAGCGGGCGCCTTTTCTCCGGTGTGCGAGGCGCGAACGACGATGACGATTCCTGTTAAGAGGAGGATTGCAACAATCAGAATGATGGTCATCTTCATCTCGCACGCTCAATTTTGAATTTGGTGTGGGCACGCCTTCCGGTGTACCCGGATACCAGTGTCGAGAGCACGTTACTCCTTTTGGCTGAAGCGGCCAAAACCCAAGCGAAACTGAATCGTGTTGATGCCGGGGTTGGGAGTAGCGAGCCCGGCGTTGGAAATGTGCATGTAGCGGACTTCGGCGCTGATGTTGTGCTTGCTCCGCAGGAAATGCAGGCCCAGGGCAGCGCTGGTAGTGAAATTGATCCGCGAAGTCCCCGCAGGCACTTGTGTATTTGTGAAAAGAGTGCCGCCGCCAATTTCGAGGTAGGGAACGACACTGCCGCGAGTATCGAGCGCCCATTTGAAGGCGAACGGATTCAGGGCGACGCCGTAGGCGGTATTTTGTTTTTGAAAAACGACGAAGGCCGGAACCGCGTCGAGCGCGTATTCCAAACGGCCACGCAGGAAGCCGGGCCCATGCGGGGCGGTAAGAATCAGGCCGTAGCGGAGACCGAAATTCCAAACGGAGTCGCTGGACTGGCTTCCATTGAAGCCGTGGCCGCCGCCAGTCCAGACCTGCACCTCGTGTTCGCCTTCCACGGGGCCTGCCTGCGAGCGAGCGGCTGGAACACAGAACAACGAAGTAAGAAAGAGAAGAGCCGCAATTGTTCTCCGCAACAAGGAAACTCCTTCTCGTGACTCGAAACTGTCGTGCGAATTTCCGATGCACAGAAGATATAGAAAAACCGGCGGAAAGGCGACCGTCTTCTTAAGAACAGGATGAATTTAACTGGGAGACCATAAACCGGTGAACTACTGGAAAGTGCTTGGCAGGGAAGCGAAAGTCTGCTAACTAGATGGCGCTGTTTTCGTCGGAATCACAAGGGGTGGCCCTGGTCTGCTTTTTTCCGTATTTGGTCCATTATCGACGTTTGGGGGAAATCATGAAAGTAGCCATCAGTCTGGCTCGCGCGATGGAGTTCGCCAGGGTTTGGCGATATTTCGCGTCAGTTATCGCCGTGCTAACGATGTTTGCGGGCAGCGCGAAAGCGCAAACCGTGGATGAGGTCATCGCGAAGAACATCCAGGCGCATGGAGGACTGGAGAAGCTGAAATCGGTGCGCAGCAGGCGCACCATCGCGAAGTTCAGCGAAGGCTCGTTCCGCGCGGAATTTCGCCAGGAGAACAAGAGGCCCGGCAAAGTTCGAGAAGAGTTCATTATCCAGGGCATGGCGCAGATTCAGGCGTACGATGGAAAGACCGGGTGGCAGATTTCGCCGTTCAGCGGGCGCAAAGACCCCGATTTGATGTCGCAGGACGACATGAAGAGTTTGATCGTTGATGCAGACATGGATGGCCCGCTGGTGGACTATAAGGAAAAAGGGCACAAGGCTGAGTTGGTTGGGCACGATTCCATGGAAGGAACCGATTGCTTCAAGATCAAACTGAGCATGAAGAACGGGGACGTGCGCTACTACTACCTGGATGCGGATTCCTTTCTCGAACTGAAATTGGAGATTCAGACCACGATTCGCGGCGGCCTGCAGGAGTCGGAGTGGTACTTCGGCGACTATGAGCAAGTGAATGGAATCTATTACCCGTTTGCTATAGAACAGGCGCAAAAAGGGAGCTCTTCGCGGTCGCAAATTTCCGTCGAAAAAATCGAACAGAATGTGAATCTGGACGAAGCGAAATTCACCATGCCCGCAACGAAAACGGAGGCGAAGACGCCTCCGGCCGGAAAATAATTCGCTAGCCCGATAAGTCCCATGGGCTGGTCTTAGGAAGAAAAGTTTGCTGTCACTTCATCGCTGAGGACTCTGCCGCTATGCACAAATCAATGCGTCGCTTCGCTACCCTGATGATGCTAATCGCCACGGTGCTGATTTTCCCTGGAGCTGCCCTGGCGCAAGAGGCCAAATTCGATTCGGACACGATCTCGGGGCTCGGCGCGCGGAACATCGGTTCCGCCGAGATGAGCGGTCGCGTTGCCGCAATTGACGCGGTCAAGGAAGATGGCCGGCTGACTGTTTACATTGGAGCGGCCAGCGGCGGCGTCTGGAAATCGATCAATGGTGGCACGACCTTCAAGCCCGTGTTCGACAAAGAAGCGGTGCAATCCATCGGTGCATTGGCGATTGATCCGAACTCGCCAAAGACAATTTGGGTAGGGACGGGGGAAGCGTGGACGCGCAATAGCGTCTCCGTCGGCAATGGCATCTACAGGTCGGTGGACGGCGGCGACAGTTGGCACAACATGGGACTGCCGAATTCCGAGCGCATCGCCAAGATTCTGATTGATCCGAAAGACAGCAATGCGGTTTATGCGTGCGTCCCGGGAAAGCTGTGGAGTGACAGCGAGGACCGCGGCGTTTACAAGACCAGCGATGGAGGGAAGAGCTGGAACAAGATTTTGAAGGGCGGGAATCCTTCGACGGGCTGTTCCATGATTGCGATGAACTCCCAGGATCCGAAGACTCTATTTGCCGGGATGTGGGATTTCCGGCGCAAAGGCTGGACGTTCCGTTCCGGCGGCGAAGGTCCCACGGCGACCAGCGGCAGCGGCTTTTTCAAAACCACGGATGGCGGAACGACGTGGCAGGAGCTGGATGAAAAGAGCGCCAAAGGACTACCTGCGAAGCCTTGGGGGCGTATCGCCGTTACCATTGCACCTTCGAAACCGAATGTCATTTACGCGATGATCGAGTCCACACGCAGCGCTCTCTTCCGCTCGGACGACGGCGGAAAAACCTGGGAAGAACGCGACCGCAGCAACTGGATGGTATGGCGGCCTTTCTATTTTGCAAACTTGATCGTTGATCCGAAAAACGAGAACAAAGTTTACAAGCCTGACCTCACTTTGATCCTGAGCGAGGATGGCGGCAAGAGTTTCAGCGGCATTGGCAACGGAGCGCATGGCGATTTTCACGTCGTTTGGGTAAATCCCGAAAATACCGATCATCTCATCGCCGGCGATGATGGCGGCCTCTGGTATTCCTACGATGGAGGAAACACCTGGTGGAAGGGCAATAATCTTCCGATTTCGCAGTTCTATCACGTAAGCTTGGACGACGCCGATCCCTATCACGTCTTTGGCGGATTGCAGGACAACAGCGCGTGGATGGGCGACTCGCAATATCCCGGTGGGATTAGCAACAGCCGATGGGAAAATCTTTTTGGAGGGGATGGGTTCTGGATGTTTTCCGACCCGGCGGATCCGAATTACGTCTACGCGGAAGCCCAAGGTGGCTATATCGGCCGCGTAAACCGCATCACGCTCGAGGCCCGGCCGATCAAGCCGCAACCCAATTACGGGGAAGGGAAGTTGCGTTTCAACTGGAATACCCCGATCCACATGAGTCCCAACGAAAAGAGAACGATTTATATCGGCGCGCAATTTCTATTTCGATCGCGGGACCACGGCCAATCCTGGGATCGTATTTCTCCCGACCTGACAACCAACGACCCTGAGAAGCAGAAGCAAGAGGAGTCCGGAGGCGTTACGGTAGATAACTCGTACGCCGAGACGCACACGACGATTTATTCGATCAGCGAGTCGCCGCGCGACGGTCAGACGATTTGGGCGGGAACGGATGATGGGAATCTCGAACTCACACGTGATGGCGGCAAGTCCTGGACCAATGTCGTCGGCAACGTGCCGAGTTTGCCGAAAAACTCCTGGGTCTCGTGGGTGGAAGCGGGTCTCTATGATGCCGCCACCGCGTATGCGGCTTTCGATCGCCACACGTTCGGAGACATGGAGCCGCACGTTTACAAGACGACGGATTATGGGAAGACCTGGATGTCCATTGTGGCGGCTGACAGCGGTGTGCGTGGCTACGCGCACGTCATCAAGGAAGACACGGTAGCGCCAAGTCTGCTGTTTCTGGGCACGGAGTTCGGTCTGTGGGCTTCCCTCGATGGCGGGAAACATTGGGCTCAATACAAGGGTCATGATTTTCCAAGCGTTGCGGTTCGAGACATCGTCGTGCATCCACGCGAGTCGGACTTGGTACTCGCGACCCACGGGCGCGGCATCTGGATCGTGGACGACATCACGCCGCTGCGAAAACTGACGCCTGAGGCGATGACGCAAGAAGCGACTTTTATCTCGGGTAAGCCTGCGCAACAGCGACTGGTGGCCAACGGCGGCTGGGCGGACGGGAGTGCCGTTTACACCGGGCCGAATCCCCCGGATGCCGCGCTGATCACTTACTATCAGAAAAAGCGCCACATTTTTGGAAAAATGAAACTCGAGATTTTCGATTCCCAGGTAAAGCTTGTGGACACGCTGCCCCCCAACAGCCGGCGGGGCATCAGCCGCGTGGAATGGCCCATGCGGCTGAAGGCGCCGCGCGTGCCCCCCGCAGCCACCGCGGCGTTTGAAGCGGCGCAAGGACCAAGAGTCCTGCCCGGCACGTACACGGTGAAAATGACACGCGGCACGGAAACCTACACGACCCAATTGGTGGTGACGCTTGATCCTCGCGCCAAATTTTCGCTCGAGGACCGTAAGCTGGAATTTGACGCCGCGATGCGCGTCTACAAATTGCTGGGAGACATGAGCTTCGACGTAGACCGCATCAATGGTGTGCGTAACGCGCTGGGGGAGCGCAGCGGGAAGGTCAAGAGCGACGCGGCCTTCGCGAAGCGCTTGCAAGAGCTATCACAGAAAGTCGATGAGATGCGCAAGAAGATCGTAGCCACGAAGGAAGGCGGCGCGATCACCGGCGAGGAACGCATCCGTGAAAAGACCACCGGACTGTATGGCGATTTGTTGAACTACGAGGGGAGGCCGGCGGATTACCAGGCGGCGCGCATCGATTCTCTGAAGAAAGAGCTCGAGGACGTGGAGAAAGAATTCGACAGCCTTATGGCGAAGGAATTGCCCGCGCTGAATAAGTCGTTGGGACAGAAAAAACTGGGACCCATTCAGACTCTCGACCGCAAAGCGTGGGACTCCGCCAATAGCGACTCGGAAACAGGCGGTTCCGGCGGAGGCAATTTCTCCCGTGAGAGGGATTAAGTGCTCGCCTCAAAGACTCTTAAGCCCGTTCGCCGGAGGCACATCCGAGTCGAAATTCTGATCGACCAAAAGGACAAGTGCGCTCGCCCGCTATCAAGTGAGTGCCCAGTTAGAAGGGCACGGAACCGTGGTGCTGTCAGTCTGCTTTTCCGAGGAGCTGGCGAGCGTAGTCTGGGGCTTTGCCGGCATCTTCGTGTTTGCAATAGGCATAAACATCGACGCCCTGGCCGAGCCAGGCATCGAAGCGTTTTCTCCAGGTTGTTAGCTGTTTGGGAGTGTAGTTTTCAAGGCGCAGACGAGCGTAGGTGAAGCCGGCGGTGAGCACGTCAGGCGGTGTTTGCTTTTCGGTCTCAGACAGGCAGAGCGCTGTCTTGTGCTGGCGAAGAACGGCGTACGTTTCTTCGGTATACCAGGACGCATGACGTACCTCAAAAGCGAAAGCGAATGCGGGCGGGCGGAGCCCGAGAAACTCTTCCAGCAGCGGTTGATCGAACTTGAAAGTCGGCGGCAACTGCACGAGGATCGGACCGAGGTGGTCGCCCTCGTTCAGCACACTGGCCACTTCCAGGAAGCGTTTCAAGGTATCCTGGCAGTTGCGCAGCCTCTTGGTGTGCGTGATTTGCTGATTGGCCTTCAAGGCGAAGCGAAAGCCTTCTGGAACGATCTTCGCCCACTGCAGGAGCAAGTTCTCTGTCGGCATGCGGTAGAACGTGTGATTGATTTCGACGGTGGAGAACTGCTTGGCGTAGAAGTCGAGCATTTCACGGTCGGCCAGCTTCTCGGGATAAAAATTCCCCTTCCACTCCTTATAGGAGTATCCCGAAGTCCCAACAAGAAGCCGGCCCGTGGAAGGAATGGTGCACCTCCGTGCCCTGGCATTTAATCACAGCCACGCCACCGGAAAAAAGCAACGGTACGCCCGTTTTTGCGGTCAAGGCGCCTTTTTTGTTTTCACCGGCATGCGCTCGCTGAGAAGTTCAATCGCCTGTTCCAGCCGTTGACGCTTCTTCCAGAAATCGGCCCAGAGATCGCCCTTCTCTTTCAGCCGCGCAAGAATGGTCTTGATGTTCAGCGTTTCGGGCCGAAGGCTTGGCCGCAGTTCCCTCGGCAAGACCGGCGCGGAAACAGGCGCTTGGGGGAATGCGCGCACGGCATAGGGGGCAGCCAGCGGGCGGCCAAGAGCATTCTGACTCACGTCAATGAGGACGCGGCCAGCAGGACGTCGCGCGACGGACCGCTCGTTGGTTACAAGATTGGGATGCTCGGTGGTGACCGTGCGCGCAACGATCTCCGCGAACGTCCGCAACTGCTCGTAGGTATAAATGGGCTCAACGGGGATGTAAAGGTGAAACCCTGTCGCGCCTGAAGTTTTCAGGAAGCAACTCAATTTCAGTTCTTCCAGCTTTTGATGTAAAGCTCGCGCGATCGTAATCACTACGGAAAAGTCCGTGCCGTCGGAGGGGTCGAGGTCGAAAAAAAAGTAGTCGGGGTGCTCTAGATCGGCAAGGCGGCTGGACCAGGGGTTGTGATCGATGCAACCGAGGCCGGTCAAAAACAGCAGGGAAGCGCGGTCGCCGGCAGTCGCATAGTGGATCTGTTTCCCTCGTTCTTCGGACTCCAGAGGCACGGTGGTGAACCACTCGGGTATGCCTTCGTGGAGATCTTTTTGAAAAAAAGCCTGGCCTTTGATTCCGTCCGGATAGCGGCGCAAGACCAAAGGACGCTCGCGGAGAAAAGGCAAGATCAGGTCGGCAATGCGGTAGTAGTAGGCCAGCAGATTCCGTTTCGTGTAGCCGGACTCCGGGAAATACACTTTGTTCAGGTTGCTGAACCGGAGCCGCTTGCCATCAATTTCAATCGTGACGGTTTCCAAGCGGCCCTTGAACAATTCATCTTCGATTTGAGCTTTCGCGCTCAGCACGCGGCCGACGACCTCGGGGGCTCGCACTACCGTGGGAGCGGAGATGGGCGCGGCGACTTCGCTCTCCCATTGGCAATCCAGCGGACTCGCATCCGCCCGAAGCGCAATGAAAACCGGGTGGCGCAAGGCGTGCTCCTGGGTCCATCCGCTGAACTTGACGCGAGCGACAAGCGCGGGAGAGACCCACGATGGCTTCTCATTCGTTTCCGGCACCGCAGCAAACGGGCAGGCGGAGGTCGCAATCTTTTTGAACCTGTCGCTCAGTTCCTTCAGCTTTTTTCCGTCAAATCCGCTGCCGACGTGCCCGATAAAGCGAAGTTTCTTGCCCTCGTACAAGCCCAGCAGCAGCGAGCCCAGAGGAATCGCCGGGGTCCGCGCTGCGGTCCAGCCTCCGACCACGGCATCGAGTGTCTGGGTAACCTTCAGCTTCACCCAGTTCGTGCTGCGATCGGAAACGTACGGGCTGTCGGCCCGTTTCGCCACGATCCCTTCCAAGCCGGTCTCTTTTGCAAGCTCGAAGAGCTCCTTCCCGTGCTCCACCTGATGATCGGCGTAGCGAACCCTCTCGGACGTCTGCAGCAAACGCTGCAGCAGTTGCTTGCGCTCCAGGAGCGGCGCTTCGCGGAGATCGTATCCGTCGCAATAGAGAAGATCGAAGGCGAAGTAAACGACTGGCATCCGGG
>QHYN01000185.1 GCA_003224145.1 Acidobacteriota bacterium
AGAAGTTTTCTTTCCGATTTCGCCGAAAACGAATTCAGAGCCAACGTAGGAAAAACTCAGCAGGCGGTTCACTGCTGCCCCGGCGGCCTGAAAGATTCTGCGGCCAATATCAAAGCGCAGAACAAAGAAGGCAAAGGAAACCTGCAGGCCGAGTCCCCAGAGAACGGTTTTCAGCCGGATGGCCTTGCGTTCCGTGGAGAACAGGTATGCGAGACCGATCATTGTGGCTAGGCCGAGCAATCCAACGAGTTTTCCCATGTACTCTCCTTTTTCCTCTTCGTCCTCCTACGTACCACTGGCCCAGGCCAAACTATGCACCGATGATGCTGCGAATGAGAACGCGCTTCTCGGAGGGCGCGCTCTGTCCACTAACATAACTGCCAGCGATGAGTGTTTTTGCTTCCGCAAGTTTGGCGTCGCTATTGTAATAAATCGTGACGAGTTTTTCGCCCTTCTCCACGGAGTCACCAATGCGCTTGTGAAATTCCAAACCCACGGCGTGATCGATCTTGTCTTCTTTCTTTTCACGGCCGCCACCGAGCATGGCCAGTGCCGTGCCGAACTGTTCGCAATTGGTGGCCGTAATGAAGCCTGAAACTGAGCTGACGACTTCCGCGCGGAAGCGCGCTTGCGGGAGGCGTTCCGGCGCATCCACAACTCGTTCGTCCCCGCCTTGCAGGCGAATCCCCTCTCTGAATTTTTCGAGCGCCTGGCCTGTGGCGACCATCCTTTCCGCAAGGTGCCTGCCTTCTTCCACGCTCTTGGTTCTTTCACCCAAATAGAACATCCAGGCGGAGAGTTCCAGGCTCAGGTCGCGGAGGTCGGCAGGTCCGCGACCCTTGAGCACTTCCACGGACTCGAATACTTCGTTCGAATGCCCTGCCATGCGCCCCAGCGGTCCGTCCATGTCGGTAATGAGCGCCACGACTTTCTTGCCCATGCGCTTCCCGGTTTCGACCATCACCTCCGCGAGACGAATCGAATCTTCCTCTTTCTTCATGAAAGCACCGGAGCCCGTTTTCACATCCAGAACCAGCGCGTCAATGCCTTCCGCCAGTTTCTTGCTCATGATCGAAGCACAGATGAGTCCGATGTTCTCCACCGTCGCTGTCACATCTCGTAGCGCGTAAATTTTCTTGTCCGCCGGTGCGATTTGCGCGGTTTGCCCGATCAAAGCCATACCGCATTCGCGAAGCACGTGGCGGAATTCCTCGAGAGAAAGGTTCACGTTGAAGCCCGGGATGGCTTCGAGCTTGTCGAGCGTGCCACCTGTGTGTCCCAGCCCGCGGCCGCTGATCATCGGGACCGTCAGGCCGCCGGCAGCTACGATGGGCGCTAGAATCAGCGAAGTCTTGTCTCCCACTCCTCCCGTCGAATGCTTGTCCACTTTTTTCCCGGGAATGTCGGTGTGAGCGAGCACCTGGCCGGAATACAGCATCACTTCGGTGAGGGCCACAAGTTCCGATCGGTTCATTCCACGAATCCAAACGGCCATCAGCCACGCGGCCATCTGATAATCGGGAATGTCGCCTCGTGTGTAGCCGGACACGAGAAACTCAATCTCTTCGCGGGAGAGCTCCCCAGAATCACGTTTCTTGCGGATCAGGTCAACGGCGCGCATGCGTGTGGAAGGCGAAGGGCGAGCCTAACATTCGCCCCCAGGAGCGTCAATGCAATCCCCGCACAAAGATTTCAGAACCCTTATAGCGGCTGCTGCACATCCGGAGGCAAGCTGGTAATCTGGCCGGTCACTACATGCCACCCACCCGCACCATTCAAGTAGACATGGATGGCACGCATCTGGTGGCTGATGTGCTGGCCTTTGATGATGCTCCTCGAGGACCAAAGGCACGTGGCGATGGCCATGTCCTGGTAGAGTTGCACCTTGATGTCCGAGGTGCTGAAGGATTCATACTTGACCCCAGAAGATTCGATGACTGCAATCCATTGGGCTTTGTTTACTTGCTGGCCGCGGGAAAGCGTGCCTGCGAAGTCTTCGCTGTACACCCGCCGGAAAAAAGTGCCGCTGTTCTGCTGGATGGCGCGCGCCGCTTCTCTTTCCAGGCTGACAATCTCCTGCCGGTGCAGTTCAGGGTCTGCAGGCTGAGTGACACACCGCAGAATGCAAGCGTCGCGCGCCTCGCGCACGGCATCTGGCTTCTGCCACAAGGATGCAAGTAACAATCCTATGGCCGTGGCAGCGATCCCGGCGAACTTGATCATGGCGGAAGTGCTCCTTCACCGAGGTAATTTCAATTGAATTATAAGTTAAGAACGCGTACTCCTAAAGCGCCTCTCCTTTCGAATTGTCTTGTTTGCTAGAAGTGCAGGTTTGTGCGGTTGTAGGGGTGCAGCATGCTGCGCCCAAGCTTGGCAGCCGACACTCCCCTGCAGAAATTCCCTGTTACCTTGGAAAGATGCTCGCGGACCTTTGTGAGAATTGCGCGCTAATCCGCAAAAACTCCCTCGAAATCATGAATCACTTTCTGCGCGCCCGGTGGCGCAGTGGCATGAGGACCGCGTTCGCATAACAGGGCCTGCATCCCCGCCAACTGAGCCACCTCAGTTTCCTTGGAAGAATCGGAGATAAACAGAAACCGTTTCGGCTCTTCCGAAAAAGAAGCCCCGATTTTTCGGTAGCTTTCCGCGTCCGTCTTCGCCCCCACCCGCGTGTCGAAGAAAACCGAAATGTACCGCGTCACATCCCCCGCGGGAATGCTCCCGAAAAGGAGCTGTTGCGCCAGCACGCTCCCGGAAGAATAAATGCCGATGATTTTTCCTTTTCGCTTCCATCGTTCGAATGCGGCCGGCACATCCGGATACACTTCGCCTTTCAACTCCCCGCTCGCATAACCCTGCTGCCAGATTTTTCCCTGGAGCGACTTGAGCGCTGTGCACTTGCTATCTCTTGCGATCAGCCATTGGCCATACGCCGCACTCGAACGCATGCGCTCTTCTTCGGAATCGTCCCGCCAGCTCGGCGGCTTCAGCCCATTGCGTTCATCGAGTTCATGCTGTGCGCGCAAATCCTCAATCAGCGCGCCAATCTCCGGGTTCGCAGAATTTTCGCGAAGAAAGGATTCCAGCTTGCGGCTCGCATACGGAAAAAGCGTTTTGTAAACAAAATCGATCGGTGTGGTCGTTCCCTCAATGTCCAGAAGAATGACGCGGACTTGCGCTTCGTCGAAAAGAGCCACGCGTTCTACTTCGCCGCGGTCTGCGGCGGAATGTATCTTGGCCCCCAGCAAACGGGCTCGTAATTCCGGTCCACGCCGCTGCTCGTATAGTGCGGTGTCCAGCCGGACTTATCCTGAAACAAGCGGATCGCGCGAATCCGCCGGTCTCCGCAAAGATCAAACCAGTGCAGCGTGCCGCGTGGCACGCGAATCAAGTCCCCGGCTTCGACCTCGATCGCCACTACCGGCCCCTGCGGCGGGTGAATATGAAACAGCCCGCGCCCCGCGATGATGTAACGGACTTCATCCTCATCGTGGCGATGCTCGATGTTGAATCTCGAAAGCATCGCATCCAGCCCCGGAGTATCCGGATTCACATCAATCACATCCGCCGTGACGTATCCGCCCCGGCGCTTCAACTCTTCAATCTGCGGCTCGTATCTGCTCAAGATTTGTTCCGCGGACACATCGCTCGGCAAGTCGCCATGAGATTCCCAGCGCTCGTACTCGATGCCCATTCCCGCAAGGTAGTCTCGCACTTCGCCCTGTTCACGGATCGAGCGTTCTTCATCTGGGATTCTCAGCACAGCCACTGCAATCTCCTCCCGTTAGGTCTCTCCGGCAATCACGCACTGTGCGCAGCGCCGGAGCGGACCAAAACTTCCATCAAAAACTCCAAAACCTCCACGTGCCGCTTGGCTTCGTCCAGGCTCACTCCCCAAGTATAAAGCCCATGCTCTTTCAAAAGAAATCCGTGAATGCCGGGGCTCTGTTGCAGCGTTCTCGAAACGCGGTCCGCCAGTTCTGCCATATCCTGCGAATTTTCCAGGATCGGCAGCCACTCGCGGTGCTGGTGCGACCGAACACCTGCCAGCCCCTTGAGCATTTCGTATCCCTCGAGAGCAATACCGCCGTGCCGCGCGTGCGAGCCGGAAAGCACCGTGCTCCACACCGAGTGCGTGTGCAGTACCGCACCCGCATACAGTTCGCGGACGATCGCCAGGTGCAGCAGCGCCTCTGCCGACGGCCGCACGTCGCCGCGTATCACATTCGCCTGATCGTCAATCTCTAGAAACTGCGCGGGCGTCAAGCTGCCCTTGTCCAATCCCGTCGAAGTGATGGCCAAGCGCAGCGGCTCCCGGGAAACCACCGCGCTGAAGTTTCCACTCGTGCCCGACACCCATCCCCGCGCAAAAAAACTTTTCCCGATCTCCGCCAACTTCGTGGCTGCTTCACCAAATGCTCCGCGGTTGAAACCGGCCCGTTTTGTCGAACGCCGGCTCTGCTTTAACTCGCTTGTTCGCTCATTTTCTTTCATCGTCAATCTGTTCGTGAGTCAGTGCTTCGCT
>QHYN01000263.1 GCA_003224145.1 Acidobacteriota bacterium
TAGGGCGGCAGAACTTGCGTGGCCACTTGCAGCGCCACGCGCGCAAAGGGCAGGAGTCCGACTTCGGCCATCGTCCCTCCTGCTCCATCAGAAAACACCGTAATACTCTCCTTGTCGATCCCTCAAACCCGAGTTGTGCCAAGGATGTCAACAGAGCCACTGTTGATTCTAAAGAAGTTACGGGGACGTGATCCGTGCTCAGAGATCCGTGACCCAGGTTGCAGAAAACGCACGGAATGAACCCCCACCAAGAGAGTCGTACCCAACGATGTCAAACCCTTATACCATAGAGTTACGTGGCCGTCAAGGAAAATTAAGTCGTTTGGATTCCGGAAGATAGCTGGGACTCCGGAAGACTCAACACCCGCACGCTTCGCAAAAACCGCGAAGCATGCGGCACCCCCTCTTCACTCCTGGCGTTAGGGGTGTTCCACCGGCCTTTTCGGAATTCAAGGCTGTGCCACCCGCCGGCGCATCACCATCTATGGCCTCGATCTGTTAGAAGCCGAATCGCAGACCATCAACTCCTTCGCGTTCACTTCAACGTCGGTGGGCAGTTGCAGCAACACCGAAGGTTTTTCCGCGCTATCGCAGTTGCATTCCGCGTCGCACTTTGATGGCAAAAGTCTGTAGCGGAAAGTGGCCTCGAAAGTCGTTGGACTGTGCTGCTCGAACTGCCACGTTTTCACGTTTTCCTGTGCCGCTTGTGCCAACATCGGTTGGCCGCTTTCAACCTCCGCAGATGCAACTCGATGTCCGTCAGTCGAGATTCGAAGCCGGACTACTCCATCGATGTGTGCTTGCTGGGTAATCCGAGGGTAAAACGGCACACTTGCGCTAATGACACTGGGCAGCGGCTTCTGTTGGCCGATAGCCATGATCGCCCCCATTGCCAGTATGAATAGAACCAGCACTCCGATGGTCCGAAGACGTAGACCGTGACCTATGGTGTTCATTTATTGATCCCCCATAAAATCTTTCAGCTTCATGGGCTTTCCTATCACCCCGGAACCGTTGTAGAAGTACACCTTCTTGTCTGCCGCGCCAACGACGAGGTTTATGGGGCCGGATGACAGCCCCGCGAAGTCTTTGTCCCCCTTTGATGGCCCCTGCACGAAACTCCTGTCCGCTCCCCCTTTCGGATGAATGTGCGCAAACACCTCAACCGTCGCGAGTTTTTCGTTGGTCTTCGGATCGGCTGGCGTGAAGCTGGTGTGCGGATTTGTCCCAGGTGGGGCGTACAGCCCAGGGACTGACGGTGACACGACGACATTGCCTGAAACGTCTCTGCCTGACACGACGCTCTCTTCGTGATATCCCCCCTTCTTGTCGTCGGCGGTGGGTGCATTGCTGGCATTCAGAGCATTCATTATAGCTGCCTTCATCTCGGGTGGCACCTGGGCGGCAAGGCTTTGCGGGGTTTGCTGATCTTGCGGCTGTTGCGGGGGTTGGGAGGAAGCAGGGGGATTCTGTGTACCGGGAGTGGGGGTGAGAGCTTCGCCGGAGTTGTTTTGTAGTTCGGCCTGGGCGTTGGGATCATTCAGGTCATTCGCGTGGTCTGCGAGCAGGGAGAAGGTGAGCTCTTGGGACCAGTTGCCGTCAGAGACGGGCGGCTTCATGAAGGGAACAATGGAATTGGTTGCGCCCATATGGCCGTCGGGGTCAATTCCAGTAATAGGGTTGTTATTGACGTAAGCGTAGAGGTTCAGAGTTTGCGGGTTGGCGAGGTCCGCAAACGGTACAGGCGCAGGGGCGGGAGACCAGTCCGGGGTTAACCAGCGTCCAAGGGCGGAAGAGTAGTAGCGTGCTCCGAAATCATCGAGACCGGATTCGGGGTCGCGTTCTTTGCCGGTGAACTTGTAGTTGTTGCCGCTAGAAGAGCTGATCGGGCGCTCACCGCCGAAGGGGTAGAAGTCGGAATCGTCGAGGATGGTACCGGCAGCATTGGTGACGACACGAGCGGTGCCAAGGTGGTCGGCGAAGTAGTAGTCGACATTGTTCTGGTAGTCGCGGCGGGCAATGCGCTTTCCATGGAAGAAGATGTATTCGAAGAAGCTGGAGTTATTTGTGTTGCCTGCAATGTCGGTTTCGTCGAGCGGGTCGGAGCCCATGCCGTACCAGTAGAGTTTGCCGTTAGATTTTTGGACGCGGCGGCCCTTGCCGTCGTAGGTGTAAGTGATGCTTGCGGTGGAAGTGAGCTGATTCTCGGCGTTGTAGTTGTATTGGTAGGGGCCAGAAGTCGGACACGCGGCAGGCGCACTTCGTTCCTCGCGGAAGTTAGGCGCCAGGCGTTAAGGCCTGGCGCGACAAGAGCGAGGCACTAACTAAAAGACCAGCTTGGCGGCGAACTGGAACTGCCGCGGGTTGAGCATGGTTCGCGGACTACCGAATACTGGATTGAAAGGGTCCACGACGCCGTCCTTATAGTGTTTGGGAACCGCAAGCGGTTGTCCGGTGACGGGGTTAACGAAATTGAGAAAACCGTATACGGTAAAGACTTCGTCGACATTCGCGCGGTTGAGAAGGTTGAAAGAGTCGACCGATAACTGCAACTGCGAGCGCTCATTGACGTGGATGAGACGCGAAAGGCGGAGGTCCACGGTGCGCAGAGGGTCGCCGAGGTAGGTATCGCGCGCCGACTCTCCCACACGGTCATTCACCGGGTTGCCGTCGCTATTAGCGTCAAAACCGACGAACATAGTGAACGGACGCGGAGATTGCAGAGTGACGATGCTGCTTAGCTCGAAATTCCGCACAAACGGCTTGTCGGGTGCATCGGCCACGAAGTTGGCCACGAAACGGTGACGGACATTCTGGTTCGAGACGGCGCGCTCGAGACTTCGCTGATCGTTGGATTGCGGCGTGTCGACGAAGACAAGGAACTTCCCGTCATCCAGGGTCTTTGCAAAGGTGTAGTTGGCATTCAAGCGGAAATATTTACCGGCCTTTTGCGTGGCTTGGAGCGTCAAACCATGGTGCACCGAGTTTCCACTCGTGTCGGTGAAGTAGAAGATGCCTGCCGACCCGGTAGAGCCCCCGGGGGGAGCCGGTATGGAAGGCTCAAGCAAGGCAAAGTTGTAGATGTCTTTGTTGGTGCCGGGGAAGGTACCCACGTGAGGCGCAACGTTCAAATCGATGGGCCGTACGAGATGGTGAGCGGCCACAAATAGATAGCCTGCGCCCACGGAAAGGCCCTTGCCAATCTCCCGGTCAATTTCCAGGCTCGATTGTTCGGAGTAAGGTTTCCGCTGATTGCGGTCCACAACCGACCCACCCTGGAAATAAGGCTGGTTGTTCGGGAATTGGTCGGCGGTTACCTGGGGCACGCTGGTGTTGGTGGTTCCAGAACCAGTGATGAAGTTTTCGAACATCGCATTGATCACGTCGAAGGGAACTGCTCCCGGAGGACAGGCTGGCGGCTGATTGGGAGGAAACCCAGCGAACGAAGGTGGGCAGGCTCCAAGGAAGGCGCTGTTCAGCAGCCAAGTGCCAGTTGTCATATTTTTGGAAGTCGGCAGTCCCGGAATATTCAGGGGACGTTGAGGCCCCGAAACAAAGAAGAACGTAAGCGTATACCTGTCGTAAAAGAGTCCATACCCGGCGCGGATGACTGTTTTCGGATCCGGTGAATAGGCGATCCCGATTCTGGGCTGGATGCCCCGCTTATCTCCGTTAACGTAAAATCCAAGACCGCTCTCGAAGTCATATCGTGCCCCATAATTCAAAGTCAGCTTGGGCGTGATGCGCCACTGGTCCTGGCCGAAAAATCCCCAGTAGCTGTGGTTCAGAGAAATGTCAAAGTTTTGGGCTTGGCCGGGCAAGAAGGCATTCTGCCAGGTCGTCCCCACTGGTGGGGAAGGCTGGGCGGGATTGAATGGACCGGGACCAATCGGCGCGCCCCAGAAAAAGGCCACTATGCACGGCGACGGGAGAAACGAAGGAAGGGGGAAGGGGCAACCAGCATTGCCCCAGTTCGAGGGTCCGGAAAAAAGCAAGTCATCCAGGCTCGCGAAGATGTCCCGGGAAGGGGTGAATCCCGGCCAGATCACAAAGTTCCGAACATAGTTCTCGTCAAAGCCAAACTTCGCAAAGTGCTTGCCCCTGACCCAGGAAATGGTGTCGGAGAGCTGCACGCGGCTTTCGTTGTAACGCTCGAACGCGCCAAAGTTGTGACCGAAGGCCAAGAGGTTGGGAACGTCCAGGTTCGGTTGCCCTGTGACGCCAATAAAGCCGTAATTGCGGCGGGCCCACTGTCCAAGGACGGAATTCACAAGCGTCGGAGAGACTTGTGAGTTCCAAGTTCCGACAAGGTCTTGGTCGCGGGTGAGCCCGTTGCGCCCGGCGCTGGGCAGGCCGATCCCGCCGCCGTCGAGAGTTTCACCGACCATCTGGTTC
>QHYN01000264.1 GCA_003224145.1 Acidobacteriota bacterium
CCTTTCACCAGAAGCGCCCCGACCTTTCACCAGAAGCGCCCCGATGTTGCGGATCATCGGCGCTATCCAGTCCTTCTTTTCCAACGCGTAGGCGGTACCGACAGAAATCGCTTCCTGTCCGAGACTGGAATAAAGCCCGCCGACAATCTTGTTTTGCCGGAAGAGCTTCACCATGGTGTCTTCGACGGCGCGATTCAGCCGCATGTAGTAATACAGGTCCAGGTGCTGCGGCGGCGTTAATTCCTTCTTCATCCCTGCTCCCGTTCCTACGCGGAAACCGCCACGGATTGCTCGGCTTGCTCCAGCTTCACGAGTAATTCTTCCTTCGAAGTGTTCTGCAGCTCAAGGCCGAATAGTTCTCCGAGATGCTTCGCGATGCGCGGTGCGACTTCCGAGTGCTGCACGCTGCGCCCGAGCAGTTTCTCGAGCGACGTGGCCTTGCGGTCCGCCATCCCGCACGGCACGATCAAATCGAAGAATCGCAAGTCCGTTGAGACGTTATACGCGAAACCATGCGAAGTCACCCAGCGGCTGATGTGCACGCCAATCGCCCCCAGCTTTTCCTCCGTGTTTCCGCTCTGCACCCAGATTCCGGTTTTCCCTGCGACGCGTTTTGCCGTGATTCCAAATTCCGCGGTCGCGCGAATCATGGCATCTTCCAGCATGCGCACGTACCACACCACGTCCCGGCGGATCGCGCCGAGATTCAGGATGGGGTAGCCCACCATCTGTCCCGGCCCATGATAGGTAATATCGCCGCCGCGGCTGGTCTCATAAAACTCCACTCCTTTCTGCCGCAGGACGTTTTCGCTCACCAGCAGGTGCTCCCTCTTCCCATTTCGGCCTTGGGTGATCACGTGGGGGTGCTCGCAAAAAAGCGCGACGTCCTCAATCGCGTCTACTTTCCGCGCGGCGACGATGCGCTTCTGCAGCGCGTACGCGTCCGCGTAGCCAATCCTTCCGAGGTCGACGATCTGGCAGATTTTCACCGGTCCCCTATCACAAATCACTAAAAGTTATCTCATAAAGGGCACTGCAAAGGGGCTTCTTCAGGGGCTAAAGCCCACTTTTTCAAGTTCCTAAGTGTCGGAGCTAAAGCTCCGACCTCCTAAAGAGTTTTTATGAAACAGCTTCTAGTCGCTACACGTTGATCTGCAATCCACGCACTGACGCAAACGCGTCTCCCATCGCTTCCCATACCGTCGGATGCGCGTGCATCATGTTCATCATGTCATCGATGGTGCCCTCGAGGTTCAGCACGGTGGCCGCTTCCGAGAGGATCTCTGTCGCCAGCGGCCCGATAATATGAATGCCTAGCACTTCCCCGTACTGCTCTTCGCTGACCACCTTTACGAACCCGTTGTGACTCCCCAGAATGGTGGCTTTGCTGTTCCCCACAAACGGAAACTTCCCTGTCTTCACCGAGTATCCCGCGTCGCGCGCTTGTTTTTCCGTCAAACCAATCGAGCCAATCTGCGGTTCGCAATATGTCGCGTTCGGAATCCGCGTCTTCACGATCTGATGCACGGGCCTGCCCGCGATATGCGTTACCGCGACAATCCCCTCCATCATGGCCGCGTGCGCCAGTTGCGGCAACCCTGCGACGATGTCTCCGATCGCATATAAGCCAGGCTCCGCCGTCTCCATGTGCGGCCCGACGTGCACAAACCCGCGCTCCAGTTTGGCCTTGGATTTCTCCAGGCCGCAATTCTCCGTCATGGCTTTGCGGCCCACCGCCAAAAGCAGCTTTTCCGCCTGCAGTGTTTGTGATTTCCCGTCCTTGTCCTTGAACGCCACGGTAACGCCTTTGGCGTCCTTTTTGGCAGATTCGACGGCGCAGCCAGTGAAAATCTGGATGCCTTTTTTCTGGAAAGCTTTCGTCAACTCGGCGGAAATCTCTTCGTCCTCCAGCGGCACAACGCGCGGCAGCGCTTCCAGAATCGTGACTTGCGTCCCAAATGAATTGTAAATCGACGCAAACTCCACCCCCACTGCCCCGGCACCGACGACGATGAGCGTTTTCGGTATTTCCGGAAGCTCCAGAATCGAACGATTCGTGAGGATGGTCTTGTGGTCGGGATCAATTCCCGGCAAGGACTTCGCTTCCGAGCCGCTCACCAGGAGGACGTTCGCCGTTTCAATGGTGCTCTTCTTGCCGTCCTTCTCGACGCTTACTTTACCCGGCCCCTCGTATCTTCCCCAACCCTGGACCCACTCCACTTTATTTTTCTTGAAAAGAAACTCGATGCCTTTGGCGTGTTTCTTGACGATCTTGTCTTTGCGCGCCAGCACGTTGGCCCAATTGATCTTCAGCCCGCTGACCTCGAAGCCCAGCTCTGCGGCATTCTTGAAGTGGTCGTAAACCTCGGCGTGGTGCAGCAGCACTTTGGTGGGAATGCAGCCGACATGCAGGCACGTGCCGCCCAGAAACGGATCCTTCTCCACTACGACGGTCTTTAGGCCCAGTTCGCCAGCGCGGATCGCCCCCACATACCCGCCTGGACCGCTTCCGATAATCGCCACATCGTACTTTGCCACGCGTAGTCTCCCTTCCGCAGGGGCCAGGACCAGTGAGTGGAGTGCGCTCTCACCGCAGTCACGCTCGAAAAAACTCGAGGGGGTCAGGCCGATAAAGACGGGGCGCCAGACGGAGAAAAGCCGCCCGCGCTTACGGCGCAGACGGCTGCGTCCCAGCAAACATCAAATTTTAGCAGCCGCCCGTCCCCCTCGCAACCCGATGGGAGGGCGGGTAGTGTCCTAATTCGTGCCCTGTCAATCCAAATTAGGACAGCACCCCAGGGCGAGCAAAATCGGTGGCCTGTCAACACGGAGACATTCGCTTCGCTCAGTGCAAGAGGGCGCAGCACCCCGAACCGCTTCTGCGGCACCCGCCACCAGAGTGAGACTGACCGAAGTGATGACGGGAGAGAAGAGGCTAGCGAAAGGCACACCCAAGAGGTTTCAGCGGATCGAAGGTCGGCAACCCGCCCGGGGGCAATGTGGAGACGTCGCCATGTTTGCTTTGGTCGCGGCCACCCGGCGGGGCGCGAATGACACTAGGTGTGCTTGAACTAGGATTATTTACGGTGTATGAATCCTATTATCAACGTCTTATGTATTCCCGTTCGTAGCAGCATCCGACTTAAGGGAGGGAGCCGTGAAAAACCCCATCCTTACAGCGACTTCCTGCATTACGCTCCTAATCACACTTGCGGCGTCTCCCGCGAGGACCCAACAAACTCCACCAAACTTGAGCGACCTAGTTAAGTCTAGCGTAGACGCAGTTGTGCTCATCGTCGTCAACGACGAAAACGGAAAGTCGATAGCCGAGGGAAGCGGCTTCATCATCTCCCCCGACGGCAAGATTGTGACGAATCATCACGTCGTGGGCGGGGCGCATTCCGCAACCGTCAAACTCAACAATGGAGCTTTCTTTCCGGTTGAAGGGATCGTTGCCGACGACCCTGACCACGACCTCGCCATTATCAAAGTGCCCGGGAAAAATCTGCCGACATTGACCTTGGCCAATTCAGACAAGATTTCCGTTGGGGACCATGTCCTCGCGATTGGTAGCCCGCTGGGGCTGGAAAACTCGGCCACAGACGGAATTATCAGCGCGCTCAGGGAAGATTCAAAAGGAAGAAGTTGGATTCAGACCACAGCTCCTTCGTCCCACGGTAACAGTGGCGGACCGTTGTTGCTGATGGACGGAAAGGTGGTCGGGGTACTAACCTGGAAAGCCTCTGAGGGCGAAAACCTCAACTTCGCTGTACCGAGTAAATCGATTCCCCCTCTGCTCGCGGAATCCACAGTCCGCCCCCTGGGCAGTACTGCCAAGCCTGACTCGCCCGCGTCTCCAATGCTAGTCGGAGAGAAAGTGTGGACTTCCTTGACCACTGGGCGCGATTACAAAATCCGGACCGACGGGGACTACATTTACGTCGAATGGATCCTGCCAGCGGCATTGCAGTCAACTGCCGCTTTCACGCGTGTGGAGTTGAAGAAGAGTGGTGATAAATGGATTGGCAAAGCTCGCTCGCTCCTACCCTATGAGTACAAGTCCTCTTATTTCGACTTCTGGAAAACTGGCCAGACAATGGGAACGGCCAACGTAAATTGGTGTCGCCTAGAGGTCGACCTCGAGATTGACAAATTATCGGATGCGAGGATCGAAGGTCAGGCTCAGAATTTCGCCTCGTTTGACGCAAAGAAATGCAAGCCCGGCAAGCTCGAGTGGAAACCATTCACCTGGATTCCCAAATGACTGGGAATTCTGCGGGGAGCCCCTCCGTGCCAACATCTCTGAGACAAGTCTAGTACCCTTAATTAATGAGCAGGGCGAGGAAGAAAAAGGAAGAGCTGAACGGGAATTCTCTTGGTGTTCTTTCCTCTGGGGGTTTGGCTGTCGCGGAACGGAGCGAAGGCGAGCGTAGCGAGCCGCAGCGCAGT
>QHYN01000099.1 GCA_003224145.1 Acidobacteriota bacterium
AGCTCGCCGACCTGATCATCCTTTCGCAGAACATTTTCGACATCAATCCGCATAAGATTGGGACGACCACCGTGGTCACCACCATCGTCGGCGGGCGGCTTGTGTACCAAGCGGATTCAAAGTAAGCGGGAGGCGCGATGAAACCTCGCACCGTACTTCTTGGCATTCTCGTTCTTGCGCTCTGTTGCGGCGCTTGCGGGAAAAAAGAAGAGACGCTGAGCTTGCTGGTCTGGGAAGGATATTCAGACGATGCCGTCGTCCGTGCTTTCGAGGAAAACCGTCACTGCAAAGTCGTCGCATCCTACATGGGCTCCAGTGACGAACTGGTGGCCAAGCTGCGAGGAGGCAGCGCTTCCAACTACGATGTCATCTCGCCGTCCAGCGATGTCGCTGCTTCCATTGCTCGTACCGGACTCGCCGCGCCGCTCGATCTTTCGAAGTTGCCCACGTACTCGCAGCTCTCCGCCAAACTCCGTGATCTGCCGCTCGTCAAAGCCAATGGCCAGATCTATGGCGTCCCCTTCATGTGGGGCCCGAATCCACTTCTCTATGACACCACCGTGTTCGCTCAGCCGCCCGATTCCTGGGCGATTTTTTGGGATCCCAAATACAAAGGAAAAATCTCCGTTTGGGATGACCTCTCCACGGTTTACATGGCCGCGCAAATTCTCGGTTACGACAAGCCCGACCCGTCAAAGCTCTATAATTTGACGGACGAACAGCTCGACGCCGTCAAGAAAAAACTAATCGAGCTTAAGCCCAACATTCGAAAGATTTGGTCGACGGGCGGGGAACTCACCAATCTCTTCCAGAATCATGAAGTCGTTCTGGCCATGGGTTGGCCGCTTAACACCAACGACCTGCGGAAGCTGAATTTCCCCATTGGCGAAACCATCCCAAAGGAAAACACCACGGGATGGATCGACCACTTGATGATCACTGCTGCTAGCAGCCACAAAGACCTGGCGCAGGCTTTCGTCGAATACATGATTGACGCTAAGACCCAAAAACTCGTGACCGACCGGACGCACTACACACCGGCGAATCCAGGCGCCGCGCGATTTCTCACTTCAGATGAAATAAAGGGCCTGCATCTCGACAATCCTGATGCCTACATGCAGCGAATCTATTTCTGGCAGGACATTCCGCACCGCGCCAAATACAATGAAATCTGGAACGAGGTCAAGGCCGCGCAATGAGCGTATCTCTTGCCAATCCGACGGAGCAAGGCACGGCCACGGAGGCAGCACTTCTAGAAGTGCGCAAGGTGGCCAAGCGCTTTGGCACCATCGATGTTCTGAAAAACATTTCTTTGAACATCGCTTCGGGTGAATTCCTCACTCTCCTTGGCGAAAGCGGTTCCGGCAAAACGACTCTTCTTCGCCTGATTGCCGGATTTGAGCAGCCTTCCGTAGGAGAAATCTGGATGAGCGGCCAACGTTTGGATATTCTTCCGCCCTACCGGCGCCGCGTGAACACCGTCTTTCAGAACTATGCTTTGTTTCCTCACCTCAGCGTCCGTGACAACATCGCTTACGGCTTGAGGGTCAAAAACACGTCTCGTAGTGAAATGAGTAGCCGTGTCGACGAAGCTCTTCGCATGGTCAAGATGCAGGATTTCGCCGCCTCCCGGCCCTCCAAGCTGAGCGGCGGCCAGCAGCAACGCGTGGCTCTTGCCCGGGCTCTCATCAATCGCCCGCAACTTCTTCTCCTCGATGAGCCGCTCTCAGCACTGGATGCGAATCTCCGCAAAGAGATGCAGGGCGAATTGAAGGCGCTCCAGCGCGAAGTTGGAATCACTTTTCTTTTTGTCACCCACGACCAGGAAGAAGCCATGGCGCTCTCCGGCCGTATCGCACTGTTGCGTGACGGCGCACTCGAGCAGGTTGCTTCTCCCCGCGAAATCTATGCGCATCCCGCCACCGCCTACGCAGCGCAGTTCATCGGCCAAACCAACCTGCTCCGCGGGGAAATTCGGGACAGCATCGCAACTTGTGGCGCCCTGCGCTGGCTTTTGGACGAGACCGACGGTCCGGTGATCTTTTCGCTCAGGCCGGAATCCATTCGCATCTGCGCTGACGGTAAGCGCCAGACCAGTGAGGTGAAGTTTCGCGCTACCGTTCGCCAGCAATTCTATGGTGGACCGAGCGAACTGCTCGAAGTGGATTGTGGAAGCGGCCAGATGTTGCGCGTTCGCATCCCTGCGCGTGGGCCGCTCGCCGGCGAACATGACTTTGTCTTCACCCTTGCGGACGCGATCCGCATGAAGGAGTAGTCGCTCCTGGCTTTCATGTACTCGCGAGCTTACAAATCGCTCGTCTCGCTCCCCCCGCTCCTCTGGGTCGGCATATTTCTCCTGCTTCCTTACGCGCTCATGTTTGCGCACAGCTTTTGGGCCGTCCGTGAAGGATTGGTGGTTCACCAGTGGAACCTGCACAACTACAAAATTCTGTTTTCGAATCCCCTCTATGCCGGAGTTCTCTTCCGCACGATGCGCATCGCCGCTGCCGTCACGCTCTGCTCTCTCCTACTTGGCTACCCCCTTGCTTACTACCTGTCCTTTCACGCCCATGCCCGCAAGGAACTTCTCTACCAGCTTGTCATCGTGCCGCTGTGGGTCAGCTATCTCGTCCGGGGTTACGCCTGGAAAACCATTCTTGGCAGCGACGGGATCCTCAACGGTTTTCTCCAATACCTGCATCTCACGCACGAACCCGTTGTCTTCTTCCTCTACAGCCCTTTCGCGGTCGTTCTCATGCTCACACACATCTACACGCCTTTTGCGTTTCTTCCCATCTACGCCGCGCTCGAGCACATACCCCGTCCGCTCGTCGAAGCTTCGCATGACCTCGGGGCTGGCTCCACGCAGACATTTCTGCGAGTGATTCTGCCACTCTCCATGCCCGGCTTGCTCGCCGGAGCTACGTTTGCTTTCGTCCTGTCTCTCGGCGACTTCCTCGCGCCCCTTCTTGTCGGCGGCCCTTCCGGCATCATGATCGCCAACGTCGTGCAAACCCTCTTCGGCGCGGCATTCGATTGGCCACTCGGCGCTACAATTTCCGTCTTCATCCTGATCCTCACGGTTTCCCTGCTGTTCCTCAGCGAACTTCTCGAAAAGCGCTGGTCCTTCAAATGACCTCCAGTTCCCCAACCCGCCGAGCGCCGCTCCTCGCCACGTATGCCGCATTCGTGTTCGCTTTCATCTATTTGCCAATCGTTGTGCTCATCCTTTACTCCTTCAACCGTGATGGCGTCGGCGGCTTTCCTCCGCGCCACCTCACTCTCAATTGGTACGCCCAGCTCTTCGCCGACGCTCCCATTTGGGATTCGGTACTCAATAGCCTCATCGTCGCGGCCTCCAGCGTCGTTCTTTCGCTAGGACTAGGTCTGCTTGCGGCCCTCGCGCTGGACCGCGCCACCTTTCCCGGCAAAGCGCTTTTCCGCCGCCTTGTTCTCCTCCCATTGATTCTTCCAGGCATCATCACCGGCCTTTCGCTCCTGATGTTTGCCGTTTTTGCCGGCGTGCACCTCAGCTTGCTCACCGTTTTTCTCGGGCACGGCACCGCGCTCATTTCCGTGGCCACCACCGAGCTCTTCGCCGGCCTGCAAAAAGTGGACCGCGCTCAGGAAGAAGCCTCTCTCGACCTCGGCGCCACTCCTTGGCAAACGTTTTGGCGCATCACGCTGCCGAATCTCAAACTCTCACTGATCGCCGCCGGCCTTCTTATCTTCACTCTCTCCATGGATGAAATCGCCGTTACCTTTTTCTTGATCGGCCGCGACAATACCCTCCCTCTCCAAATCTGGGGCCGCCTCCGCCGCGGCATTACTCCGGAAATCAACGCCGTCTCCACTTTGATCTTTGCTGTTTCCGTCGCCCTCATTGTCATCTGGTATCGCGTGCGCGCCCGCGGCCTGGGTACCCAGGCGCAAGAGCTTCTCGAACGCCCATAGGGGGATGCATGTCTTCATCTCGCCGTGATTTCATCAAATTTGTTGTTGTGGGCTCCGTCGTTGCCGGCTGTCCCATCGATGAGACGCTTCTCGCCGCTCCCGATTCGAATTCCCACGCCGCTCCGCTCGTTCACGGTGAACATTTCGAACTCTGCCACCGACTTCGCGATGGCCACACATTTGTTAGCCCGGAGGCCACGCGCAAAGCGGACATCGTCATCGTTGGTGGCGGTGCCGCGGGACTTTCCGCCGCGTATTTCCTCCGCGGCAAGGATTGGCTTCTTCTCGAAAAAGAAGATCACTTCGGCGGCAATGCTTTTCAGGAGGAATACGAAGGCCAGCCCTATGGCACCGGTTCGGCCTACGCTTACAAAGATGACAACGGCGACCAACTCGCCCGGGAGATTGGTCTTCATCTTCCGTTGGTCAACTGTCCTGACCCCACCATTGTCAACAACACTTTCGTGCCGGATACCTGGAAAACCGGCCTCAATCAACTCCCTTATCCAAAAGAAATCCGCGCTAGCTTCAAAAAATTCCGCGACGACCTGATGAAAATCAACGTCCGCGAAAGAATGGCCGAGCTCGACGCTCAGCCGTTCTCCAATTTTACGGCCGCCTATACTCCTGAAGTCCAGCAATGGTGGGACGGCTTCGGGCCCTCGAATTGGGGCGCCACGACAGAGCTCTCTTCCGCGCTCGTCGGCCTTTCGAATGTTCAAGACTTGATCACCGGTGGTGATGGCAAGCGCGTGATTCTCCCCGGCGGCCTCGGCTGCATCACTCACAAACTCGTCGAAGTCCTGCAACCGAAATACAAAGATCGCATGCTGGATAAAGCCGTAGTCGTCGCCGTGGTGCCGGAAGAAGACTCCATTCGCGTTACCTATTTCGAGGAAGGAAAAATTGCCTCTGTAGTTCCAAAACTTGTTCTAATGTGCGCGCCAATGCTCATAGCCTCCAGAATCGTCATGGGCCTGCCCGCCGAACAGAAAGCCGCGATGCGCTGCTATCGCTACGCTCCCTATCCGGTTGTGAACCTCATCTTCGACAAGCCCGTCTACAACCGCGGCTACGACACCTGGTGCCCCGGAAATTCCTTCACCGATTTCATCGTCGCCGACTGGACCGTTCGCAACACCCCCGGCTACAAGCAAAAACACAACATTCTCTCTTTCTACACTCCGCTCCGCCCCGAACAGCGCTCTACCTTGCTCACCGAGGAAGACTGCAAGTCCCTTGCCACCCACGTCCTCGCTGATTTCCAGAAGCTGCGCCCGGAATTCAATGTGAACCCTATCGAAGTCCGCATTTTCCGCCGCGGCCATCCCATGTACATGGCGATTCCCGGCCAATATACAAAGACCCGTCTCGCCGCGTCTCACCCGATGGATCGCATTTTCTTCGGCCACTCCGATTCCGGCGGGCCCGAATCCCTCACCAGCGAAGCTGTCCGCCTTTCGAAAGCCGGCTCCGAGTGGGCCGAGCTTGTCCTTGCCGGAAAGGCCGGTGCTAAAGATTTAGCCGAAAGAGCCTTGCAAGCGACTCCGCCATAACACAAGAAGCGGCACGGTTCGAAGCTAGGCACCAGTTCTGTTTTTGCAGAGTGAGGATTAACCCATGTCGAAATATAAATTACAGCGATGGAGTTTGGCGTTCTTGTCTGCAGCCTTGCTCCTTGGTGTCACGCCGCTTGTGGCCCAGGAACAGGCGCGGCCGTTCGACATCGTCATCATGAATGACCGCGTTATCGACGGCACTGGCTCGCCCTGGTATTCGGGCGACATCGGCATTCGCGGCGGAAAGATCGCCGCCATCGGCAACCTCACCGCCATGCCTCGTACCCGCACGATTGACGCGCACGGCTCGGTTGTTGCCCCGGGCTTTATTGACATGCTCGGCCAGTCCGAACTGACCGTTATCGTTGACCCTCGTCTGCCATCAAAAATCTTTCAAGGCATCACCACGGAGATCACCGGCGAAGGCGATTCCGTCGCTCCTCTGAACGAGGCCATTCGCCGTGCCGATCAAAAACAATACGATCTGCTCCACATTCAACCCGACTGGCAAACCTTCCGCCAATATTTCTCACGCCTCGAAAAGCAGGGTATCGGCATCAACGTTGCTGATTACGTCGGCGCCACTACGGTCCGTCGCTTGGTCCTCGGCGATGACGACATTCAGCCCACGCCCACTCAGCTAGTCCAAATGAGACTACTCGTTCGCCAGGCCATGCTCGACGGCGCCGTCGGCGTCTCGACCTCCCTCGAATATCCGCCTGCTCCCTATGCCAAAACCGAAGAGTTGATCGCGCTCGCCTCCGAAGCCTCCCGTTCTGGTGGCATTTACGCCACGCACATGCGCAGCGAGAGCACGGCCATTTTGCCGTCCCTCGACGAAGTGATTCGCATCGCTCGCGAAGCTCGCATCCCCGTCGAAATCTGGCATTTCAAAGTCGCCGGCAAGCCATCCTGGGGACACATGCCGGAGGCCGTCGCCAAAATCGAAGCCGCGCGCGCTCAGGGCATCGACATCGCCGCAGACACCTACGCGTACACCGCGTGGGGCAATGGTCTTTCTGCCTTCATCCCGCCCTGGGCCCATGACGGCGGGAAGGCGAAGCTCCTCGAGCGCCTGAAAGACGCCGCCGCACGTGAGCGCATCCGCAAGGACATGCTCACCCCTTCCGATGAGTGGGAAAACGAATGGCAGCAAATCCCTGGCCCCGAATCCATCCTCATCGGCCAAGTCCAAAACCCGAAGCTCTTGCCGCTTCAGGGAAAAACTCTTGCTGAAGTCGCCAAGCTCTGGAACAAAGATCCAATCGACACCATCTTCGACCTTCTGATCCAGGATGATGCCTTCACCGGTGTCGCGGTCTTTGGCATGTCCGAGCCGGATGTCGCGCTCGCTCTTCAACAACCCTGGGTCTCCATCGACAATGACTCCTCGGGTGTCTCGCCGGAAGGAATCCTCGGGCGGGAGCACTCGCATCCTCGCGCCTACGGCACCTTCCCCCGCATCCTTCGCAAATACGTGCGCGAAGAGCACAAGCTCACCCTCGAAGATGCCATCCGTAAATTTTCCGCGCTCCCCGCGCAGCGCTTGCGTCTCGAAGGCCGCGGTTTGCTGCGCGTGGGCATGTGGGCTGATATCACGATCTTTGATCCCGCAACGATCCGCGACCTCGCCACTTTCGACAATCCCAACCAACTCTCGCAAGGAATGGAGTACGTGTTGGTGAACGGCGTGCCCGTCATCGATCTGGGCAAAATGACCGGCGCGCTTCCTGGAAAAGTCCTTCGCGGCCCCGGATACACCCCCTGATCTTTCCCCGCTGGCATATCCGCGGAACGTACGAATCGTTCATAATAGCGGCCGCGGGCATTTCGCTGAACGCCGAAAATTTTCTCCGGAGGAATTATGGCCGATCGCCTGGAAGATTTTCAGAAATTTCGCACCAACCTGAACGAGGAGATTCTCGGCTGCGGCCATCTCGGCATGAAGCGTTTCTTCGCTCTCGATCATCAGGCCTACGAACCCGGCCCTCTCGGCACCAAGACCAAGGAACTCCTGGGCCTCGTGGCCTCCGCAGTGCTCCGCTGCGACGACTGCATCACCTATCATCTGGTGCGCTGCGGCGAAGAAGGTTGGAAGCGTGACGAGGTCATTGACGCCCTCAACGTCGCGCTCATCGTCGGCGGCTCCGTCACCATTCCGCACGTACGCCGCGCTTTTGCACGCATGCATGAAATCAACGGCCTGCGACCCTAAGAAGTTTGCGCTAAGGACTTGCATGAGATGAGCTCAACACCCACGCCAATTCCATCGCGGCCGCGACAGAGCGGCTCAGCGCTTCGCAATATTTTCCTCGGCGCCCTCTTCCCATTGGTTCTGCTTGTCCCCAAAATAATTCATCTCCGCCGCAACCCACGCTTCCGGCTATTCTTCCGCATCTTTCTCGGTGTTGCCGGAGCCGCTCTCGTCCTTGTGCCCCTCACTTCGGGAAATAACTACGTCCTTCCAATCGTCGGTCTCGTTATGTTTGTTTCTGTCATTCTTCTTCCTTCGACAAAGCCGCAAACAACCGTTGACGAAAAGTCTCGCGAACTCGGTGCTCTTGTCGTTGTCAATGGCGGTCACTTCCGTCCAGTAGATGCCACTTCTTCGTCTGCGGTTCAGCTTTTCGTTGGCGCCGAACACATTTCCGTCCTCGACGCTCACTTTCAGTCCCTTCTGGAGATCCCCGCGGGAGAAATTACTTCCGCGCGCGCTGAACAAACAGAAAAAGGCTGGCTCCTCGAGGTAGCTTGGTCCACGCACGTCGAGGAATTCTCCTACCGCGGCGTCTTCGCCGAACGCCTCGTTCGCGTCGCCGAAACCACCCTGCATAGCGTCATGCGGCCTGCCTTCCCCGTCATCCCCCAGCGCCGCGCCGCCGGCGCCTGAGCATTCCCTATGAACTTTCCCCCGCTTCGTAGCATGAGATTGGGCCAAACTGTGTCAAACTATAGCCATGGCGCGTGGTTGGGAAAGCAAGGACATCGAATCCCAAGTTGAAGCGACCCAGGCTCCGCAACAGAAAGCGACGGGACCCAAGACTCCCGAGCAAATCCAACGCGAGCAGCAGCGCAAAGATCTCCAGCTATCGCGCACCCGCATCGTGAACGATCTCGCCTCCGCCACTCACCCCAATCATCGCAAGTCTCTCGAAGCCGCCCTCGCCCACCTCGACAAAAAAATCGCCGATCTCGCCTAGAAAACCGCAACACACAATCTACGTTCCTATCCGCTCATTTCAGCCTGCCGGAGCACTGTCATTCTGCCAATAAGCAAGCGGGGCGCAGCACGCTGCGCCCCTGTGTGCAAAATGAATCGACCTTGAGACTCCGAATCAGTCCGTAAACACCACCCCCACTGCGCTGTGTCCCTTTTCCGCAGCCGTATCAATTCTCACGACGTACCCGCGCAGCTTCATCGATTGCACACCGTCTGCTCCGGGTGCCTCCATAGTGACTTGCAGCTCAGACTGCAATCTCGGCAGGTGTTTCAGCGTAATCAGACCGCCCTGCAGAGAAAGTTCGCTCACCACGGTCTCTTCCTCGAATTCCTTGCCCCCTTCCGTCACTCCGCAGACTTTTGCGTGGAACTGCGCCTCCCGCCGCAGCGCCGTGCGTGTCCCGGGCATGTGTGCCTGTACCGGGTCTCCCGGTCCTCCCAGCGTGATCACCATTCCCTCGCTCGCCGCAAAAACCGAATCAAACTCGTCCCGCGCCTGCCGCAAAAGCGAATCCACCATGCGGTCTGTCGAATCCGGGTCGTGATGAAACAACACCAGCGTCTTCGCTTCGGCATGCCGCGCGGCTTTCACTCCTTCCAGCCAAGACGAGTGCCCCCAGCCTTTCTTGGTCGTTTCTAGCTGTTCGGGGGTGAACTGCGCATCATTGATGAAAATGTCCGCTCTCTTGGCCAGTTCGCGCAAGCTCTCGTCCAGCTTCGCGTCACCGGGTTCGTTGTCCGTGGCGTACACCACCGTTCCGGCGGACGTCTCGATTCGAAAACCCAAGCAGCCCTGCGGGTGATTCAGCCAGCGCGTCGTGATTTTGTTTTCGCCAATCGTGAACGATTCGCCTCCTGCTACCTCCTGAAATTTTCGCTGCGCGCTCATCGCCGACATGTCCACTGGAAAATACGGCACCGCCATTTGCGCTTCGAAGACCTGCTTCAGGCTGTCGCGCCCCAAAAATTTAGAGCGGAAACTGTAGAAATGAAATCTGTTGTCTTCCACGTAGAGGGGGGCGAAAAACGGTACGCCCTGGATGTGATCCCAGTGGTAGTGAGTGATCAGGATGTGCGTTCCCGCGCCGCTTCTCGCGCTGGGCGCAGCCCAGCGGTTCCCCAGCATGCGTAGCCCCGTCCCGCAATCCAAGATGATTTGCGTGCCATCCGGCGCGGCAAGCTCCAGGCAGGGCGTATTTCCGCCGTAACGCCACGTCGCCGGATCCACCGTCGGCGTGGACCCGCGCACGCCCCAGAAACTCAGTTTTGCGATTGGAACTGTCATCGCCCCGAGCGCAGATCCCCCGTGAAAGGACTTTTCCCACACCAACGCACGTGGAATGGGAAGCTCGTTTCATGGTCGCAGCCGCTGGCAAGAGCGTCAATCCATTCCGCCAAGGGCCGTGTCAAACTGCCTAATAAGCGCCTCCGAGGGCTGCGCAGGTTTTCTTGAGCAGGTAGAATGGAGGGCATGAGTGGGCCCACTCACGACCACAAACACGGCCACAGCCACACTGGCCAATTCCACACTCATAATCATTCCTGCCATGCTCATCCCACGTTGCGTCCCTCCGTTCTTGGCTGGTCCATGGCCGCCACCCTTGGTTTGATCATCGCTGAAGTTTTTGGCGGCATACTCGGCCGAAGCGTCGCCCTTCTGAATGACGCCGTTCACAATCTTTCGGACGTCCCCACGCTCGGCATCTCCTATCTCGCCATGCGTTGGGCCGAGCGCCCGGCCGATAGCGAGAAAACTTACGGCTATCACCGCGCCGGCACGCTGGCTGCGTTTACAAATGCCTTTGTCCTCGTTCTGCTTTCCCTTTGGCTCGGTTATGAAGCCGTCCAGCGCTTTCGCTCCCCGGTCGAGGTGGTCGAGAGCTGGATGATCTGGACGTCCGTTGCCGCGCTGGCCGTGAATGGCGGCATCACCTTGGCTCTCGTCCGCGGCCGCGGTGACCTCAATCTGCGCAGCATCCTGGTTCACAATTTCGGCGACGCCCTTTCGAACATCGCCATCATCATTGGGGCAATCGTCATTCGGATGACCGGCGTGCAATGGATCGATCCCCTTATCGGCTTGGCCATCGGCCTGCTTGTCCTCTGGTCCAGCATCGGCATTCTCCGCGAATCGTCGCACATTCTTCTGGAGGGCCGCCCGCATGAGCTGCGTGTCGAGGACGTTGCGCGCGCCATCCTCACCGTCGAGGGAGTGCAGGAAGTCCATGACCTGCACCTTTGGTCTCTCGGCGGCGGCCATCATGCGTTGAGTCTTCACGCGCGAATTCCCGACATGCACATGGACAAGTGCGAACACCTGCTCGAGGCCATCAGGCAAGTGGCCCAGAAGGAGTTTCGAATCGAACACACCACCGTGCAGCTCGAACGTGCCGGCCTCCCCGCCCAATCCGGCTACGTCATGCCTGCCCCCGCCAAAAAATAACGCCGCTCCTCTCCCCCATTCCTTTGCTCTTGTGTTATAAACGTCCAGCCGTGAAATTCACCGCGGATCGGGAGTTTACTCAGGTTCCGGATCAGCCGGCAAAGACCTCTGGTCTCTTTGACACGCCTTTGCAAACTGGCCGGATCCCGGGCCTTCGAGACGAAGACCCGTCGCGCTACTGCCCGGTCTGCTCGCAGCGGTTGGAATCACGTCGTTGCAAGTTGGTTTGCCCTGTCTGCGGCTATTACATGTCCTGCGCGGACTACTATTAGCCGCGATCAGAGGGTTCGCGAATGGCCCGCGCCGCGGCCTTCGGAGATTTGACCGCCGCCCGGTCTTCGATTACGATTCATCGCTCCGGGGGATCACCCATAGTTTGGTAGGCTTGACGGCTCCGGCCCGGGTTGCCGCCGGAACCGCTTTCCGATGAGGAGGAAAATAACGTGGCATTGAAGATGACAAATCGTGAGGTGGACGGCGTTTCCGTTGTGGCGCTGGACGGCCGCATCGTGCTCGGTGAGGAAAGCAACGCCCTGCGTGAAAAAGTAAAAAGCCTGATCGCCGCCGGCAAAAAAAAGATTGTTCTGAATATGGACAACATCACGTTTATCGACAGCGCTGGCCTCGGCACCCTCGTGGCCGCCCACCATAGCGCCAAGTCCCAGGGCGCTTCAATGCGCCTTTGTCACCTGGGCAGCAAATTCCAGGAAGTCCTGCAAATCACCAAGTTGCTGACGGTCTTCGAGGTCTTCAACACCGAAGCCGAGGCTGTCGCCAGCTTCTCGAAGTAGTTTTGCGGTTTCGAACCGGCACTCTTCCAATAGGCAGGGCACGTTCCCGCGTGCCCTCTTTTTATTTCGATCCATCGCTCGCTTCTCATGATCGGCCATGACGTCAAATCGCAAATCCGTTGCTAAGTCATTCAAAGCCATTCTGGAGCGCATGCAATCGAATCTCGGTTGGGTGATCATTCGAATCCCCTTCGACGTTTCGAAAATCTGGGGCGTGCGCGGTCAGCTCCGCGTCAAAGGCCAAATCAACGGATTCGCGTTTCGTACTTCGCTATTTCCTACCGGCAGGGGCTACCACTACTTGCTCGTCAACAAGCGCATGCAGGCCGGCGCAAAAACCGCGCCCGGCATGGCCGCGCGATTCCGCCTCGAACCCGACACGGAAGAACGCAAGGCCATCCTCCCCGCGGAATTGAAGCGCGCCCTTTCACAGGACCGCTCCCTCCGGCGCTGGTTCGACAATCTAAGTTACTCCATCCGCAGATGGATCGCCGTCTGGGTCGCGCAGCCGAAAAGCGCCGAAGCCTGCGTGCGCCGCGCTGAGCAAATCGCTGAGCAATTGCTGACTACCATGGAAGCCGAACGAGAGCTGCCGCCGGTCCTGAAAGCGGCCTTCGCGCGCGATCCTCGGGCCTTTGAAGGCTGGCAACGCATGTCTCCCTCGCACCGCCGCCATCATTTGCTCGGCATCTTCTACTATCGCAGTCCCGAAGCCCGCGACCGCCGCATCGCCAAAATGCTGGAAGAGGCCGCAGGGCGGGCAGGGAAACCGGTTCGAACGAAGTCCGACTAATTCGAACCGGCAGCAAGCAGTACGCTTCGGGTAATCGGCTTTCGACGAAGGAAGCTGGCCGAAATACGACCCTGCCAAAATTTGCAGCGATCGTGCAGTAAGCAAAAGGCGAAAACTTCTGTCGGATTAGCAAGAGCGGAGGGAAGCGGCGAGGTCGAGATTCGCTTGCAGGCGCCGGTCCACCTGGACGGCCGCATAACGCGCGCAGATCACGCGCTCTCGTTCGCTCCAGGCAGCGAGGGCTGGAAGTTGCTTGCCGAAGAGTGTGTCGAGGCCTTCGATCGAGCTGTAATAGAAGCGCACGAGCACCAACCCGCCTCGATGAGGTTGCAGATCGGGAGTCAGATCGTGAAGGCCCGCCAGTGTCCTGAAGTGCTGGGGAGTAAGGCGGCCGTCTTCAACCTGCGCAGCAGCCAGGACGCGGTCAGAGACCGGCTGTGCCGCAACTCCCGCCAGAACCGCCCGCCAGTAATAGAGAGCGAACTGGGACAGGGCTACGATGGAGACCGTGAATAGCATGGCGCTGAACATCCCTCAGCCTCTAAAGGGATTGTGGCAGCCGATAAGATAGCGGCCAATAGCCCGTAAGTACCAGTTTGCTAGACCTTTTGGCGTAACAATCTGAAAACAAATGACTTGCGTAGGAGGGCCTCTTTCAGGAAAGACGGCTTGCCACGCGCTTGGATCTAGCCTATCCTCCCGGTTATCAGTAACTTACAGAAAAGTCGATGCACAGAAACTGGCACCAGGCATCGTCAAGGAGCATGGCCATGGGCGGAACCCGGAAAACCCTGCTGGCGGTTGGCAGTCTTGCCCTACTGTTCATTTTCTCGGTGCTCAGCCGAGGGCACGCGGTAGGAAAAACAACCGAAGAAGAGAACGCAGATCGTTACGCGATTCGCATGGTTCTAAACGCACAGCAAGCGGCGTGGAACCGCGGCGACGTGGATGCGTTCCTGGTGGGATATTGGCGCTCGCCGGATCTGACCTTCTCGGGGAGCAGCGGAGTGTCGCGCGGCTGGGATGGTGTGCGTGCGCGTTATAAGAAGAATTACCCGGACCGTGCAGCGATGGGCGAGCTGGATTGCTCGGAGCTCGAGTTCCGCTTCCTGGGAACCGACGCGGCGCTGGTTTTGGGCAAGTGGCATTTGAAGCGGGAACAAGGCGACGTGGGTGGCGTATTCACGTTAGTGTGGCAGCGCTTTCCTGATGGTTGGAAAATCATTCACGACCACACCAGCGCGGTAGAGAGGGCTGATGCAGTTCAGAATCAGCCGGCCGACGCCACGCAACTCCTTACCAAAATGAACGGTGAGCCATCATGCGAGGCGGTTGACACCCGGACTGGAAGAATTGTTGTGCTACCCAACTGCAAGCCGGGCAAGTTAGTGGCAAGAATCGAGCCTGCCTACCCTCCGCTTGCGCGGCAAACGAAAATTATGGGTTCTGTGAAGCTCCACGCACTGATCGGGAAAGATGGAAGAGTCACCAAGCTAGAAGTCGTGTCAGGTCATCCTCTGCTGATTCAATCAGCTATGGATGCGGTCAAGCAGTGGCAATACGAGCCGACGCTCCTAAACCGTAGAGCAGTCGTGGTCGACACCGTAATCGAGGTCATATTTAGTTTGAATCAGTCACCAAATTAGTTGTGGCTATTAGCGCATCAGATTCTTCCCTTACCAAATTATCGGCTGATTAGAGAATCTCGAGGATCTCTTCGTAGCGCTTGAAGGGCGGAATGAGATAGGCGCCTGCGAGTTCGGTGCGGGCCCAGGCGAGCATTTTGCGGGCGACCTCGAAGCCGCGGTCGCGCGCATCAGCGCCGGCGGATTCCATGGACTTCAGCAAAGGCTCAGGGATAACGATTCCCGGAACTTCGTTGTTCAAACGCAGGGCCTGCTTGTAGCTATTGAGCGGCCAAATTCCGATGAGCACGGGAATCGAAGGCTTGCCACCAAGTTTCTCCAAGAAAGCATGCCAATGTTCCGGATCGAAAAGCGGCTGGGTCATGGCGAAGTGCGCGCCCGCTTC
>QHYN01000265.1 GCA_003224145.1 Acidobacteriota bacterium
GCCACTTGCCGATTCGGCTGGCTTCACCGTGTTGGTTGCGAATGTCCTCTCTCGGAAGACGTGGAAAGCGAGGAATGTCCGTAAATTGGCGCAACACAACTAAGACCGACGCGCGGCTATGGATCCCTTCGTCTGCGATAGGGTTCATGGGGTCTTCTAAATTGTTGTTGACAGGGAATAGGACAGGAATAGAATCCAATGATTAAAGTAGGGTTTTGCTAGGGGCTTGACCAACAATTCAGGGGGTGGCCTGCCGATGCTTAAACGTCAGGGTATCTGCATTTCCTGGGCGCTCATCCTGCTTCTTTTGTCTGCCATCTCGCTATCCGCGCAGATCATCACCGGTGAAGTCACCGGGACGGTGACGGATCCGTCCGGGGCGGCTCTGCCCCAGGCGACGGTCACTGCGAAGTGCGCCGCGACGAACGCGTCGCGTACCGCCACAACCGGCGATTCGGGGAGTTACGTGCTGCCGAACCTTCCGCCGTGCTCGTATAGCCTGAGTGTTTCGGCACAAGGGTTCAAGACGTCCCTCAGCCGCGCGGACGTCGTAGTCGGCATCACCATCAAGAAGGATTTCGCACTCCAGGTGGGCGGGCGCACCGAAATTGTTGAGGTGGAAGCGGCCATGCCTCTGGTGGACACGTCCCCGGGCGTGACCAACGTGGTCGACACGAAGTCCATCGTGGAACTACCGACGGAGGGCCGTGACTTTAAATCCATCTTGGCCCTTACCCCCGGCGTACAGCGCTCGCCGGGCGGCGGGTTCCTGGACGTGAGCATCAGCGGCCAGCGCACCACCACGAACAACTATCTGGTTGACGGCATGCCGAACAACGACCGCTTTTACGGCAGCGAGGCGGTCGGCCAGCCAGGACTCCTGGGGGTTCCATCCGCACTTCTCGGCAACGATACGATCCAGGAATTCTCTGTGCAGCAGCTTCCTTCCGCGGAATATGGAGTGAAGGGTGGAGCGGCCGTAAATGTGGTTCTCAAGAGCGGCACCAACCAGTTCCACGGAACGGCGTTCTATTTTGGGGATTACGACTGGCTCAACGCGAAGAACTTCTTCTCAACGACTACGACGCCCTACCACAACCATAACTTCGGCGGAACAATTGGCGGTCCCATCATCAAGGATAGGACTTTCTTTTTTGTGAATGTGGAGGCCCAGCGGAACAAGTCCCTTGCCCCTTATCAGGTGATCGTGCCGACGCAAGGCGACTTGGCCGCGGCACTGGCCAACTTCGCCGACCCCACCCAGAACGTCAACAATCTCCCTGTCAATCCCGCTGGCTTGGCCCTGCTGAAGTATTACCCTTGTTCAAACGGTGCCGGCGCTGTTGTGTCTTGCACCCCGGCGAACGCAAACGCGGCCGTGCCGACTGGCGGGTTTAACCAAACCGCGTTGCTTCCCGATATCAATACCCTTCCCGCCAGCTTTATCGTCAAGATCGATCACAAGATGAACGAAAAGATGAATCTTTCTGGCCGCTATCTTTACTCGGACAGTACGCAGTCTGGTCCCTCATTCGGTTACACGATTCCGCCGGCGCCCGGAAGCGGTCTCGGCACCGACGGATTCAACAGCATCGTGCCCACGCGCGTACAGCTTGCGGGAGCCACCTGGACCTACAGCATTTCTGCGAACAAGATCCTTGACGCGCGCTTCAACTGGAACCGCTACGCGCAGATCCTGGCTCCGAACAACAAGATCAACCCGCTGAGCCTGGGGGTCGATACCGGGCCGCTGAATCCGACTGATTTCGGCGTTCCTGTAGTGTATGCCAGCTCAATCACGGCCGGCTACATCGGAGGGGTTTTCGGCTATCCGCTGAGTACGCGTCCTACGCAGAATTACGATTTTTCTGTCCATTTCACGTGGACGAAGGGCCCTCACACCTTTAAGGTGGGGGGAAACTACGATTACGCCTCCACGTTCAGCCTTCGGAATCGCGCCCGGTCTGCCCTGAGCACTTTTCAAACGGACTTCCCGACCTTCCTAACACAATTACTCCTCGGCCGGATGGACGAGGCCATCCGATCCTTTGGGGACACCTCCCGACATCTCTATCAGCCGTCCATGGGTCTGTACTTCCAGGATGAATGGAAGATCAGTCCGCGGGTGACCGTAAACTATGGCCTGCGCTGGGAGATCAATGGAGCCCTCGGTGAGGCTGATAAGATCGCGTCAAACTTCTATCCTTGCGCCGCCCCCGAGCCTAACAACTGTCCTCCTAAGGGTTTCCCGCCGGGATTGGCTCGCGTAGGCGTGGGCAACAGCCGGCTCTATAACCTCGATTTGCGCGATTTCGGCCCGCGCGCCGGTGTTGCCTGGGACGTATTTGGGAACGGCAAGACCTCTCTACGTGTTGGCTACTCCATGGTCTACGACGTGGCGAACTTTGCGTCCATCAGCGCCCCCTATTCCTTCCATGGCGCGCGAGCGGGAGCCTTTACGAACGCGGACTTGGGGGTCTTTTCAGTTACTGTCGACGGGGGGGCGACGACCACAAACGTTACGCCAAACGATGTCCTTTTCGAGTCTTTCGCAACAAACCCGAACACCTGCTACAACGGGACTAACGCTGGGTCCGCCGACTGGATCTGCTTCGGGCCGCAGCCGGGAAGCGGACTTGCTGGCACGTGTCTTACCAACACGACTGTCGGATGCTTTCCCGTGTACGGTCCAAATCCCACGGCGACGCCGCCGTTTAACATTTTCGGAGTCGCTCCGAATTTGAAGACGCCGAGGATCCAGTATTACAGTCTGACGCTGCAGCATCAGCTGTTCCGGAACAACGTTCTCAGCGTCGGCTATTTTGGCTCTCACGGGACGGACATGTTCTTGAGCCGTGACCTGAACCTGCGACCCATCGGCTGCTTTACCGCCGCCGCTGGACAGCTCAAGACCGGGAATTGTGCACGGCCCTTCGCGGCAAACTTCCCGGACTTCAAAGACGTGATCCAGCTCACGAATGATGGGTTCTCTCGGTACAACTCTATGCAGGTCAGCTACCGGCAGCGCGATTGGCACGGGCTCAACACCATAGTCAACTTCACGTGGTCGAACTGCATTGACACGAACTCGGTCAATCGTGGCGGAGGCGGCGCGCAGCTACCGATCCGGGAAAACCCTTACGATCCTGCGAGCAACGCGGGTCCCTGCGATACGGATGTCCGCCGGAATTTCAATACCGGAATCACGTACGACTTCCCGAGGGTCTCCGCATTGGGCCGCTTAGGTTCCGGCTGGCAGATCGGCAGTGTCGCGACGTACCTGACCGGGCGCCCGTTCACGGTCTTGCTGAGTACGAGCAGGGACAACTCCGGTCAGGACAGGAGCTACCAGCGGCCCGATTGCTTAGCCAAGCCCACCTACCAGTACAGCGACCCCAACTCAAACATAATTACGAATGCTGGAGCGGTCTTTGGCGTGCCAGCCGACGGCACTATCGGTACTTGCGGCCGCAACGCCTTCCGGGGGCCCCACTTTGTGCAGTGGGATGCAAACCTCAATAAAATTACGAAGATCAACGAGCGGTTGAGCATCCAGCTCCGCTGGGAGGTCTTCAATGTGTTGAACCATCCGAACTTCAACTCCACTCCCTCGAGCTCGGGCCGTACGTTCTCAAGCGGCACCTTTGGAGCACTCTCTCAAACACCTGACGTTTCTTCGGGCAACCCGTTCCTTTCCCAGGGTGGACCGCGGGCTATGCAGCTCGGGGTGAAACTCATTTTCTGATCTTGGGGTTCAGGCTTTAGTTCCGAAAAGGGAGTCTGCTACAATGCAGACTCCTTTTTCCTTTATGCGGCGCGCTTGCATCCTTTGCCTTTTCGTTCTCTTTCCCGCGCTCGCCGCGGCAGCCACAAACAAGCCCAATGTTATCCTGATCACGTTGGATACGGTCCGCGCCGACCGCATGGGCTTTCTCGGTTCCAAGCAGGGTTTGACGCCGCAACTGGATGCGTTGGCGAGTCAGGGCGTGGTGTTCGAGCATGCATACTCTCAGGCGCCCATTACGCCGGTCTCTCACGCGACCATACTCACTGGGACTTTTCCGCAGTACCACGGCATCCGCAACTTCGGCGATCGGCTACCTCCAAGCGTCCCTTTTCTACCTGAAATTCTTCACGCCCAGGGCTACCACACGGGGGCCTTCGTCGGCAGCATCATACTCGACCCGAAAAACGGGTTTGCCTCCGGATTCGAGCGCGGCTTCGATGTCTACGACGCAGGCTTTCACCGGCAGAAGACCGGGGAGCGCCGCGAGGCTTCCATGCAGCGCCGCGGCGAGGTGACCCTGGGATACGTGCTCGAATGGCTCGACCAGCAGCACGGTAGTCCGTTTTTCCTGTGGTTTCACCTGTGGGACGCGCACGACCCCTACAGTCCACCCGAACCGTTCCGCAGCCGG
>QHYN01000266.1 GCA_003224145.1 Acidobacteriota bacterium
CGTCCCCTGAATTATTCCTCTTCTCTTCGACGCATTCAGGCTAACACACCTTTCTTCCGCATGTAAAGGGAAGCCAATGACCCGATATTCTTTCGGTGAGACAGAACCAGCTTCTCCAAAAGCAACGAAAATCTAGGATGAACCCTTAGCGAGGTTCTTGATCTGCTTGGCGAGCTTTTCAATCTCCTGCGCCTTCTTGACCAAGGAAAGGGAAAGTGTGGCGTTTGCGTCCGTTTTCTCGACTTCGCTCTTGAGTTCGGCCGCCATTTCGTAGAGTTTGGCAACATCGTCTCTAATCTGCTTTTGGTTCTCGCGTTCGACAGCCTTTCGCTCCGGGGTGCTCGGCTCCTCGGAACCTGGAGAACCTGGGTTGCGGCCGTTTGGATACGGACGAGCTTCGCGCGACGGCCTGGGCAACTGCAGGCCGGAGAGAAGCGGGGCCGCAGCCAAGACCCCCAGAGAACTGCCGATCGCCATTAGCAGGCTACGTCTGGATCCCGTCATGACCACCTCCCGAAACAGGTTCCCCGATAGAAGCATCGCCCTGGTCAGCTTCTAGATTTAGCCCCTTTTTGGGGCCGTGCGCAAGAATCGAATTTGAATAGGAGAAACGAGTGTTGCTTTGGGCCGTCTGTGGAAGAGAAAGGGTTCGAGGTTGCATTGCGAAGACAAATTCGGTTCAATACTTTCGGATAGCTTCCAAGGAGGGAGAAAAATGAGAAAACGATATACATGGTTGGCAGCGGGATGTTTGACGTTCGGCCTGATGGCCGAGCTGGGCTCGGCTCAGATGGACAAAGCTTCAAGGCCGAGTCCGCCGGCGTCGGCTTCCTGCGATCTTGGCGGCGGCAAAACCATCAAGACCGACTATTCCAGCCCGCGCCTTAAGGGGCGAAAGATGATCGGTGGGGTCGAACCATATGGGAAGGTGTGGCGCAACGGTGCGAACGAAGCTACCACCTTCGTGACCAGTACCGACTTGGTTGTGGGCGGGAAGAGTGTACCTGCTGGCAGTTACACCTTGTTTGTCATTCCAAACGCTGACAAGTGGACGCTCATCATCAATAAGAAGACAGGTGAATGGGGTATCCCCTACAAATACGAGAGCGATGAACTGGCGCGCGTGGACATGAAGCTCTCCACGCTACCATCGTCCGTCGAGAACTTCACGATCGCTTATGACAAGACCGCAGGGGGCTGCACGCTGCGCGAGGAGTGGGACACGACACGAGCAACCGTGGATATCGCGGTGAAATAAATTTTTTCGTCGAAAAGAACAAGACTCGGTGCGTCGTGCGTTTCGCCAAGCGTACGTCCTTGTTTTTGTTGAAGGGGCGGATCTCTCAGACAACCGACCCTGCAATGACATCCTGAGTCCGAGACGAAAACCCTACAGCCGCTGAGGCAGCCGCGCCGTGCCGCGGTCAACGAGTATGACCGCGCCGATGACCAAGGCCGTGGAGAGAAGCACATTGAGCGTGACAGCTTCACCGGCCAGGAGCCAGCCCAGCAGAACGGCAACTAGGGGATTGATGTACGTATGGGTAGCGACCAGCGTGGGCGAGTAATGTTCCAGCAACCAATTGTAGGCCGTGAAGGCCACGACCGAGCCGAAAAAGATGAGGTAGCCGAGTGCGAGCCAGGAACGCGGGGAAACGGAGGCGAGGGAAAAGCCGCGATATTCCCGGGTGATCGTTCCGACGAGGAGCAACTGCAAAGAGCCTGCCAGCAGCGAGAGCGCCGATAGAAGAAGTGGGTGCCCCGAGAGGTGTGATTGCCGGGAATACACAATCCCCACGGCCCAGGAAAATGCGCCCAGCAACACGGCGAGCGAGCCCAGGAATATGCCCGGGCCAGATGCCAGGGCGCTTCTTCCCATCAAAAGGCCGACGCCCCCGAAGCCCAAAACGATTCCCGCCAGAAGAGGACCATTCAAGCGCCACTGCTTCGCGGCGATGGCCGATAGCAGAAAGACCCATAACGGTTCGCTGGCAACGAGTAGAGAGGCGAGTCCGGAAGGGACTTTTTGCTCGGCCCAGTGCAACGTGCCGTGGCCGATGAGAAAGAAGAAAGTGCCGATGATGATGCTGGCGCGAATTTGCGCCCAGGTGGGGCGCAGGCGCTTAGCAAAGCACCAGAGGAGGAGAATTGTCCCTGCAGTGAAATGACGAATGCCCGCCGTATAGAGCGGAGGAATCGTCTCTACGGCGTAGCGAATGGCCAGGTAGGTGGAACCCCAGATCAGGTAAATGGAAAGGAAGGAAACCACCACGGCGGCGCGATTCAATCGCAGCCGGGCAGAGGGCGCAGGCGTTAGGGCAGCTTCAACCACGGTCATAGATTTCGTGGTCATGGATTCACGCATGAGCTACCGTGGCGACGTGTCGAAGACGCCACACGCCCGTATTGCTGTAATGCCCTATCGCTGCTATACTCATTACCAGACTCTACTCAATTTTCTGTAATGAGTCAACAGAATTTAGCCCATTACAGTGAAACCGTCTCACGACATCTTCCACGCCAAAGGGTTCGGTAAGGTCGCCCCGTGGGTGGACCTCGCCAACAGCGAGGAGTGGGATGGTTTCGGGAAATTGACCGACCATCTCGCGAACCGCTTGTGGTTAGCCACTCTCCTGAAGCATTGGAAACTGCACTCCCGTCTCCCAAAGCAGGTTCCACGCAGGGAACTTCTGCGCTTGCGTGCCCTTCTGCGCCGTGCCGCCGAAAAATTCGCCGCCGGACGCTCCCTCAGCCGGGCCGAGCTCTCCAAACTTAACCGCGCGTTGAAGGTACCTGCTCGTCAGAGGCTCGTCGAGAACCAAAATGGGTTTCGAGCAGAGTTGGTTCCGCTGAAGCGCGGTTGGAACTGGGTGATCGCGAGGATTGCCGCTTCCCTGGGAGAAATGCTGCAAAATCGCGGCGCAGAGCGAATCAAGACGTGCGCGAATTCCGGCTGCCGCTGGGTTTTTTACGATACGACCAAAGCCAGAACAAAATGCTGGTGCAATGATCGAACCTGCGGAAACCGTGCGCGTGTGCGCCGCGCTCGAAGCGCCCACCGGTGAATCATCCTGAAGGTCCAGCGGCCGAGGAATCAGCCCACGTCGCTAAAGTGAAAAGTTTAGCTTCTCTTAGGGCGGATTAACGCCAGAAACTCATCGCGTGTCTGCTTGTTGTGGCGGAATGCGCCAAGCATAGCGCTCGTCACCGCCTGGCCGCACTGCTTTTCCACGCCACGCATCTGCATGCAGAGGTGGCGCGCCTCGATAATTATACCGACACCTTGGGGCTCGAGTTTTGACTGGATGGCTTCAGCGATTTGACTGGTCATGCGCTCCTGGATCTGCAGGCGGCGGGCAAACATGTTCACCAGGCGGGCCACCTTGCTGAGCCCGAGGACGCGCTTGTCCGGCAGATAGGCGACGTGCGCTTTGCCGAAGAACGGCAAGAGATGGTGTTCGCAGAGACTGAAAAACTCGATGTCTTTGACGATGACCATTTCGTCGTAGGCCACGCTGAACGTGGCTCCGTTGAGGACGTGATCGATATTCTGGTGATAGCCGCTGGTCAGGAATTTGAAGGCCTTTTCAAAACGCTCCGGCGTCTTGCGCAGTCCTTCGCGATTAGGATCTTCGCCGATAAGTTTGATCAGCTCGCGCACATGGCAAGCAATGGAGCGAGCGTCGAGTTCCTTGCGCTCGCTCCTATCAGTCAACAGGATTTCTTCCATTGGTTTGGTCACGTCGGACTCTCCTCCAGGTGGTCACCTGCGTATTCAAAACTGTTCTTGCCGGTCTCCTCGATGCGGATGCGTTCGAGCTTGGCATGGTGAAAAGTTTTCAAACGGCGAAAGATTTCCATGCACAGATTCTCCGTCGTGGGAACTTTGCCGCGAAACGCGGCGACGTCCTCATTGAGCGAGCGGTGGTCGAATTCCTCGAGCACCTGACGTTGGACGAAAGCGTCCAAATCGGAGAGATTTGCGATCATGCCAGTGGCGGGATCGATGCCCCCTGAGAAGCTGACTTCCAGGACATAGTTGTGGCCGTGGCCGTGCGGATTGTTGCATTTCCCGAAGACTCGGTAATTCTCGTCCTCGCTCAGATGCGGGCTGTGCAGGCGGTGCGAGGCCGCAAATCGATAGCGGCGGCCGAGTTCGATTTTGAGCGCGCCCTTCATCACTTCCCTGCTCCGTTCGCACCGGCACGGTAACAATCCGCGAAGAGATTCGGCGACTCGTACAGGCGGACGCGATGGAGTTTCCCCTGAGTGATTCGGGGCTCCAGCAAGGTCCAGATGACCCGCGCGACGTTTTCACAGGTGGGAATCTGCCCAGCCAGTTCGGGCACCTCATAGTTTAGATGCCGGTGATCC
>QHYN01000100.1 GCA_003224145.1 Acidobacteriota bacterium
TTCACGGTCCAGACCTTCGAAGCATTCCATAATCTCGTCAATGTTGGCGCCCGCTTTCAGATTTTCAAAGATGACGGAGACGGGCATGCGCGTGCCCTTGAGCACCCACGCGCCGCTTACCTTGCCGGGGATGCTTTCCACCGCAGGGCATTGTGACCAATCGAGCGCCGCCACGGAAGGATTCTCCTTTCGATCATTCTATACCAAGAGCCCATTCGTCAGGTCAGGTACCGAAAACCGAAACGCAGAATGCCCACCCTTTCAAAAAAGCAAACGCGAAAGGGTGGGGCACCCGGCTGTGGTGGTGGACAAAACGAAAGTCCAGCCGCATTAGCCCGCCTTATTGGTTAGAATCACGCGCTATGCAAAGGAGGTTCCTCCACATGAGGCATCACGGAAGGTCAGCAATCGCAATAGTTGTTACCGTGGGATTCTTGGTGATTAGCTGGTTTGTGAGTCACCAGCCCGCGGATTGGGAGTATGTGTTCTTCATGCTCGTGGTGTTCAGCTCAGCTTTGCAAGACGCAATGGATGGAGTGAATGGGCGCCTTGAAAAGATTACGCGGCTTATTGAAGAATATGCAGACAAGGTCGAAGACTTGAATCTAGAGGTTCGGCAGCAGGCAGAATATCTGACCAGTGAATTAAAGCAACAAAGTGAATTCCTGAAGAGCCATATCACAGCGGAGGCAAACCTCGTAACGTACGACATCCGATTGATGGCTGCCCTTCAAGCAGGCGAGCCTGCACCCGATCCGCCTGCGTATCCCGAACCTAAGCTTGTGGAGCCAAAGTTTTTGGCCCCTGAGCCGCCGAAGATAGAAGAGTTTGATGCGCAGAAATTTCGGGCCGAAGGACTCCGCCAAGTCGCGGATGCGCTTCGAGACCACGGCTGGTGGGATATGTCCATAGTCGCGACTCCTCTCCGGCGTCTCTTCGCTCACGTCGCAAGTCGTCCTGCCTTTATCCGCTGGATATCGAAGGATTGAGTGTGAAGAGTCTAGAAATCGATATCGAGATTGCCAAACTGTTGTAGCGTCTCGCCGATGTGCTTAGAAAACTCTACGGCTAACCTCTTTGCAAAAGCTTGGTCTTTGGTAAGAACATCGTAAGTAAAAAGATTCGCCTTAAACTCACCGCTTAACGGTACAGACTTGTCCCTCACCGAACTGATGTGAACCTCCCGGACAATCGGCTGCGATTCCGCTTGAGGGTACTCCGCGGTTACGTTTGTCCCTCCCGGGGAGGGAGGCCAGGCAAGGATTTTAGGATGGCTGCGAACCTTCATGCTGATAATCATACGCCCTGCATGATGCGTGAGCAAGCCACCGCGGGAAACAAAAAAGGCCGGACCCGAGGGTCCGGCCCAGTGCTGCGCTCCTGGCCTGTCCGCTTACTTCTTGCTACTTTCGATGAAAATCCACTTGCCAGACACGACCGTTACCGTGCGAATCTCCTTGGCGGGTGGCACAAACGACAGATTGCGAAGAATTTGGGTGGCGCACATGCCGGTCTTGCGTGCGAGGGTTTAGAGTCGTTGTTAGATTGGCCGGTTTGACACTTTTTGCGGCGGTTGTTTCTGAGGGATGAGATAATCAAAACACGGAAAGGAGGTCCGCCATGGCCGCAAACTCGCAGAGCGTAATTATCCAGGACCCGGAGATCCTCAGCGGTGAACCTGTCTTCCGGGGCACGCGCGTGCCTTTCCAAACGCTCCTCGACTACCTGGAAGCCGGGGATACGCTCGATGAATTCCTGGAGCAATATCCCGGGGTCAGCCGGGAACAAGCCATTGCCGCGCTGGAAGAAGCAAAAGCGCTTATGTTGGCTCGCTTTGAGAAATGAAAATCCTCATCGATGAGTGCCTCCCAGCGGCGCTGCGAGGAACGCTCACCGCGATGGGCCATGAGTGCGAAACAGTGCGGAGAGCAGGATACGGCTCCAAGAAGAACGGCGAGCTGCTTACGCTTGCAGAAGATGTGTGGGATGTTTTGCTCACCAGCGACCGAAGAATGAAATACCAACAGAATGTGACGGGACGAAAGGTGGCTGTTGTGGTCCTCTGCGCAAAATCCAATCGCATGAAGGACTTACTGCCGCTAATGCCCGCCTTTGCACAAGCTCTCCTTTCTGTTTCACGCGGTCAAATCGTCGAGGTCGGACCACTGTAACCAAAACAAAACTCCTTGCCGCCTTTCCTTACTTCCGCACCACCTTTCCTTTACTTCCGTCACTTCCGTTATCTCCCTGGCCAGGAAGTGGCGGAATGAGTTTGCCGGCGGCGAGGGCATCGAGGGCGCGGAGGCGGCCGGTCAGCTCGTCAAAGCTCAAGCGGCGGTCGCGGTAGAGCCAGCGTACATGCTCCACGGCGGAGCGCTCCGCCTTGTTGGAATTGCAATCCAGACAGCAAGAAACAAGGTTACGGTAGGAATTGCGGCCGGATTGCGCGCGTGGCACGACATGATCGAGGCAGCGTCTGCGGCGGATGAGCTTGCGCAGACAATAAAAGCAGCGGCCGCGCTCGCGGGCGTGGATGGCTCGGCGCAGAGAATGGGCTCGCCAGAAATCCGTCTCCCCGAAGCTGAAGTCACACGCCGTTCGGGCCGGGTCCGGGGCCGCGGTTTTCGCGGGGCGCAAAGCGGGAACCTCTCCGGGGAGCAGCACGCGCACGACGTGGTGCGCCTGGCAGTTGCGTTCGACTAAGCGCAACACGCCTCGAGCAATCATGCGGCGAACGGCCTCGCGGGCGGCTCTGGGAGAGAGGCGAATACCGCGGGAAAGCCAGGGAATCGAGAAGCGAAAGTGGAGCTTGCCTTCGAGGCGGCTATGCCGAAGAAGATGGGAATAGACGACGCGGTCGGTCAGCGAAAAGCTGAGCTGCGGCGCGAGCAGGTCTTCAAAATCTTTCCAGACCTGTTCGGCGTCGAGTTTTCTGTTTTTCATAGTTTGAATCCTGAAAGAAGAAGTTGAGAGTCGACAGTTGACACTTCACAGCAAGAGAAAAGACAAGGACTTAACACGGAGACCACAAAGGGAAGAGCACAGAGGTCACAGAAAAAACAAAAACGCCGGCAGGATGCCGGCGCTACGAAATGAGAAAAACAGAGACGCCGGGGGGATGCCGACGTACGACACGGGGGTATCGGAGCCGGAGCGCGAGGCAAGCCTCGCCACTACAAAAGAAATGCGGCAGCAAGGCTGCCGCAGTCCAAAAAAGAAAAAGCCCCGACTGGCGTTGGGGCACACTTTTCTACGGTCATAAGTCTACCAGACTAGTAATCGCCGTGTCAAGTAAAAAGTGCATTACCTGTAAGGTGCTGAAGAAACGCACTTTAGCCCGCCTGCGGAAGGCTTGGCTCTGATAAAAGGCGGCGCTCTTGTCGCTGACAAGAAAAATGAGCTAAAGCGCTAAGACGCGGCCTTGAAGAGACGAGCCAGGGCCTGCGCCGCAAGCGCGATCAGGTAGAGGGACCCCTCTACGAGGAAGCAGGCAAGTCAACCGTCTAACGGGCCGCTTCCGAGCCGGTCGCTGAACCTGAAAAACCCCGGCAATATGCAAGGATGGGTAGTGGGTCAGTTTCCGATTAGCCGACTAATCGGGAGTTGAGGATTGCGCCAGCGACCTTCGGCGGGATTGAATTTCCTTAATCGTTACTGGAGCCAATACGAGTAAGCCGAAGAGAACAAAAACAAGACCGGCTTGCCACTGCTCTGGCCACAAGCGCCATAGATAGATTCCTACTGCGCAGACTGCGGCACCTAGGAGGCATACGATTGACAGCAGGAGGCGTTTCCATGTTGAAGTGAAGGGCGGCGTGACACCTGACGGAGCCTTGACCGGAGCGAGGAACCAAACCACGAATTGCTGTCCACGCCACAGAAAAACACCAACCCAGAGACAACCAAGCGCAAGGAAGCCTGTTCGGAGGAGCCAGATTCCAAAGCCGACACCGACGACCGCCATCACTATCAGGCCCAAGATTTGCCGTTGACGGTTGCTGGTCATGAGTCCCTCGGGAGCCATCGTATCAAAACAAAGAAAAGTTGGGCTAAAGTCCTGGTAAACGCGGTTACCGGAAACTGACCCACTGCCCAAGGATGACCTCGTTTGACGGTCCCTGAAAGCGACGGGGCAGGTTTTTTGATTAGGGAGGAAGTATGGCCACGGCAGTTGCGCCCCGGGTGTTCAAGAATTTTATCAACGGCGAATGGGTGGAGTCGCGCAGCGGCAAAGCCTATGAAAACCGCAACCCTGCAAACACCGACGAACTGGTCGGCATGTTTGTGTCCTCGGCGGAAGAGGACGTCGATGCCGCGGTGGACGCCGCGAAGGAAGCCTACAAAAAATGGCGGCTCGTGCCCGCGCCAAAGCGTGCGGAAATTCTGTTCCGCACTGCCGAATTACTGGTCCAGCGCAAGGAACAATTTGCCAAGGACATGACCCGCGAAATGGGCAAGGTTCTCGCGGAGGCCCGTGGCGATGTGCAGGAAGCCATTGACATGACGTATTACATGGCGGGCGAAGGCCGCCGGCTGTTTGGTCAGACTACGCCCTCAGAACTTCCCAACAAGTTTGCCATGAGCGTGCGCCAATCGATCGGCGTCTGCGGGATGATTACGCCATGGAATTTCCCCATGGCGATTCCGTCCTGGAAAATGATGCCCGCGCTCATAAGCGGCAATACCATCGTGCTCAAGCCTGCGGAGGATACGCCGCTTTCCGCCTATCATCTCGTGCAAGTCTTAACCGAAGCAGGCATACCGCGCGGCGTCGTCAATCTGCTGAGCGGCGACGGTCCGGGCGCAGGTGCTCCTGTTTCCAAACACAAGGACGTGCCGGTGATCAGCTTCACCGGTTCCACGGCCGTTGGCCGGATCATCGCGATGGCTTGCGCGCCGGATTTCAAGCACTGCAGTCTGGAAATGGGCGGCAAGAACATCATCATCGTAATGGAGGATGCGAATCTCGATCTCGCAATTGACGGCGCCATTTGGGGCGGGTTTGGGACTACTGGCCAACGATGTACCGCCGCGAGCCGCGTTGCCGTTCACAAGAGCGTTTACAAGGAGTTTGTCTCACGCTTCGTGGATCGTGCCAAGTCCCTGAAAGTTGGAGACGGTTTGGACCCATCCACCGAAATGGGGCCGTGCATCAATGAACAGCAATTGAACACCGTGATGAGCTACGTCGAAATCGGTAAGAACGAGGGCGCCAAGCTGCTCACAGGAGGGAACCGGCTTGAGAGCGGCCCGTACGCCAAGGGCTGGTTCTACGCGCCGACGGTCTTTGGCGATTGCACCCCCAATATGCGCATCGCGCAGGAAGAAATCTTCGGGCCGGTGGTGACTGTGATTCCCATCGACAGCTTGGAGCAAGGCCTTGACGTGGCCAACGGTGTGCCCTACGGACTGTCGGCTTCCATCTACACGCGAAACGTCAACCGCGCCTTCCAGGCGACGCGCGACCTTTACACGGGAATCGTTTACGTCAACGCTCCGACGATCGGTGCGGAAACCCATCTGCCGTTTGGCGGCACCAAGCAGACGGGCAACGGCCACCGCGAAGCGGCCATTGCCGCCATCGATTTCTTCACGGAGTGGAAAACCATTTACATCGACTACTCCGACAAACTCCAGCGCGCCCAAATCGATAACGCCTGAACTCTGGCTTGGAGCAACTCTGCCAAGCCCACGGGCTGCTTGGGACAACTCCTAATTTGCGGCCTTGCAGCCCGGATCACCTTGAATGCCGCTGGCGGGATCTCCAAAGCACAGCTTGCCGTGACCTTCGATGTCGCCGCTGCCAGTTCCGAGCTGCGTCCCGTCGAATGCCTTAAAGAGCCCACGGCCTCCAACTTGGCGGGCAATCGTCGCCAATGCATCCTGAGCGCTCGCAGGGCCCGTGGAGGCATTCTGCGTCGAGTCGGTGACGCAACTGCCGGTACATCCGTCGGCGTAGCCTACGAGCACGCGCCCGAATCTATCCACGGTGATGTCGTTGAAATCGAGCAAATTGCGGCACGGATTGCTGCCGCCCTGATTCCAGATGCAACCGCGCTGCACGGGGTCGGTGGGAGTGGCGTCCACGGTCGTCCAAGTGTGGCCAGAATTGTAGGTGAAGGCCACGTAGAGGTGCCAGACTCCCTGAAAGTCGGACGACTGCGTATCTCCCGAGGTCTGCGTGCCGAGGAAGGCAAAAGCTGCGCGATTATCGTCGCCGGCGATCACTTCGGCAAACTCCGCGTTCTGGATTCCAAACGGAGTCCCGGCGTCCTGGGACTTCGACCAGGTCAGCCCGCGGTCGTGCGAAACCGCGATTTTCGCGTGGCCGTCGGAATTCACATATCCGAAATAGATGGTGTTGTTCGCGCCGGCCGCAACCGAGGGATCCGAGCCCGGGCTGATGCTCTTGCCGTCCGGCACAGTGCGCACTGCCCAGCTCAGACCGTTGTCCGTGGAAACTGCCACACCGGGGCGGCTGACCCTGTTGGCGTCAAAGCACTTTTCATTGGGAACGTATACGGTGCCGTCAGGGGAAACGCGGACGTGGCCGTGCAAACCACCGCAAGTGCCGGGCGCAATCGGAAGATCGACGCCATTGACCGTCGTAAACGTGTAGATGGGAATGCCTGCGCCGAAGGTGACACCGCCATCATCGCTGCGGGAGCAGAACGCGGTCACAATATCCTGAGAACAGTAATAAACGCCGTGCGGATACCCTGTGGGAGTGAGGGGTGCAGGGAAAGCGTAAGGACCAGCGCCCACCGTTTGATGGTCCACGCCCGCAGGCTGTCCTGAGCCTTGCGTGGGGAACCAAGTGTTGGCGTCATCGTCCGTGAAGGATGTTTCGCTGGTGACAAGGTTAAGCTGTGCCGTGAATACGCGATTGGGGCCGCCGAAATGCCCATCGTCGACAAACCCGATGGGGTCAAGGCTCAAGCGAGCGAAGGGTGAGCGCTTATCCTCCCAGAACGCTGAGGCCGGATTGATGCTGTCGTTGAAAGTCACGCGCAGCGTGTGATTTCCAGCTTGGAAAAAGACCTTGCGCGTGGCCCAATCCACTCCTATGGAAGGCTCCCCAGCGCCGTGCGTGCTCGCGGTCGTCGATCCCAGCGCCGGTTGGATGCAACTCGGAGGTTGTTGCGTCCCGGTGCAGTCATTGGGAGCAGGATAATTGATGAAAGTGGGTGCTCCGGGAGCCGGCGGAGGAGGTATGGGGGCGGTTGGCCTGGGCGCAATCGCCAGGGTAACGACGACGTGAGCAGCAGTCGGCACCGGGGTCAGCGAGGCTACGGAGCGAATGTGCCAGAAACCGTCAATGGGATCCGTGACCGTGAGATCCTCCTCCCCGGGTCCGGTCGACGTGTCGTCGGGTGAGCCGGGACCGTGGTCAGCTCCGTTGGGGCTAATGGCGAAGATATCCAGATCCGAGGGGAGCGTGCTTGTCCACGTATATTTGAAGGTGAGCCTGGCCGTCATCGTTTGATAGAACGTGACTGCAGGAGCCGGAAGCACCACGGTCAGGTCGTGGTCATCGCAAAGGCCCGGCGGGCAGATGTCCTGTATCCCCACGTTGACCACTGTGCCGGCTCCGACAGGACCGAAGTCCCAAGCCAATGGGCCCGAGGTACTGCTGATCGTGCTGCTGGGAGGCGTCCCCACTTGCGCCCGTGCAATGCGCGGGTGAGTGAACAGCACTATGGCGCTTGAAGCGGCAAAAAGAACGGCAAGACTGATCCAGAAACCAAACCGGATGCCTTTCATGAGCGAACCTCCGCTGGAATTTTTGGCTGCGTACCTGGCTCACACCCTTGGAATGCTTAGGAAATGCTGGCAGGCTAATTTGGTAATGGATCTGAAACAGTTCGCCAATCCGGTTTTGACCGGATTGCTGACTCAGGAAAATACCCTAGTGTCAGCGTTTCACGATGGTGGATCCGGGAAGGCGTAAAACGGGCAAGATAGGGAACTAGCGTGCTAAGGCTCGTTGACCGCGGTTGACACGCTTTCTACAATAGAGGTAGCGCTCTTTAGCACTTGGAGTAGAGTGCTGCTATGAGGCATCCCGCACTACAAGAACGGCGCAACTGCCAGATCCTGGCGGACATCGTCCGTGCGTACATTGAAACAGGCGAGCCGGTATCTTCGCGCGCCATCTCCAAGGGCTTCGAGGAAGTGCTCAGCACTGCGACCATTCGCAATGTCATGGCCGACCTGGAAGATGCTGGCTTCCTCTACCAGCCGCATACTTCGGCGGGGCGCGTGCCCACAGCCGCGGCGTACCGTTTCTTTGCGCAGGAGATTGCCTCGCAGGCGACGCTCACGACCGTGGACCGCGAATGGATTCAGCGCGAGATGGGCGGCGCGAGCAGCGCAGCGGAGATTACCGAGCGCGCCGGCCACGTTCTAGCCGAAGTGTCCAATGGGCTGGGGATTATCGTCTCCCCGCCGCTGGCGAAGACGGTACTGGAGCATGCGCGCATGTGGTTGCTGCCCGATGGGCGCGTCGTGGTCGTGTTGATTTCGCCGGGAGGCAATACGCGGGACAAGATTTTGCGCCCGGGCCGCCTCTTTAGCCAGGCAGAATTGGACGCCACGGCAGACTTCTTGAACCGGCATTATTCCGGGTGGACGCTGGAATCCATTCGCAGTGATTTGTTGCAAAAACTGGCGACGGAACGGGAGCGCTACGAGGGGATTGTCCGGAGCGCGCTTTCTCTTTGCGATCCAGCTGTGCTCGGGGACGAGTCGGCCATGCAGGTCCATGTCGAAGGGACGGCCCAAATCGTGGGCACGCCTGAGTTCACGAACCAAGCGCAGTTGCGCGAACTGCTGGCCGCCATCGAAGAGAAACACCGGCTTGTGTCGGTGCTAAACGCTTGCATCGAGGCGCCCGAACCTGTTCATGTGCAGATCGGCGTTAAGGAGATTTCCGCGGCGGGAGAAAACCTTGCTCTCATCAGCGCGGCCTACACGCGAAAAGATCTCGTGCAGGGCTCGCTGGGCGTGCTCGGGTCGACGCGCATGCCTTATGAGCGCGCCATGACCGCGGTGGCCTACGTGGCGCAGCTTTTCAGTGAAGCGCTGAGCAAGATTTAAAAAATCCATGGACACAGGAGAAGTACGCAAGTGACCGAGAAGAACGTCAATCGCAATATCAACATCAACAGAGATGTGGATGCCTCGGATGGGGAAGCGGGCGCGGAGGCCAAGGCCGTCACTGCCGATAGCGAGAAAGCCGACACGGAGATGGCCAAGCTGACGGCGGACCTCGAGGAGTTGCGCCAAACGCTCCAGCGCCGGCAAGCGGATTTTGAGAATTACCGCAAGCGCATCGAAAAGGAGCGCTTCGAAGATTCCAAGCGAACCACCGCGCGCGTGATCGAAGGCCTCATCCCGGTCATCGACGGTTTCGAGCATGCTCTTGCCGCGCACCGCGAAGCCGAATACGAGACTTATCACAAGGGCTTTGCGCTCATCTACAAGCAGCTCCTCGACAATGTAATCAAGCTGGGCGTAGAGCGCATCGACCCCGTCGGCAAGCCATTCGATCCTCATCTTCACCAGGCGATGGATCGCACCGAAACGATGGAGCATGCCGACGGCATCATTCTTCAGACTTTTCAGCCCGGCTACGTCTTTCATGGGCGCGTGCTTCGTCCCGCGATGGTCCGTGTAGCGGTCCATCCCAATCCCGCATCGAAGGAAGCAGTCAACTAAAGGAGATTGAGAATTTCCATGGCAAAGGGGAATCCACGCGACTATTACGAAGTGCTGAGCGTTTCACGCACTGCGGCGGTGGAGGAAATCAAGTCCGCTTACCGCAAGTCCGCGCTGAAATGGCATCCGGACCGTAACCCTGCGAATAAGTCCGAAGCGGAAGCCAAATTTCGCGAATGCACCGAAGCCTACAGCGTGCTCAGCGATCCGCAGAAGAGACAGATTTACGATACCTATGGCCATGCCGGTCTCTCCGGCGTGGGCGCTGGTCAGGGTTTTGATCACACCGTCTTTCAGGACTTCCACGACATTTTCGGCGATTTCTTCGGCTTTGAGGACTTATTTGGCGGTGGCACACGCCGCACGCGCAGCCGCGCCCAGCGTGGCGCCGATCTTCGCTATGACATGACGCTAAGCTTTGAGGAAGCTTCTGCGGGCGTAACCACCAAGATCAAGCTGCCGCGTCAGGAATTCTGCGAAGCCTGTAAGGGCACCGGCGCGAAGAAGGGCACCGGTGTGGTTTCCTGCCAGTCCTGCGGCGGCCGCGGTCAGCTGGCTTATCAGCAGGGATTCTTCACCATTACCCGCACGTGCCCGGCCTGCCAGGGCGCCGGCCAAATCGTAAAAGAACGTTGCCCGGAGTGCCGCGGTCAGGGCCGCCTCGAACGCGAGAAAACCATTGAGTTGCGCATTCCGCCCGGCGTGGACACAGGAACTCGCATGCGCGTCGCAGGGGAAGGCGAGCCCGGGCCGAATGGTGGAACTCCGGGCGACCTCTATGTTGTGCTCGAAGTCAAAGAGCACCCTTTCTTCGAGCGTCGCGGGGCGGATTTGTACTGCACCATACCGATCAGCATCGCCCAAGCTACTCTCGGCACGGAGCTCCAGGTACCCGGTCTGAACGGCGAAGAAAAGCTCAAGATTCCCGAAGGCACGCAAAGCGGCGCCGTGTTTCGCATCAAAGGCAAAGGACTCGCGGACCCGCACGGCGGAGGCCGGGGCGACCTGTACTATCACGTCCGCGTGTTGACCCCCACCAAGCTGACCCGCGATCAGCGCAAACTAATCGAGCAGCTCGGCGTGACGCTGAAGGTCGAGAACAAGCCTGCCGACCGCAACTCTTCGATTTTCGACAAGGTCAAAGACATCTTCGGCTAGTCTCGGCCTTCCTGCGTTAGAATCTCGGCGTGCGGCGGCGGTTCTTCGTTGACCAATTCGTGGGCGGGCACGCTGTCATGGAAGGCGAAGCGGCGCATCATCTCGTGCGCGTGCTGCGGGCTCAGCCTGGCCAGCTTTACGAACTGAGTGACGGCCATCGCCTCTGCCTCGCCCGCATTGAAGCTGTGAAACGCGAACGCGTCGAATTTTCGCTGACCGAGGAATTGCCGGCCCATGAGTTCAGAATACGCATCACCCTTCTCCTTTCCATCGTGAAATTCGACGCTTTCGAATGGGCCCTCGAAAAAGCCACTGAGCTTGGCGTCTACACGATTGTGCCGCTCGCCGCGGCCCGCAGCGAAAAAGCTCTGCTCGTCGCAGCGCCCAAACGGGCCCAACGCTGGAAGAAGATTCTTCTCGAAGCTTCACAGCAGTCGCGCCGCTTGCGCATCCCGGCGTTAATGCAATTGACGAAACTTGAACAAGTTTTTTCTTCTCACTTAGACGGCCTACGCCTGCTGCTCTCCGAACGCTCCGACGCGCCACCCTTGCGAGCGGTTCTGAAAGGACAGACTGCTGCGACCGTGGCTCTGGCGATCGGCCCGGAAGGTGGCTGGACCGACCCTGAGTTCCAGGCCGCGCAACGCAGCGGTTTCCAAGAAGCCTCGCTTGGCGGCCTGATCCTGCGTACGGAAACCGCCGTCATTGCCGCGCTCGCGTCCCTGAATTACGCCCTGTCCGCTGAGTAGCCGGCAATTTCGTGAGTGCTCGAACTTCAGCACCGGCCGCTGCCCAGACGGTTCCTCAGCCATGCAAGCAACGCCTGGCCAGCGCCTATGAATCTTAGGAAGAGTACGGCCTCGCCGCGGCCTTCACATTTCTGCACTTGCGGTACAATCGCATCTGGCGCGGGCCGTGACGCCCATGCTATAAATACTAGGCAGCCCCAAAATGGATCACTCGGACGTGAGACAGCCCGGAACCTCGACGCCACCGGAACCCCAGCAACCGGCTTCGTCCTCCCTCGTCGCTTCGGAACCAACGCCAGCAACTCGCGTTCCGCAAGAGGCGTCGCCGACGCATTCCCTCCGTAAGGAATTCCGCGTCTGGTCGCGCGACCTCCTGATCGCCATCGGCCTCGCGCTGGTCATCATCGTCTTCCTGTACCAGCCGGTAAAGGTCGAGGGCACCAGCATGGCGCCGTTACTCTCTGACCAGGAGCGCATCTTCATCAACAAATTTGTCTACCGCTTCGAGCCGATTGAGCGCGGAGACGTGGTCGTCTTCTGGTATCCGCTGGATCACACGAAATCTTTTATCAAGCGAGTCGTGGGCCTGCCGGGCGAGACCGTGGAGATCCACCATGGCATTCTCTACGTCAATGGCAAAGCGATCCCCGAGCCTTATGTTCCGGCACAGTATGCGGACGTTAGTGATTTCGGACCGGTGCGCGTGCCCAGGGACAATTTTTTTGTCTTGGGTGACCATCGCATTAGCTCGAACGATTCTCGCGTTTTCGGTCCCGTCGCGACCCGCTACATTTACGGCCGCGCGGTCTTTGCCTATTGGCCCGTGGATCATTTCGGGTCGCTCGCGACCACCGAAGCGAACACCAAGTGATTGGCGAATTTGCATGAGAACGATGGGAGGACGCACTGACCGAAGTTTCGCACCGACCCGCGACGCTCGCGCTGGAAGACGGGCGCATTTTTAACGGCCGTGCCGCGGGCGCGATCACGCGCCGCGGCGGCGAAGTCGTTTTCAATACCAGCCTCACCGGTTATCAGGAAGTTTTCACCGACCCCAGCTATGCGGGCCAGATTGTCTGCCTCACCTATCCCCACATTGGGAACGTCGGTGCGAATCTCGAAGACGAAGAGTCGGGGCGCCCTTACATCGAATCCCTCATTGTCCGGGAATTCTCTCAGGTTTCTTCCAACTGGCGTTCCTCAGAAAGCGCCCAGCTCTACTTGAACCGCCATAAGATCCCGGTGATCTGGGATATTGATACGCGCGCTCTCGTGCGCCATATTCGCGACATCGGAGCGTTGCGTGGCATGGTGTCCACGGACGGCACGCCGGCGGAGCAGTTGATTTTCGAGGCCAAGCAACTGCCCAGCATGGCCGGCCAGGAACTCGCCAGCCGCGTCACCTGCGGGAAGCCCTACGGCTGGGACAAAGGCTCCGTCGAAGTCGCAATCTCGCCTTGGTCCGAGCAAATGGGTGAATCGAATGCCAAGCCGGAAAGCGTGAAGCATCGCGTAGTGGCTTTCGATTATGGCATCAAGCAGAACATTCTCCGTTTGCTCGTCGATCATAACTGCGAAGTCTGGGTCGTGCCCGCGCAAACTTCCGCAGAAGATGTTCTAGGCATGAAACCGGACGGCGTCTTCCTTTCGAACGGGCCGGGCGATCCGGAGCCCATCGGCTACGCCATCGAAAACATCCGAAAGTTGATCGGACATGTCCCCATCTTCGGCATCTGCCTCGGCCACCAGCTTTGCGGCCTCGCGCTAGGCGGAAAAACATTTAAATTAAAATTTGGCCATCACGGCTCGAATCATCCGGTGAAAAATCTCCTCACCGAACAGGTGGAGATTACCGCGCAGAACCACGGCTTCTGCGTGGACCCCGATTCGCTTCCTTCCCGCGACGTCGAGATCACCCACGTCAATCTCAACGATCACACCAACGAAGGCATGCGCCACAAGAAGCTGCCGCTCTTCAGCGTGCAGTATCATCCCGAGGCTTCCCCTGGCCCGCACGATTCCCACTATCTGTTCACGCAATTCACGGACATGATGAAGGAGTTCGCCCAGCCTGGGAGTTCGCGGCGATGAGACTCCTCTCAACAGCGGCGGCTTTTCTGTTTTTTTCTGCGGGCGTCACTAGTGCGGCATCGGTAGAGGTTATTGGCATCGAGCCCTCTTCCCAAAATGCTCGGGTTACAGTTTTGCTCGACGGCAAGCCTCAGAAAGACGTGAAGCTGACGCTCACCACTACGGGCGGACAACGCAAGGCGTCACTTGTAACAGATTTGCGCGGCGGCGTGCGTTTGCCGACCCTTCCACCGGGCGATTATTGCGTGACTGCCTCAGCCGACCCAATGGGTCATTCCACGATATGTCTCGCGATTTCGGCCCACCACGGCAAGAAGAAGTTCTCGATGATCCTCGTGCCCGCCGTTCCACCGCCTCCAACATTCGAACAGAAGTTATCCGCTGCAGAAAAGACTTTCCCGGGTGAGGGAACGCGTCACCTTGAAGGACTTGTTCAGGACGCGCTGGGAGCAGCAATACCCGGTGCGGAGGTGGAGACCCTGCCGTATGGCTCTCGCGACCTGGTGCACGCGAGAAAGGCGATGACTAATACTGATGGTCACTTTTCCTACCCCGTCGAACCCGGCAACTACACCGTCATCTTCGAGGCTCCGGGCTTCGAGACGAAGATTCTCGTATTTGATGTTTCCGCAAACGCGCCGAATCACCAAGTACGAGTAAGAATGGAAATTGGAACAATCACGGAGTGATTGTTCCTGAGGGATTGCTGTAAAGCATAAATGCCTAAACGGAAGAACATCAAGAAGATTCTGATCATTGGCTCCGGACCGATCATCATCGGCCAGGCCTGCGAATTCGATTATTCCGGCGCCCAGGCGTGCAAGGCGCTGCGCGCCGAGGGCTACGAAGTCATCCTGGTCAATTCCAATCCCGCCACCATCATGACCGATCCTGAGCTGGCAAAGCGCACGTACATCGAGCCGCTTACCAGGGAATATCTCGAAGAAATCATTGCGCGGGAAAAGCCGCAAGCGCTTTTGCCAACGGTCGGCGGGCAAACCGCATTGAATCTGGCCGTCGAGCTATCGGAAAGCGGCGTCTTGGAGAAATACAAGGTGGAAATGATTGGCGCATCGCTGCGCGCCATCAAGGTGGCCGAAGATCGGCTGTGGTTCAAAGATGCCTGCCGGAAAATCGGGCTGGAAGTTCCCGCGTCCGCGCTGGTGAACAACGCCAAAGACGCGATGCGCTTGTGCGATCAACTGGGCTTCCCGCTGGTGATTCGGCCATCTTTCACTCTGGGCGGAACCGGCGGCTCCATCGCCTACAACAAAGAAGAATTTGGCGAAGCCATATCTCACGCCTTGGATTTGAGTCCGGTGCATGAAGCGCTTGTCGAAGAGTCCGTGCTCGGCTGGAAAGAATTCGAACTCGAAGTCATGCGTGACTTCCGCGACAACTTCGTGGTCATTTGCTCCATCGAAAATTTTGACCCCATGGGCGTCCACACCGGCGATTCCATCACCGTGGCCCCCGCGCAAACGCTGACGGACAAGGAATACCAGCGCATGCGCGACGCTGCCGCGGCCATCGTCCGTGAAGTGGGCGTCGAAACCGGCGGTTCGAACGTGCAATTCGCCATCAATCCGGAAAACGGCCGCATGGTGGTCATCGAAATGAATCCGCGCGTCTCGCGCAGCTCCGCGCTGGCCAGCAAGGCCACAGGTTTTCCGATTGCCAAAATCGCAGCGCGCTTGGCTGTCGGCATGGCGCTGGACGAGATTCCCAACGACATCACAAAAAAGACGCCCGCTTGTTTCGAGCCGACGATTGATTACGTCGTCGTGAAAATTCCGAAATGGCAATTCGAGAAATTTCCCGGCGCGGACACCACTCTTGGAACCCAGATGAAGTCCGTCGGCGAAGTCATGGCCATCGGCCGCACCTTCAAGGAAGCGCTGCAGAAGGGCATTCGCTCGCTCGAACCGAGTACGCCCTGGCGTCCTCCCGCGGAAACACCGGACTCTCTGCTCCGGGAAAAACTAGCCACTCCGCGTCCCGACCGCATTTATTGGCTGCTGACCGCCATGGAACTGGGCCTGCCCGCCCAGGAGATTTGTGACCTCACCAAAATCGATCCGTGGTTCATTCATCAGATCAAGGAATTGACGGCGATGAACCGCCGCGCCGCTACCGTGACGGTCGAGACGGCTTCGAAAGAATTGTTGCGCGAAGTGAAGCGGCATGGCACCAGCGATGAGCAACTGGCGCAGATCTGGCGTACTACGCCTGCTTCCGTCCGGCTACAGCGCGCACGCTACGGTGTTTCTCCTGTGTTCAAACGCGTGGACACTTGCGCCGCCGAATTCGAATCCTTCACCCCTTATCTTTATTCGACCTACGAAGACGAAGACGAATCCGGCGCGCAGCAGCGGCCGAAAGTCATGATCCTTGGAAGCGGTCCGAATCGCATCGGGCAGGGAATCGAATTCGACTACTGCTGCTGTCACGCCGCCTACGCATTACGTGAGGACGGATTCGAAACCATCATGGTGAATTGCAATCCCGAAACCGTCTCGACGGACTATGACACTTCCGACCGCTTGTATTTCGAACCGCTCACTCTCGAAGACGTGCTGGCCATCGTCGAGCGCGAGAAGCCGCAGGGCGTCATTGTCCAGTTCGGCGGACAGACGCCGCTCAATCTCGCTCTGGAACTGAAACGCAACGGAGTGCCGATCATTGGCACCGCTCCGGAATCCATCGATCTCGCGGAAGACCGCCGTCGCTTCGGCCGGTTGCTGGAAGAATTGAAAATTCCGCAACCGCGCAACGGCACTGCGCTGGTCCCGGAAGAAGCGGCGCGCGTGGCCGGAGAAATTGGATTGCCCGTGCTGGTGCGGCCCAGTTATGTGCTCGGTGGCCGGGCCATGGTTATCGCGTACGATGTCAACACCGTTCAGGAGTATGTCGCCCAGGCGGCACTGATGGGGCCTGCGCGGCCCGTGCTCATCGATCAATTTCTCGAAGAAGCCACGGAAGTGGATGTGGATGCCTTGGCGGACGGAACGGACGTGATCATCGGCGGCATTATGGAGCACATCGAAGAAGCGGGAGTCCACTCCGGCGATTCGTCCTGTGTTCTTCCGCCTGTGAGCTTGACGCCGGCAGTTCTCGATACCATCCGCGAATATACGCGTCGACTTGCCCTGGCGCTGAAGGTGGTCGGCTTGATGAACGTGCAGTATGCCATTCAGCGCGACACGGTTTACGTGCTCGAAGTCAACCCTCGCGCTTCGCGTACAGTGCCTTATGTGAGTAAGGCCACGGGAGTTCCGCTGGCCAAAGTTGCCGCGCGCTTGATGGCCGGAAAGAAGCTCGCAGCAATGCATCTGCCGGTGGCACGGCACAACGGCGTTGCGGAAATCGCTGCGCACAAATTCTACTCGGTAAAATCGCCCGTCTTTCCATTCAACAAATTCCGTGGCGTGGATACCATTCTCGGGCCGGAGATGCGCTCGACCGGTGAAGTCATGGGCATTTCGACTTCCTATGGTCTGGCGTTTGCAAAAGCACAGCTCGCTGCCGGACAGCGCCTGCCGCGCAAGGGCACGGTCTTCCTCAGCGTGAACGACCGCGACAAAAGGCACGTCGCCCCGCTCGGCAAAGAACTCTCTGCGCTTGGATTTCATTTGCTCGCCACTCGAGGAACTGCCGCGGCCCTCGAATCTGCCGGAATCCGGGCCGAAGCTGTTTTCAAGGTCAATGAGGGCCGGCCGAATATCGTGGACTTGGTGAAAACCGGTAAAATCGATCTGGTGATTAATACGCCCTTGGGCCGCGAGTCTTTCTACGACGAGAAATCGATTCGGCGCGCGGCCATTCGTTACAATATCCCTTGCATCACCACTCTTGCCGCGGCCAATGCCGCGGCGCGGGGAATTCGCGCTCTTCTCGATCAGGGAACCGAAGTCGCCGCCCTGCAGGATTTACATCGCGGGCAACCTGCCGCTTCCGGCGTGCCCGCATCAGGAGATTGAGTCATGGTTTTGTCCGGAGTCTTTCCGCCCTTAACCACGCCATTTGCCAGCGACGGATCGGTTTCCCTCGCGGACCTGAAACACAACATTCAGCAGTACAACCGGACGGACCTGGCCGGTTATGTCGTACTCGGTTCCACCGGTGAGTCGGTTCTGCTCACAAAAGCGGAGATGGAAGGAATCTTCGGCACCGCGAAAGAAGCAGCGGCAAGAGAGAAGAAACTCATTGCCGGAACGGGCGCGGAATCCACAGCGGAAACGATTGCGCTCACAAAGCGGGCCGCGGAACTCGGCTATGATGCAGCGCTGGTCAAAACCCCGCATTACTACAAGCCGGCTTACAAACCGGACGTGCTCATTGCCCATTACCGCCGCGTGGCGGACGCATCGCCGATCCCGTTGCTTCTCTATTCCGTGCCGCAGTTCACCGGCATCGCGCTCGAACCGCCGGAAATCGCCGCGCTCGCGGAGCATCCCAACATCATCGGCATCAAGGACAGTTCGGGAAGTGTGCAACGCGTGGCCGAAACGATTGCTACCGTGCCGGATGCGTTTCAGGTGTTGGTGGGTTCCGCTTCGACCGTTTATCCGTGCCTGACGATCGGCGCGCGCGGCGCGATTCTG
>QHYN01000267.1 GCA_003224145.1 Acidobacteriota bacterium
TTCCCGCGCGGTTCATCGCTTCACCGCCGGCCAAAGCTTCTCCGCGATACAGGGCGCGGCCTTCGCCAATCACCACGTGCGCCAGATGCGCGAGCGGCGCAAGATCGCCCGAAGCGCCAACCGATCCTTGCGAGGGAATCACGGGATGCACACGCGCATTGAGCATTTTTATGAGAGTTTCCACGACAACAGGGCGCACGCCGCTCAAGCCTTTGGCGAGCGCGTTGGCGCGCAACAGCATCATCGCGCGGGTTTCCGTCTCGCTCAGCGGCTCGCCCACTCCGCTCGCGTGCGAGCGCACCAGGTTGACTTGCAATTGCCGAACTTGCTCCGCAGAGATTCGCACGGAGGCGAGTTTTCCGAATCCAGTGTTGATTCCATACGCGGTGGCTCCCGAAGCCAGCAGGCGTTCCACCACGGCGCGCGAGGCGTTCATCCGATTGACGGCTGCAGGCGCCAGCTCGACGATTTCGTTGTGCAAGGCAACCTTGTAAAGTTGCGCGAACGTGAGATCGTTGCCCGTCAACGAGGCGCTCATGCAGTTCTCCGGTCAGGATGGGGAACGCCCATGGCCACAAGAATTTTCCGATATTTTGCGGGCAGCAGTTTGGGCCGCCCGTTGCCCCCGCAAATCACGTGCGTCGTTTCTCCGTTGGCCAACACTTTCCCGTCTGCATCCCGAATCACCTCATAAGAGAATTTCACCACGCGGTTCCTGGATTCGGCGATACGCGTGCGGATGCGCAGTTCTTCATCATAGAGCGCGGAATGATGATACCGGCAGTGTACGTCGGCGACCACGATGTGGCAGTCGTCCTCCTTTTCCATCTTTTTGTATTCCACGCCCAGGGCGCGCATCAGCTCCACGCGGCCCACTTCGAACCAGATGAGAAAATTCGCGTGGTACACCACGCCCATCTGATCCGTCTCCGCGTAGCGCACGCGCACTTTGGTATCGTGATATTCCATCATGCGAAGGGCTCGGATTATTCTGGCTTGCCCTGCCAGACGGGTTTGCGTTTCTCGAGGAAGGACGCGAGCCCTTCCTTGAAATCGGGAGTGCACCGGATGCGCGCGTTTTCCATAACGGCGCGCTCAAGGTCCGCGTCCACGGTGGCCGCGGCGGCGGAAGTCAGTAAGCGTTTGGCACGCGAGAGGCTCGCCGGGCTCGAGGAAATCAGAACCTCGGCCAGTTCGTTCGAGCGAGCGAGGAGTTTTTCGGCCGGAACAATTTCGTTGATGAGCCCCATTTCCTTCGCTTCCGCCGCCTCGATAATTCTTCCCGTAAGAAGCAGATCGCGCGCTCTTTTTTCTCCGATTTGGCGCATCAGGAAAACGGAAACGATGGCGGGAAGAAATCCGATCTTTACCTCCGTGTAGCCGAATTTTGCCTCCGGGACGGCGAGAGTGAAATCGCACAGCATGGCGATGCCGCATCCGCCGGCCAGCGCGGGGCCGTTGACCGCGGCGATCAGCGGCCGGGGGAAACTCCAGATGCGGCGGAACAGTTTCGCCATGCGCCGCGAATCTTCCTGATTTTCGGAAGGAGATTGCTGCGCCATGGCCGCGAGCATCTCCAGATCCATCCCCGAGCAAAATGCTTTGCCCGCTCCGGTGAGAATTGCGACACGGACGTGGCTTTTTTCGATTTCGTCCAGCGCGGTCTGCAGTTCGGCAATCATAACGGCGGAGATGGCGTTGCGTTTCTCCGGACGGTTCAGCGTGATGGTGGCGACGTGGCCGGTGAGTTCAAGAAGAAGTGTCGAGTACATGATACGTATCTCCTCTCAGTTCACGAGCGGAGCATGAGCATATTTTGCGCGAATCTCGTTGGTCATTTCGAGAACCTTAGAAAGATTTGCCGGATCGATTCCGGGATCAGCCCCTGCTTTGCGCAGCGCCGCAAGAACATCCTCTGTGGCGATGTTGCCGACGAGATTGTCTCCCGCAAAGGGGCAGCCGCCAAGCCCCGTCAGCGCAGAGTCAAATCGGCGGCAGCCCGCTTCGTACGCGGCGAGAATTTTCTCTTCCGCATTTTCGGGCCGGCTATGGAGATGCACGCCCAGCTCGATTCCCGCGACATGATCTTTGACCTGGCGATAGAGATCGCCGACAAGTTCCGGAGTCGCGGTGCCCACGGTATCGGCCAAAGAAACGGTTCGAACGCGGATATCCTTGAGCCATACTAAAGTATCCGCAACGATTTCGGGTCCCCAGGGTTCGTCGTAGGGGTTTCCAAAGGCCATGGAAATATAGATTACCAGCCCGCGATGCGCCGCTTTCGTTTCTTTGCTCAGCTTCGCGACCAGTGTACGCGATTCAGCACGCGACATGTTGGCGTTGGCGCGCCGAAAATAAGCGGAGATGGAATACGGATACCCGATGGTGCTCACGCCCGGCGTCGCCAGCGCGCGCTCCAGACCCTTTTCATTCACGACAATTCCGATGATCTCCGGCGGCTCGATATTGGGGGGAAGGGAAGCATTCAGTTTAGCCATCACTTCTTCGCTATCGGCCATCTGTTTTACATGCTTGGGCGAGACAAAACTCACCGCGTCGATGTGCTTGAATCCCGCAAGCACAAGCTCCTGCAGATACTCCGTTTTGTAATCGGTCGGGATAAAATCCGGCAATCCCTGCCACGCATCCCGCGGGCATTCGATGAGCTTCACGATCTCGGGCATCAGTGTGCGGTCTTCCTGCGTGTATCAAAGATCTTGGAAACTACATAGCTAGCCAGAAACGCGAGTCCCAGCAAAAGCACGGGTGCTGTGATATGACCCATCGCTAAGGCTCTAGCCATCAGGTTTTCGATTACGTCGCCGTGGACATGCATCCGGTATACCAAGTAGAGAAAATGTCCGAGAGTAAGGCAAAGGACCGAAGATAACAAGAGCGCCGAGATGGACAGTAGAATCTTAGAGCGCTTGCTACTCATGTTTGAAGGACTCCTGTCCTGAATTCGGGGATGACGGGATTCAATGATGCGGCTTCGAGGGCCCAGATGAGGGCGTCACGGGTGTGGGCGGGATCGATGATGGCATCCACCCAGAGGCGTGCGGCGGCGTATCGCGGATCAGTCTGGTGCTCGTAGGTGGCGCGGACGGACTCGTATAATTCTTTTTTTTGCTTTTCGTCAACTTTCTTGCCTTCGCGTTCCAGCTGCTTCAATTTGATTTCGACGAGCGTACCGGCAGCGGAGTCCCCGCTCATCACGGCGTAACGCGCGGTGGGCCAGGCGAAGATAAATCGCGGGTCGTAGGCTTTGCCGCACATGGCATAGTGGCCGGCGCCAAAGCTGCCTCCGCAAATCAGGGCGATTTTCGGCACCACGCTGTTGGCCACCGCGTTCACCATTTTTGCGCCCGCGCGAATGATGCCGCTCCACTCGGCGTCTTTGCCGACCATGAAACCGTTCACGTCGTGGAGAAAGACGAGCGGAATGCGGTTCTGATTGCAATCGAGAATGAAGCGCGCGGCCTTTTCCGCGGATTCGGTGTAAATCACGCCGCCAAATTCGATGCGTTTCTGGTCCGAGCCACGAGCCAGCGTTTGCACGTGTTTTTTCTGATTGGCGACGATGCCGACGGCCCAGCCGCCGATGCGCGCGTAACCGCAGAGCAGCGTCTCGCCATACTCGGCGCGATATTCTTCGAATTCGCCGGCATCGACGATGCGCGCGATGATTTCGCGCATGTCGTACTGCTTGGCGGGATCACTGGAAAAGATTCCGTAGATTTCCTCGCCGGGATGGAGCGGGTCGCGCGACTTCGTATGACTGAAGGGCGAAGGATTGGGCGCACCCATCTTATCTACCAGGGCGCGGATTCTGGAGAGGCAAGCGTCGTCATTGGGCTCGCGAAAATCCACGGTGCCGCTAATTTGCGCGTGCATTTTCGCGCCGCCCAGCTCTTCCGCGGAGGATTTTTGGCCGATGGCGGCTTGCACCAGCGCAGGGCCGGCCAGAAATAATCCGGAGCCTTCGGTCATCAGGATGTGGTCGCACATGACGGGAAGGTAGGCGCCGCCGGCCACGCACATGCCCATGATGGCGGTGATCTGCGGAATGCCCATGGCGCTCATCACCGCGTTGTTGCGAAAGACGCGCCCAAAGTCGTCAGTATCGGGGAAGACGTCTTCCTGTAAGGGAAGAAAAACTCCGGCGGAATCGACGAGATAGATCGTGGGAATTCTGTTTTCGATGGCGATGTTTTGCGCGCGGATGACTTTCTTCGCGGTCATGGGGAAAAACGCGCCGGCTTTTACCGTCGCATCGTTGGCGATGATCATGAAAGTGCGGCCGCATACTTTCGCCAGGCCTGTGATGGTGCCAGCGCAGGGTGCGCCGCCCCACTCCTCGTACACTTCAAAGGCGGCGT
>QHYN01000175.1 GCA_003224145.1 Acidobacteriota bacterium
CGCGAAAATCGAGGAGCTGCTCGTGCAGCTAAAAGATCTTTGCACCATTGTCACCGTTACCCACAACATGCAGCAGGCCGCGCGCATGAGCGACTTCACGGCGTTCCTGCTCATCGGCCAGCTCATCGAATTCAACCCGACGCCTCAGCTCTTTACCACGCCTGGCGATCCGCGCACGGAGGCTTACATCACCGGACGCTTCGGATGATTTCGTGTTTGTCCCGGGATTCCGGGGGTAGAAATCTCTTTTCGTTTTCTTGCAGTAAAGGGATTGTAAGAAGAAAGGCTTCATGGAACGGCACTTCGAAAAGGACCTGAATGAATTGAAGGAGCGCTTGCTTTGGATGGGGAGCTTGGCGGAGCGCTCCGTTCATCAGTCAGTTCACGCCGTACTGGATTCCGACGAACAATTGGCCAAGCGCGTCCTGGAAGAAGAGGACGCCATCAACGAACTCCAGATCGAAATCGACGACCGCGTCGTTCAGCTCCTCGCGCTGCACCAGCTCATGGCCAGTGATCTCCGCTTCGTGCTGGCCATCTCGCGAATCAACAACGATCTCGAGCGCATCGGCGATCAGGCCGTGAACATAGCGCAGGGCGCGCAGCGCATCCTCCGCCATCCACGCGTGAAACCCTACGTGGATCTCCCGCGCATGAGCGAGCTCGTCGAGGAAATGGTGCGCAACGCACTCAACGCCGTGGTGCGCCGCGATGTCGATCTAGCCCACAAAGTCCTCGCCACCGACGACCAGGTGGACCATTACCGCGATCAGATTTTCCGGGAACTGCTCACTTACATGATGGGCGATTCGAGCGTGGTCTTTCCCGCATTCGAGTTGGTTCTTGCCGCCAAAAATCTGGAGCGCATCGGCGACCATGCCACCAACATCGCCGAGGACGTCATCTACATCGTGCAAGGCCGGGACGTCCGCCACCCCACTGTCGACCGCCGATAATTCTGCGTGCGCATCGATGGTAGCAAAACCGCTCACCTGTTGGAGATTCTGGCCTGTCCTCTGAAAAATGCCGATGTCTGCGGATCGCCACGAGCATGTTGTCCATGGTCATTGAGTCTGTTAGAGTTGCTCCCAAGCCGATGATTTCCCGCGATTTGCTCCGCCCTGCCGCGCTTCTTATTCTGCACGTGCTGATTCTCGTCCCGCTGTATCCTCAGGCCACCCCGCAGAATCCTCCGAGCGGCACAAAAGTATCTCCGAAGGAGTCTTCAGAGCAATCCTCAACGCCATCTCAAAAGCTCCTGGTCAGAGATGGAATGCCCATCAAAATGAAGCTGAAGCGCGGGGTTTATTCCCAATACGCGAAAATCGGTGACGAGGTGGATTACCTGGTCGACGAAGAAGTCGTGATACACAACAAAATTATCGTTCCCGAAGGAACGATCGTAAAAGGCAAAGTCATCACCGCTGAACACAAACGCAGGATGGGCCGCGGGGGCAAGATCGATATATCGGCGGATTCGGTCAAGCTTTTCAACAGCCAGACCATCCCGTTACGTGCGGTCCAGCTCGCTCGTGGGGGAGGCCAGGGTTTGAATATGACAGGTGGGATGCTGGCGGCTGCCTCGATGACTCTTGGCGTTGGCGCTCCATTTGCGCTCTTAATGCATGGCAAGGATATCGAGATTCGTCAGGGGTCCTCTTTCACGGCTTTTGTGGATGGTGACACCTGGCTGGAAGATATCGCTTTCCAGACTAAGAGCTCCCCCGCGGTCGCCGACCCTCCGGCGCAACTGTCTCCCGCCTCAAGGAACACTGAGAGTTCTTTGAAAAACGACCAGGCAGTAGCTATTTCCATCACCTCTTCTCCCGCGGGCGCAGAAATCGAATTCGATGGAAACTTTGTTGGGAATACCCCAGAGACTCTGAAAGTTCTTCCGGGTGATCATCTCGTTGTTCTTCGCAAACACGGATACAAGAATTGGGAGCGAAAATTGCGGGTTGCCGGCGAAGTCGTAAACCTCACTGCGGACTTGGAACTGGATACAAATTAAGCAGACGCAAAAGACGGGAGCGTGAAGGCAAATCTTCTTCCGTTACCGGTCTATTCTACGATCCCGAACGTGTACATCTTGCCGGAGGACGAGATGTTCCCGGAGGTGGCTCCGGGAGGCAAGATGCCGAACTCACCCTTCTTTAGCGGTGGCAGCTTGATCCTGAAAACGCGAGGGGCAATCTTCTCGTAATCGAATTTCTCTGCATTCTTTTCCGCCCCCCCGGACGAATGGATAATGCCGCCGGTGATAGCGCGAAATTCACGCCGGTCACCCTTCATGTCGAGACGCAGCAATTGATACTCAGTGGGGGCGGTGCCTTCGGGACACTTAATGACGAATTCCGCATCCGTCCCGATCTGCAGTGCGCTCTTTGGCCCTTGGATGGTTCCGTTAACGTGCCCCTTGGTCAAACCTTGGGTTGCCATGCTCTTCAGGAAGCCACCGGTTTTCCATCCCACAACCTCCGGGACCACATCGACAAGCTTGCCCCTCACTTTGATGTAGATCCCTATATCATCTGGGACGTCAGGGTTTGCTGCCGCCGGCGCTGCCGCACTCGCAGCGGGCGCAGCTGCGGCCGCCTTGGGATTAATCATCGTGCGGATCACCGGGTCGGAAACGTGTGCGGCCTTCAGAGCCTTCAGCGACTCCAGGTCGGTCGCGAAATCTGTTTCGGGTGCGGTGCGGATTTTCTCCAGGATCACATCCTCGCCCAACCCGAGCGACACCATGTCTAAAATGTCCTGGTTTGTTAGTTTCTTTTTGGCGACATCCTGACCGTTAGCCGGTAAAAAACTTGCGCAGGCCAAAATTGCACAAAGCAGTACTGCTACCTTCCAAAGTGATCGATTCATCGAGGGCTCCTTCGTGCTTGCACCAGATTTCGATGTTGCTGGCAGATTTCCGGAGAAGTGAGGCGACTCTAACTGAAATTCACTGGAAGGACAAGTTTTTTTTCGTTGGTATGCCAGTTTTATTTCGTTACTCGGGCAGTTGTTTACGAGAGGCTAAGAGAAGAAATGCAAGCAACGCCATCATAGAGATAGTGCTGCCCCATGTTCGGTCCGTCGTGCGTCCAAACCGCACCGTGATTCGGTGCGTCCCCGCAGATAAAGGCAGAATCATTTGCGCCGTGGTTTCCGCGAGTTGAGGCGTCACCGCCTTGCCGTCGATCTCCACGCGCCATCCGGGATAGTTCAACACGCGCAGTGCCAACCGCAGCGGCTGGGGCGAACTCACACTCAGTTCTCTTTCTTCAGCCGTCCAACGCTCCACGTGAATCTCGGCTTTTGGCACCAATGGCTCGGATTCTTCCATCGGCAAAATTTCCGCTCGCCGTGCTTTTTGAGGCAAATTGTAGTGATCGTCGGCTACCGGGTCGTATTCGTCGGTTCCCTCGAACCCCTGGCCACTCGCAATCGCTTCCTCCAACACCGGGATGTCGTCGGTATCCCACCAGGCTTGGTGGACAAGAAAAGTGGCCGTACTTCCGGAAGCCAAAACCATCACCGCCACGACACTCCCGACCCACGCTCCGCGCCGCCGCACTATCGCCGCAGCCCCGAAGTAGGAATACGGCACGGCGAGAATGGCCATCCAACGCCAGGAGAATTGCAGGAAGCGAAGTTCGGGGAGAAGCGTCCAGAGAATCGAGCTGGCGCGAAGCATCAGAATGGTCGCGGCCCCGCCGAGCAGCAGCATCGCGCGCCACAGTTTTTCTTTGGCTTCGCGGTCTTCTACGTTTTTTGTGTTGCGGTAGGCCACAAGCGCGCCAATCCCGGTCATTACGATCAG
>QHYN01000176.1 GCA_003224145.1 Acidobacteriota bacterium
GTCGATCCGCACTTCACTGCCATGCTCTACGCGGGCGACCGCTTCGAAGCCAAGCCTAAGCTGGAGACGGCCCTGAACAACGGCCAAATTGTTCTGGTCGACCGCTACATCGGTTCGAATCTCGCTCATCAGACGGCGCGTGTTCCTGTCGAAAAACGTGGCGCCTTCCGCCGCTGGATCGAGCATCTCGAATACGGGATATACGGTCTTCCGCGGGAAGACCTGATCCTTTATTTGCGGGTTCCCCCGAGGCAAGCGCAATCGTTGGTGGCCCAAAAATCCGCGAGAACCTACACAACGGCTAAGCAGGATATTTTGGAAGCCAGCTTGCGCCATCTGGAGCAGGCCGCGGAGATGTATGATCTCCTCTCTCACCAAGCTCCCTGGGCAAGCATCGAGTGTTACGACTCCCCGAGCGGCGCAATGCGCTCGCCCAAAGATATCGCCCAGGAAGTTCTCGCCGCTGTGAACAAAATCACTACGACGCAAGTCATGCGCGATTCCGGCGCGGGTGGGAGCTGACCGTGGGCTTTCCCGAATTCCTCGGCAACGAACGCATCGTCGCGGCTCTCCGCGGTGCTCTTCGAACCCAGCGCGTGCCCCACGCTCTGCTCTTTACCGGCCCGCGCGGCGTTGGCAAATTCACGCTCGCGCGCATGTTCGCGCAAGCGGCAAATTGCGAACGCATGACCGATGACTTTTGCGGCAAATGCGCCACCTGCCGGCGCATTTCCCAGCTCACTGATCCTCAAAAACTCCTCGAACAAGGTCTCGTTGAGCGCGGCGAAAGTGCCGACGCCGCCACCGTCGAGCGCGTTCCGCTGATCTTGCAGTCCCACCCTGACGTGTGGGCGCTCGTCCCGGATCCTGTCCGTTTGAAGAGTCCCGTCGCGCGCCCGATGCTGCGCATCGGCCAGTTGCGCGCCGTCCAGCGCGCCGCCTATTTCCAACCGATGGGCCGCCGCCGCGTCTTTATCCTCGACGGCGCCGAAACCATGCGCTGGGACGTCGCCAACGTTTTTCTGAAAATCCTCGAAGAGCCCCCCGGATCGGCCACTCTAATCCTCACGGCTCCGTCGCCATTCGCGCTTCTCCCCACCATCGTTTCGCGCTGCCTGCAATTTCATTTCGCGCCGCTGCCGCAAGCCGCCGTGGAAAAAATTCTGAAAGAAAAGACCGCCCGCAAGCCCGCCGAAATCAAGCTCGCTGCACAACTCGCCGAAGGCAGCCCCGGCCTGGCCATCGAAATGGACGTCACGGCTGCCGCCCAAAATCGCAAAAATGCGCTTGGCATCCTCGAGCGTGCCGCGCGGGGTCGCGACTTTGCCCAACTCTTCGCCGACACCTCCGCCCTCGCCAAGGACCGTGAATCCTCCTTTGAAGAACAGATCGGCGTCTTTTACAGCTTGCTCACCGATCTCCTCGAACTGACGTCCAAACTAAAGGACCCGGTCCTCCGAAACGCTCTTCTTGCCAAAGAGCTGGAGTCGCTCAGTCAAGCTGTCGATTCCGCGTGGGTTCTTCGCGCGATAGCCGGTTTTGACGAACTGTACGCCGGCGCGCGCCGCAACTTGAATCGCCAGCTTGGTCTCGATGCCCTTGCGGCCTCGCTCGCGCCGGGATCTTCGCAGCCTTCCGCGCCGGGCACCTGACCCCCATTGCCAACCGCTCGCCAAAATTGAATTATGTCGTTACACTGAAACCTATCGACCTGCCCGCGCATCATAGGGACAGATATTCCAACCCCGAGCTGTACAAAAGGAGTAGTCATGGTGAACCGCCGCATGTTTCGCCCGGGCTTCCCGGACGTCAAGGAGCAGGGCCCACCCCGCTCTCCACACAATGGCCCAATTCCGAACAAAAAGCCGGCTCCGCCGGAAATAACCCATGCTGAAAACTTTTACTGGGTCAAACAAATGCAGTCCCACACCCCGATGGCCGTTGTTCTCCAGGATGGCGAAGTGCTTCGCGGCACGATCGAGTGGTATGACCGTGATTGCATTAAGCTCACGCGCCAAGGCAATCCCAACCTGCTCATTTTCAAGCGCGTGATCAAGTACCTTTACAAGGACGGAGAAGAATCCGCTCAAGGCGGCGAAGAGTAATTCCGCTATTGCTGCATGGAATGACCGGCAACTGCTCCAAAGGTGAGCAGCGCCTTGGCCGCGAGTGATCCATCTTCATTGACAATTTCGCACTCGGCCACTACAAAATTTCTTCCCGTGCGCAGCACGCGCGCATCGGCTTTGATGCGCCCGCCCGGAACGGGCTCCAGGTAATTGATCTTCAGTTCCACCGTGGCGATTTCCGTTCCCCTCGGTACAGTCGTGTACGCCGCGATCGCTGCCGTGGTGTCCGCCAGCGCCGCCAGAATTCCTCCGTGCACCACGCCATGAAGCTGCTTGTGATGCGCCCGCACATCCAGCTGAAAAATGGCGCGCCCCTTCTCCACCTTTTCCACGTCGAAACCGAGATGCGCCATAACCTGACTCTCTTTCATGCGCTCGCGCACCAGCTCAGTGGCCCACCTTGTTTCTGCCGATTGTTTCGCCTTCGTTTTCATTCGGAATCTCAGTACGCCGTCAGCCCGCCGTCCAGCGGAATCGCCGCCCCCGTCAGCCACGAGGACTCCTCCGATGCCAAAAACACCGCCAATTCCGCCACGTCCACAGGCTTCCCAAAGCGCCCTAACGGAATCGTCGTCAGCCGCGCTTTCCTCAGCGCCTGGCCCTGCTCGCCGCTGTCGAACAGCCCTCTCACCAGCTCCGTCTCCACGATCGCCGGGCAAATGCAATTCACGCGCACATTCTCGTGCGCGTGATCCAGCGCCATGGCTTTCGTCAGCAGGGTCACGCCGCCCTTCGAAGCGCAGTACGCCGCGCGATCCTTCATCGCCACCAGCCCCAGCACCGACCCGATATTCACGATTGCGCCGCCGCCCGCCTTGCGAAATTCCTTCAGCGCGGCCCGCGACAGTAGAAACGGCCCCTTCACATTCACCGTCATCACCTGGTCCCACTCCGCCTCGCTGATTCCGTCCACCGTCGCGACACTCAAAATCCCTGCATTGTTCACCAGCACATCCAGCTTCCCAAATTGCTTGGCCGTCTCCCGCACGGCTCGTTCCGCATCTCGCGCGCGCGTCACATCGCACTCGATCGCCTTGGCCTCGCCTCCTTGCTTTTTGACCTCTCTCGCAACCTCCTTCAGCTTCTCCATCCGCCGCCCCGCTAACGCCACGTTTGCGCCTTCCCGCGCAAACGCCACGGCGATGGCCCGCCCGATGCCCGTGCCCCCGCCGGTAATCAGTGCTACCTTCCCTGAGAGTCGTGTCACGAATTTTCCTATTTAGGCGTCTAATAGAATGGCGCGCCATCGGGATCCTGTCCCGCCCGGTGCGCGCGACTCTAGCATCCAGCTTCAAGGCCTGCAACTTGTAGTGGCGGGCCTTTAGACCCGTGCTTTTCTCTTATGGTCTCGGGCCGCCGACGAATTTGTTGTATCGTACCGGCTCCCATTTAACGGAGACTCGAACCTCACCCTATGCGCATTGGCATCACTTGCTACCCCACCTACGGCGGCTCCGGCGTCGTCGCCACCGAGCTGGGCATGGAGCTCGCCGCTCGCGGTCACGACATTCATTTCATCAGCTACGCCCCGCCCATCCGCATGAATCCCGATAGCAAGCGCATCTACTTTCACGAAGTGGAGGTCGTCTCCTACCCCCTCTTCGACCATCCTCCCTACACCCTCGCTCTCGCCACCAAAATGCTCGAAGTTTTCGAATCCGAAGCCCTCGACCTTCTCCACGTTCACTACGCCATTCCCCATTCGGTCAGCGCGCTGCTCGCGCGTTCCATGGCCGCGCCGCGCCGCCTTCCCTTCATCACCACGCTTCATGGCACGGACATCACCCTCGTCGGCAGCAACCGCAGCTATCTTCCCATCACCAAATTTTCCATCGAGCAAAGCGACGGCATCACCTGCATCTCTAACTATTTGCTCCAGCAGACGATCAAAGAATTTGACATCAAGCATCCCATCGAAGTCATCCCCAATTTCGTCAACTGCGATCTCTACAGCCGCGCTGCCGACAAGGGCCTCGCTGCACAATGGGCTCCCAACGGCGAACCCATCCTCATGCACCTTTCGAACTTCCGCCCCGTCAAGCGCCTTACCGACACTGTCGAAATTTTCGCCCTCGTGCGCGCCAAAATGCCCGCCAGGCTCGTCCTCATCGGCGACGGCCCGGACCACGGCGCCGCCGAATATCTC
>QHYN01000177.1 GCA_003224145.1 Acidobacteriota bacterium
TACCCGTGGCCGATTTCCAGGAGGTATCACGCGGAAGCCGTTTCTTTTCTGCTCGCTGGTCACCGGCGGCGCTTCCCAGATTTCCGATTTTGGCTCTTCTGGGACTTCCATGCCGACGCGTCCGACAGTAAAATCCGGATCGTCGGGAGTGCCGCGGCCGGTGGGCCGGGCGTGCATTTCCGGATCGAGGCGCCGCCTGCCGCGTCGTCCGGCGATGCTGGTAAGCGAGAAAATCGGTCCATTATCGCAGTACGCCGCTCCTTTTTCGTCGTACCCGTAGGCGATGGGGCTCGCACCGTCGACCAGTTGCGTTCCAACGACCGAGCCGACAATTTTCATGCGATCGGAATTGTTCGCCGTGATGCCGTCGGCGAATCCGAGGGAAAGCGCAAGCGACGAAGTATCCGTGGCGGTCAGAAGCACGCCGCCTTTCCGGACGAATTCCTGCAAATGCGCCACGCCGTCCCAGCCGAGTCCGGGGCGCAGGTCATCCGTCGAATCGTTCTTGCCCACCAGGTTGGGCGTTTGCGGCGTGTTCTTCCACGGAAGCGGATTGCCCCAGGCTGTCGGAATACCATTGACGATGGGACTTACGCCGGCGTCGAAGCCCACGGGAGGAAATAGAATCACGTCGTACTTCGCGTTGAGATCGGTGATCTTGGCCACGGCCTGCGTGCTCATGTAGTCGTACGGAATCTTCAGCTTGTCCAGCGCCAGGCGCCACCAGCCTTCGGTCTGCGTGCTCAACCAGGTATGCACGAAGGCGATGCGCGCGGCGCGAACGGGATGGGTCTTCACGCCAGGCGCGGCGGCGAGGGCCGTGACTTGCACGCCGAGCTCGGCTGTCGTGCGGTCCAGATCCGAACGGCTTACATTTCGGACGAGCAAGGAGCCGCGGCTGAATTTCTTGCCCCCACTTTCAAATGGCTCCTCTGCCGCGTCGATGGCGGCTTCCCGCAGCTTATAACGCAGGGTCGCGAGCGCGGGCTCCGCGTTGTTGTTGATGGCGAATACCCCTCCGTCGCCCTTCACGCCGCCTGACGCGCGGACTTCCGCGACCCGCTCCACGGGCACATCGAGAACCCTCGCATCGGTTACGCGTGTCACTTGCACATGAAACAGCTCCCCGAACGTCCAGCCCGTATCGTCATAGGGCGTTTTTTGCGGATCGTCCGGGCTCCAATATTGGTGGTCGAGCAATGCGTCAGCAATGCGGGAATAGGGCTGGTCCATGCGGATGATGTAACTGCCAGCGGGAAATTCGCGCGTCGTGGGAGCAGGCGGCTCGGCTTTTTCGTCCTTTTCCTTCTTGTCTTTCCCCTGTTTGTCTTCCTTGGACTTTTTGGGTGGTAATGAAATGGTGAAAGCCGACTTGGAGCGGGAAATTTCCACGGCTTGCCTTTGCAAGACCTGCAAAAGTTCAGCTTGCAGCCCCGGACGTGGATCATCCGCCGGCAAGACGTATGCTGCGGGCCCCTCGGCGCTCGGTTTCATCGTGGAACGCTTCGACTTCAGGTAGAAATTTTTCGGGAACAGCTGCTTGTTTTCAGTGAAGTAATGCAGCGAAGTGAGCAGGCCGGTCTCTTCGTAATTGTTATTGTCCCGCTGGGACCAAAGTACTTTGGGCAGCGGGGGATTCTGGCGGTACCAGGTGCGGGCGTACTCTTCCGGCTGGAGTGTCCGTTCCTCCGTGTCCGCGCCGCCATTGCCAAATGTTTCGTAGAGCCTGCTGATGCCGTTGTGCAAGGCCGCGATGAACATCAAGTAGCCCGGCGACCAGGTATCGAAATCCCCGTGCGCGAAGACGCCGGGCATCCCGAATTTCGTCATGGCGGAAACGTTGTTCCACCCGATGATTTGCCATTCGTCCGCCAGAATCGGGTCGATCCACGCATTGTAGGGCTCGTCGCCGACGGTGTTGTCGTAGAGGTACGGCACGGACTCATGCAGGTCGTGCAGTACTTGTGCTTTCCAACCGACATAGGTGTTCAAAACATTTTCGGTGAGCTTCAGGGTTACTCCCATGGCGTCGCGATTGTTGTCATGGGCGACGTATTTGCCCCAATACACCAGCCAGGGATAAAACTCCTTCGGGTGCGCGAGGTGCCAGCGGTAGAGATCGACCATGCGGTCGCGGCCATCGACTTCCACCACTGGCGTGATCAGCGTGATCGTGCCGTCGCGAATTTCCTTGATGTACGGGCTTTCATCCACCGCCAGCCGGTAGGCCAGTTCCATCAGCGCCGTCGGCGCTCCCGTCTCGGGCGAATGGATCGTGCCGGTGATGTAGTAGATGGGCACGGCCTGCGCAACGATTTTGTCGGCTTCCGCGTCATCCAGCTTGATGGTGCGCGGATCGGCGAGTTTGGCGAGCCGCGCGCGGTTCTCCCCGAGGTTTTTCAGATTTTCTTCCGAAGATACCGCCACTGCGATCATCTCGCGGCCTTCTTCCGTCGTTCCGATGGAGAAGACCTTCGCGCGCGGGCTGGCCTTCTCCAGCATGCGCATGTAGCGATACACATCTTCCGCGTAGGGCAGGATGCCGGGCGCGCCAGCTACATCACCGAGGACCGCTTTCGGCGTCGGCACCATTTTCGACGCCGGCAGATAGTCCACCAGCGGCGACGTGAAATACGGCTGCGTCGTGTACTTGTGGATCTTCTCGGTGTACGCCGCGTCCACGGGCTGATTGGGATCGCGTGCAGGCGCGGTCTCGCCATCGGCCCACGCGGTTGCCGTCGCCACCAAAAAGAATCCCAACGCAGCTATGGTTCGCTTCCTTAGAGTCATAGGTGTCCTCGCAATGTAGAGGCGGGATTTTACCGCACCTCGGTGTACTGGTGAGCTTATTCGACAGCCAGGAACGCGATGCAAACCGGCGCAGGCACCTCAGCAACCTGGCCCGTAAGCGTCAAGCCGCCCGTGGCGGGATCGATCCTGAACACGACAATATCGTTGGAACCCTGGTTCGCCGCCAGGAGATATCTTCCCGAAGGATCAATCGCGAAATTCCTCGGCGTCTTGCCTTGCGTCGCGATGTCCGCTACCGGGGTCAGCTTACCTTTGACAGCATCGATCGCGAATACGGCGATGCTGTCCCGCCCGCGGTTCGAGACGTAAAGAAATTTGCCGCTGGGATGCACGGCGATCTCCGCCGTGTCATTCTCCCCGGAAAAATCTTTCGGCAAGGTGGATACCACCTGCAGCTCATGCAGGGTGCCGCCCTTAGCATCGTAGGAATACGCCGTCACCGTCGAATTCAGCTCGCTCGTCACGTAAAAGAATTTCCCGCCCGGATGAAATGCCGCGTGCCGCGGCCCCGCTCCCGCTTTCAGCCTGACGCCGGAATTCGGTTTGTTTGGCGTGAAAGCGCCGTCCGCGAGATGAAATTGCGAAATCAAAATTTTATCGATTCCCAAGTCCGCCGTGAGCAGAAAACGGTTGTCCGGCGAAGTGGCGATCCAGTGCGCGTGCGGCCCTTCCTGGCGCTCCTTGTTCACGCTCGAGCCGATGTGCTTCTCATATCCCGTGTATTTCCCGAGTTGCCCGTCGCTTTGCACCGGAAAGACTGCGACTGTGCCGGAATCGTAGTTCGCCACCAGAACGTACTTCCCGGTCTTGTCCAGAGTAATGTGGCAAGGCCCAGGGCCCCGCGAAGAGACTTGATTCAGCAGTTTGAGCTTGCCCGATTTCCGGTCGATGGAAAATGCGCTCACCGCGCCGCTTTCTTCCCCGTTGAACTTTTCAAGTTCATTGACGGCGTAGAGATACTTCCCGTTCGGGTGCACCGCCAGAAACGACGGGGCCGCGGTTTCCGCGGCAACTCCGATGAAGCTCAGTTTTCCGGACGTGTCATCAAACCGGAAGGCGTAAATTCCCTTGCTTTTCGTTTTTTCCGTGTAGGTCCCGATATAGGTGAGGTATCGCTTGGGTGCCGGAGGCTTACCTTTCTCCTGTGCCAGCGCAGGAAGGGTGGCCGCCGCCACCAGCAAAAGAGCTGCGAACAGCCGTCGAGCAAAACTCATAAGGCCAGGATTGTAACACCACCGAAGGCAGCGGCGGCCCTGTCGAGCTACTTCTTTTCTTCTTCGCTTTCTTCCTGGAGGACTGCGGCGGCGGCGACGGAATCCTCCGCGTCCAGGCGCAGCAGGCGCACGCCCTGCGTGGAACGGCCCGCCTCGCGAATTTCATTCGCGTGCACGCGGATCACCTTGCCGTTATGCGTGATGATCATCACGTCGGACTCTTCGGTGACCTGCAGCGCCGCAACCACCGAGCCGTTGCGGTCCGTGGTCTTCATGTTGACCACGCCTTTGCCGCCGCGCGAAGTGATGCGATATTCCGCGAGCGGGGTGCGTTTCCCGTAGCCTTTTTCCGACACGGTCAGCATCAGCGACGTCAGCGAATCCTTGATTTGCTCGTTTTCCAATTCCTCGAGATTTTGCGTGGTGGTCTTGTGCTCCTTGGCGATAATTTCGAAATCCGGCTGCACCGCGTCCATGCTGACCACGTAATCGTCTTTATCCAGGTCCATCCCAATCACGCCCCCGGCGTTGCGGCCCATCGGACGCACTTCCGTCTCGCGGAAAAGGATTGCCTGGCCCTCGTGGCTGGCGAGGAAAATCATCTGCTTGCCCTCCGTAAGCTTTGCCCCGATCAGTTCGTCCTTGCCATCGAGATTGATGGCGATGATGCCGCTCGGCCGCGGGTTCGAGAACTCCATGAGGGTGGACTTTTTCACCGTTCCGTTGCGCGTGGCGAAGAAGACATACTTGCCTTCTTCTTCCAGGTTGCGAGCCTGCACGATGGCGCTGAGTTTTTCGTCTTCCTGGAAACGCACCAGGCTGGAAATGGCTTTGCCGCGAGTGGCCGCCGCGGCTTCCGGAATCTCGTACACCTTCAGCCAGTACACGCGGCCCTTAGTCGTGAACAGAAGGATGTAGCTGTGCGCCGAGGCGATGAAGAGGTGCTCGACGAAATCCTCTTCTTTGGTGCGCGCGCCGATGCGGCCCTTTCCGCCGCGCGATTGATGTCGGTAGATATCCACCGACGTGCGCTTCACGTAGCCCGCATGGCTCACGGTGATCAGCATTTCCGTGTCGGCGATCAAGTCTTCGAGCTTGATTTCATCCACTTTGTCCACGATCTGTGTGCGCCGGTCGTCGCCGTAGGTCTTCTGCACTTCCTTCAGCTCGGCGATGATCACGGACTTCAGTTTCTTCTCGCTCGCCAGAATTTCCTCAAGCTCGACGATCCGTTCGCGGATGGACTTCAATTCCTTGAGAATTTCGTCGACGGAAAGCTGCGTCAGACGATGGAGTTGCAGTTCGAGGATGGCGTCAACCTGCACGGGTGTTAGGCCGTCAGCCATGGTGCGCGCCGTTTCTCCCTCCACGCCGCCGAGCTTGTACTTTCTGCCATCGAGTTTGACGCCTTCGAGCTTCGTCGATTTTCCGTTCTCTGTAATCGTGACGTCTTGCTGGGAGAAGAACTTGAGCAGGTTTTCCTTGGCTTCTGCGCGGCTCGCGGACCCGCGGATGATGCGGATTACATCGTCCAGGTGATCGAGCGCGACCTGGTAGCCCACCAAAATGTGCTCGCGCTCGCGGGCTTTGCGCAAATCGTAGCGTGTGCGGCGCAACACCACGTCGCGGCGGTGCTCGATGAACAGCCGGATGAATTCCAGCAGCCCCATCTCGCGCGGCTGGCCGCCGACAATCGCCAGCATGATCATGCCGAACGATTCCTGCATCTGCGTGTGCTTGAAGAGATTGTTCAGGACGAGCTGCGATTCTTCGCCGCGCTTCATTTCCACGACGATGCGCATGCCGTCGCGGTCGCTTTCATCCCGCACGTCCGCGATGCCGTCGATTTTTTTGGTCTGGGCCAGTTCGGCGATGCGCTTGATGAGCGTGGCCTTGTTGACCT
>QHYN01000211.1 GCA_003224145.1 Acidobacteriota bacterium
TACTCCGATCAGGTCTCTTATGGCTTCATACGGAGAAGCAACGGGCTCGTGCCGGTCCACCCACGCTTCGATGGCGCGCCGAACGACTTCGGAAGTGGAGAGTTGCTTCCGGCTGGCGATCCGCGCAATGCGCTTCCGCGTTTTCTCGTCCAGTCTCAATGTCAGCGGAGAGGCCATGGTGTCCCCTTTGATTTCATCCTACCGTATTACGCTGTGTATTACAAGAGCCTACGAAGACCGCTCCGCGCGCCAGGTGCCGCAACTCTACGTTTCTCAGGCCTGCCCGCCGTGGGAGGGGTGCGGGATTTGACTCTCTTTCAGCCCGAAGGTGTGTCTTTCTCTCGTCCATTTTGTAATTTCTAGTTTCGAATTTCTGTTTTCTCATTTCCATTAGCGCTAGCGCTCGGTCGGTTTCGGGCGCGTCTTGGGAAGTGGCTTGCGCGGGACCATTTCGTCGCGGTTCGCCGTCAAGTACACGAAGGAAGCCACAATCACGGCCATCTGCTTCATGTCCGGCTCCTGGATGCGTTCGTACACGTCCATGTTGGAGTGGTGCGTGCGCGTGTCGTAATCCAGGGGATCCTGGACAAATTGAAAGCCCGGCAAGCCCACAGCATCGAACGCGAGGTGATCGGTGCCACCGGTGTTCCGGATAGCTAGAGTGGTCATGCCCAGATTGTGGAACGGCTCCATCCACTGTGAAAAGAGCGGCGCGACCGCTTCATTGCCCTGCAAATAGACCCCGCGGATTTTCCCCGATCCGTTGTCGACGTTGTAGTACGCGTCGAGCCTGGCGTGTTCCGGCAACACTTTAATCTTTTCCCTGTCGGGCGCGACGTCGGGTTCCCAATCGGCAAAATGCTGCTTCACGTAGGCGCGCGAGCCGAGCAAGCCCTGTTCTTCGCCCGTCCACAAGCCGATGCGCACGGTGCGGCGGAGCTTCACGCCGGTGGCTTTGAGGATGCGGATGGCTTCCAGCATAACTCCGGAACCAGCGCCATTATCGGTGGCTCCGGTTCCCGCGTGCCAAGAATCGAAATGCGCTCCGATCATCACCACTTCGTCCGCTTTGCTTTTTTCCGAGCCGGGAATTTCGCCAACGATGTTGAAGGAATTCAGGTCGTCTTCGTAGAACTTGTTCTGAATATCCGCCTGCAGCGTGACCGGCACCTTCTTTTCCAGCATGCGCACGAGGCGACCATAGTTTTCGCTAGCAACAGCCGCGCGCGGCGGAGCAGGCGGATCTTTGGAATCGCGCCCTCCGCCGGATTGCACGAAGACGGTTCCGTCGTCGCCTCCCGACGGCTCGAGCCACACGGCGACGCCCTCTTCCACGAGGAACTTCTGAATTTTCTGGTTCAGCTCCCGCTGCGCGCGAAATCTGGCGCGGCGCTCATCGGCAGCCGCCTGGGCCGCCGGAACCGGCTGAGTTGCTTCCTCGGCAAGCTCGGCATCGGTGTAGCGATGAAACTGTGCTTCGGAGCGCGCTGGAATTTCGGGTTGCTGAGCGGTGAGCACAAATTTTCCCTTGAGCTTCCCACGATACTTTTCGATGTCCTCTTCTTTTTGGATGGGCACCCACACTGCCTCTGCCGTCACCGCACCATTCGTGCCGGGCGTCCAGGCTTTGGCGTATGCGATGAGAGGAAATGGCCGCGGCGAAATCGCCTGCAGGGAAAAACGTTCGTTGGACCAGCCCTTGCCGAACGGCCCCCACGGCTCGAGGTGCACGTTGGCGAGCTGCCACTCCTTCATTTTGCCCGTGGTCCATTCCGCCGCCTGCTTGATGTTCGGTGAATTGGTCAGCCGCGGTCCATGGACATCGGTGAGGTAGCTCATGATCTCCATCACCTGAGAATGATTGAAGCCCTCGTCTTTGATCTGATAAATCGCGGTTAGGTCCGAATGGCTTGGCGCTTGCGCGCTCAGCGGCAGGACAGCCGCCATCAACAACAGAATCACTAAGGCGTTTCTATGCTTTCGCACCATCGCTTGCCGTTCCTCTGCTTTCTGAGCTGTTTGAGAATGACTGGCCCAACGGAATGTAAGACTAGATGTGAGACGCCCGCGCTCTGCAACACGTTTCACACTCAGCGATTCAACGGCGCGGCGCTTCCTGCATGCCCTTCAGACAGATCAGGGATTCGAGGATGATCCCGAAGGACCAGGTGCCGGCTGAGAAGGGGTCTCACGATTCGCCCGCGCAAAATAGCCGCGGCGCGCGCGTACTTGGTAGCCCTTGTGCTCGGGTACTTCGATGCGGATTTTGTGATAGCGCCCGTCCAAGACGTAGTTCGCCGGAAGGTAGGCGATCGAATACTGGTTGCGGAGCTCGTCGCCGATGTCCTGAAAGGACTGGTCGAGATCGTCGACGTGGTACGGGAAAAACGCCCGGCCGCCGGTTTCTTCAGCAAGGTCTTGAAGAATTTTGTCGCCTTCCGTCAGATGATATTTGCGGTCGCTCGTTTTGTTCGGGTTGGTTTCCGAAAGCGAAACCCATTGCGTGCTGGTGCTGATCGTATAAATGACCACGCTGGTGCGCTGCGCCATCTCGATCGCTTCCGAGCGCGTGTGCGTCGACAGATTGTCCTCGCCATCGCTAATCAGAATCATCACGCGCCGAACCACGTCGGGCTGATCTCCCGGCGGCCGAGGAGGGTGATTCAGCTGCTTGATACACGCTTCGTAGATGGCGTCGTAGATCGCCGTGCCGCCGCCAGCGCGGGTCCGCGTGATTTCGTCGCGTAGCGCTCCTGTGTCGCTGGTGAAGGCTTGAATGATTTGAGGCTCGTCGTCGAAGGTCATGACGAAAGCTTCATCTTTGTTGCGCCGCAGCACGCTGAAAAGAAAATTGACCGAAGCATCCTGCTCGAACTTGAGCCGGTCGCGAATGCTGTTGGAAGTGTCCATCAGGATGCCGATGCGCAGCGGCAAATCCGTCTGCTTGCTGAAGAAGCGAATCTCTTGCGGTTTGCCTTCGTCAAGAACTTTAAAGTCAACTTTATCCAGGTCGGGCACCAGTTTGTTGCGCCGGTTCAGCACGGTGAAAAGCACGTCGACGAGAGTGACTTCCCGGGTGAACGTCTGATTGCTTTGCTGGGCAGGCTGTTGGTTTGGCGCCGTGCTCTGCGGTGGCGACGGGCTTTGCGGTTTAGCTTCGCCGGAAGGTTGCTGCGCCCGGACCACGAGCGGGACAAACGGGAGAGTCGCAACCAGCAGAATTAAGGCAAAAATGCGTCGCCTGCTCATGGATAACCGATTATAGGTACCCCGCCAGCGCAGCGTCAATTCGACCTTGCGGCTCGCCCGCCGCGGCGCAAAGTCTTTTCAGAAAATCGTACAGTTCCGCAGGAAGGCCCGCGCGAACCTCGATCCATCCTTCCGTCCTCGGCTGCGCAAACCCGACCCTCGCCGCGTGCAGAAAGTTGCGTTCCAACTTTGGGAAGACGACTTTGCCGACCCGCAATTGCGACGCCGCCCCATAAAGCGTATCGCCCACTACCGGATGTTTCAGCGCGGAGAAGTGTACGCGGATTTGATGCGTGCGCCCGGTGTGCAGTTGGACCTCGACCAGGGTCGTGTTGCCGATCTTCGCGAGGGCGCGCCAGTCCGTGCTTGCTTCGCGCGCCCGCGAGATGGCTGCCCCGCGCCAGGACTTCCGCGGCGTGGTCATTCGCGTGCGATGGATGGGATCCCGGCCGATAGCCAGTTCGATTCTCCCACTCTTCTCCTTCAGAATCCCCTGCACCAGCGCGACATACGTTTTCTTCACGGCTCGCTGCCGGAACGCTTCTACCAGTTTTGCGTGAGCCGCATCGTTCTTAGCAATGAGAATCACCCCGGACGTCTCTTTGTCCAGGCGGTGCACGATTCCCGGCCGCAGAGGATCGCCGCCTTGCGAAAGGGCCTGCCCGCGCCCTAGCAGCGCATTCACCAGCGTGCCGGAAACATTCCCCGCTCCCGCATGCACCATCATCCCCGCCGGTTTATTGATGGCGATGACGTCTCCATCTTCGTAGAGAACGTCCAGCGGGATCGCTTCCGCTCTGGCGACGATAACGGGCCGTTCCGGAGCTTCCACGGTGATCTCTTCACCGCCCCGAAGACGGACCGAACCCTTCTTTGCCGCACTGCCGTCCACCAGAACGAGTCCGGCGTCGATCAGCTCCTGCACGCGTGTCCGGCTCAACTGCGCGCAATGCAAGGCGACGGCACGGTCCAGCCGCTGGCCCGCTTCGCTACTCTCTACTGTGAAATGTTTGTGAAATTCTCCGGCAGCGGATGCACGCTGTCCGGTGTCTTCCTCTTCTTGCTCCGGTAATTCCATCACTCGAGGTCGCCGGTTTCCGCTAACTTCGCGTACCATTTTCCGGAATCCTTGATCATCCTCTTCTGCGTCCGGAAATCCACATAAACCAAGCCAAAGCGTTGCGCGTAGCCTTCGGCCCATTCGAAATTGTCCATCAAACTCCAGTGATGATAAGCCCGGACATTAACGCTGTGCAGCATGGCCCGGCCCAGCTCGTCCAAATACCCACGGAGGAACTGAATGCGGCGCTCGTCGGGAACACGGCCGTGCTCGTCGGGCGAATCGAGATAAGAGCAGCCGTTCTCGGTGATTTCGAGTGGTACCCCTTTGTATTCATGAGAGATGCGCATCAGCAGCTCGTAGAAGCCGGTGGGCCAGACTTCCCAGGCGAAATCGGTCAGCGGGCCTTCATGCGCGTCAAAATTGTGCACCCCGGTGGCGGATTCGCCTTCGCCCGGCGGAATCGCCGAAACCAACTGGCGGCGATAGTAATTGATCCCGAGAAAATCGAGCGGCGCGCGGCACTGCTCCAGATCTCCGGACTTCACTCCCATCATCTCCAGTGGATTCGGTCCGGGAAAGGCCGCGGGGTAATCGCCCCGCAAGGCCGGCTGAACGAACCACACATTGCCGAGCGCGTGCGCGCGGTCCGCAGCCTTGCGGTCCTCTTGCAAAGCCGTCGCCGGCTGGCAGTGCGCCATACTGAACGCCGTGCCGATCTGTAATTTGGGATTGACCGTTTTCATGGCCCGGAACGCCTGCCCTTGGGCGATGTTCACCACATGCGTGGCGCGCATGCATTCGGCGAAATTTGTTCGCGCCGGCGCGTGAATGCCCCACGAATATCCCAGAAAGGTGAACACCCACGGCTCATTGAAAATGCACCAGTGGGAGATCCGGTCACCTAGCGCGCGGGTGACGATCTCCGCGTATTCCGTGAAGCGCCCCGCGAGCTCGCGATTCGGCCAGCCTCCGGCATCTTCCAGCTTTTGCGGCAGATCCCAGTGATAGAGCGTGCACAGCGGACGAATTTTCGCTTTAAGCAACTCGTCCGTGAGGCGCTTGTAATAGTCCAAGCCCTTAGGGTTGGGTTTGCCGGTGCCATCGGCCTGAATTCGCGGCCAGGAAATGGAAAAACGGTAGCTCTTCAAATTCAACTTCTCCAGAAGCTCCACATCTTCCTTGTAACGATGATACGAATCGCAAGCCACGTCGCCGGTAGACCCGCCTTTCACTTTGCCGACGGTGTGCGCAAAGCGGTCCCAGATCGATTCCCCTTTGCCGTCTTCGTTCCACGCGCCCTCGATCTGATATGCGGCTGTCGCGGCTCCAAAAATAAATTCCTCCGGAAAGCTGAAGGGCGCGAAACGCATCTGTGGGTTTAGCAATTCACCCGCGAGGCCATGACCGGGAGGCAGGACATAAAAAGAGGCTGCGGCACTGAGTGCGCTTGTCAGGAATTCGCGGCGGTTCAGATTGTTCCACCTGCCCATGGACTCCTCCTCGAACAAAACCTTCAGGGACTTTGACGGGATGTTTCGTGCTTGCGGCTAAATAATACGTCAAGAAGGATGAGCACAGCGCCGATTGTTATGGCCGAATCTGCTACGTTGAATGCTGGATAGTGATACGTCCCGAACCACACTTCGAAAAAGTCGGTCACTGCGCCGTGAAAGATGCGGTCGGTCACGTTACCCGCAGCTCCGCCAAGCAGCAGCGCCAGGCCGGCCGCGCCCATTGCACTGCCACTTTTGCCCGCCACCAACAGCCATGCCAGCACGCCCATCACCACCAGGGAGCCCGCAATTAAAATGACGCGCGTTGTTGGCGAAGCGGAATCCGCCAGGACACCGAACGCAATTCCCGGATTGCGGCTGTGCACCAGGTAAATGAAATTGGGAATGATTTCCTGCCGCCAACCTTCGACGGTCCGCGCTTCGAACCAAGCCTTCGTCGCGCGATCGAGCAAGACGATGCAGAGTGTGAGCCAAAACCACCGGAGGCGGAATGGAAGATGCACATGAGCCTTTCTATAGCGCTCGAATGACCGAACTTTTTACTCGTTCGACTTAGAAAAGCGCACAGCCTGAAGGCTGTGCCACTGGTGCCGATACATCAGTTGTGCGCGGCGAGCGCATTCTCGATTTCCGCGAGGGCTTCGCTGCAGCGTTCACAAACCGTCGGGTAGCGCTTGTTCTCGCCCACATGCGTCGAGTAATTCCAGCAACGCTCGCACTTCTTGCCCGAAGCACGTGCAACCGAAATTTCAAGGCCGGGAAGCGTGATAGGCCTGAGAATCGGAGGTTCCATCGCACCTCCAAGCTGGACCTGAGAAACGATAAGCAGGGCCGGAAGAATACCAGCGTGCTTCTCGAGCAGGTCCGCCAGGGAATGGCTGGCATGCAGGATTACCTTAGCCTCCAAACCGCTGGAGATCTTCTTAGCATTGCGCGCGCCCTCGAGAGCCTTCAGTGCTTCGTCGCGAACGAGGAGGATTCGTTGCCACTCCTCTCTTTGCGCGGCTGTCATGTTGGTCTGAAACTCGCTAACTTCAGGGAACAAAGCGATGTGGATACTTTCGGGGTCGACGGACGTCTTGGGGAAGAATTTCCAGATTTCTTCGGCCGTGAAAACCAGCACTGGCGCAGCAAGGCGCACCAGCGCGCTGGTGATTTTCCAGATCGCGGTTAGCGCCGAGCGCCGCGCTTTGCTCTTCGCCGCCTTCGTGTACAAGCGGTCTTTCAGCACATCGAAATAAAACGCGCTAAGGTCCACAACGCAGTAATCGTGGATCGCGTGATAGACGCGGTGGAATTCGTAATTGGCATACCACTCGCGGCACTTCTTTACCAGTTCCGCCGTGCGGTCCAGCATCCAGCGGTCAATTTCTTCGAGCTGGTCGTTTGTCAGCGCATCCCGCGAGGGAGCAAAATCGCTCAGGTTGCCCAGTGCGAACCGGAACGTATTTCGAATCTTGCGGTACGCCTCGCTGAGCTGCGTCATCACCCGCTCGCTCATTTTCATGTCGGCCTGGTATTCCACCGACGCCACCCACAGCCGCAGCAAATCCGCGCCCCAGCGCTCGCAAATTTCAATCGGATAAAGTGCATTCCCCAGCGACTTGGACATCGGCCGGCCGTGCTCGTCGAGCGTCCAGCCGTGCGACACGACGCCACGGTACGGCGCGGCGTCCCGCACTCCCGTCGCCACCAGCAGCGAGCTATGAAACCATCCGCGATACTGGTCCGGCCCTTCCAGGTAAACGTCCGCCGGCCGCCAGTCCTGCCCTCGTTCGACAAGCCCGTTCTCGGGCGTGAGTACCGCCAGATTCGATGAGCCAGAATCAAACCACACATCCAAAATGTCGTTCTCTTTGCGCCACTTGGAGGCGCCACAAGGGCACTTCGTGCCGGGCGGAAGCAATTCTTCAGGGGAGTGCTGGTACCACGCGTCCGCCCCTTCTTTCTCGAACCATTTCACCACATTGCGCAGCGCCTTGTAATCTTCGAGCCGCTTACCGCAGCCGTCGCAATAGAAAACAATGATCGGCACGCCCCAGAAGCGCTGCCGTGAAACGGTCCAGTCCGGCCGCTTCTCAATCATCTCGTACATCCGGTCTTCGCCCCACGCGGGAATCCATTTCACCTGGTGAATTTCTTCCAGCGCTTCCTGACGCAGCGTCTTTTGCCTGCCTTGCGCGGCCTGATCCATCTTGATAAACCACTGTTCCGTCGCCCGGAAAATCACGGGATTGTGGCAGCGCCAGCAATGCGGGTAGCTGTGCTTATAGTCGTGATTGCCGAGCAGCGCGCCACGATCCTCCAGAAGCTTCACGACGATGGGATTCGCGCTGAATACATCCTTGCCTTTATATTCCGGCAAGCCTTCGAGATACACGCCCTTGTCGTCAAGCGGCGCGTAAATCTCCAGTCCATATTTCTGCCCCGAATAAAAATCGTCTGCGCCGTGGCCCGGAGCCGTGTGCACAATCCCGCTGCCCTGATCCAGCGTCACGTAATCCGCCAGAATCCCGGGCACTTCGATAGGCACAAAGGGATGCTGGAACTTCATCCCCTCGAAATCGCTGCCCTTGAACGTGCCGCGGACTTTCGCTTCCTTGATCCCGCTCTCTGCTTGCAGGGCGGTCACGCGGTCGGCGGCCAGCAACAGCGCGCCTTTTTCCGTCTCCACGACCACATATTCAGAACCGGGATGAAACGCCAGCGCGCGATTGTGTGGCAGCGTCCAGGGCGTGGTGGTCCAAATCACTGCGCTCACGTCCTTGCCGATCTTCGCCGCGTCTCCTTTGCCACCGCCTACTACGCCAAACTTCACCCAGATCGACGGGCTGCTGTGATCTTCGTACTCGACTTCTGCTTCCGCCAGTGCCGTGCAATCGTAGATGCACCAATACACCGGCTTGCGCCCGCGGTAGACGTAACCTTTCTCCATGAAATCCAGAAACGCGCCCGCGATCGTGGCTTCGTAGCCAAAGCTCATCGTCAAGTACGGATCGTTCCACCGCCCGAAAATCCCCAAGCGTTTGAAATCCCGTTTGTGCTGCTCCACATAGCGCGTCGCAAATTTCCGGCACAGCTTTCGAAACTCTGCCGGCGGCACTTTTCCTTTTTCCCCGAGCTCTTTTTCCACTTGTGTCTCGATGGGCAGGCCGTGGCAATCCCATCCCGGCACGTACGGAGCGTAGTGCCCCGCCATGCTCTTGGTCTTGACAATCAAATCCTTCAGAATCTTGTTCAGCCCCGTTCCGAGGTGAATCTCCCCCGTCGGATACGGCGGCCCGTCGTGCAACACGAACAGTGGTTTGCCTTTCCGCGCTTCCAGGATGCGTTCATAAATCTTTCTCGCATACCATGCTTCCAGTTGCTTCGGCTCGTTCTGCGGCAGGTTGGCCTTCATCGGAAAATCCGTCTTGGGCAGGTTCAGCGTCTTTTTCAGTTCCAATGGTTCGGTCATAGTTCTGAGCGCTCGGATACCCCTTCTTTGCCTGCATGCCGTCCGTTAGTGCAGGTGTACGGCGGGAAACATCGGAAAGCAGTTGAACCACGTATGTTACAATGAATGCTAGGCGGTGTCAGCCGCTAGGACGCGCAACCTTTCCCGGCCTGCGCGAATCCTATCGGTGTAGACTTACCGAACGCAGGAGACCTGCGTCTATAATTAGAGGTACACGGTGCCGGGCAAATTTATCGATCTTCTGCCAGCTCAATCTTCGAGGCCCAGAGTGTCTGCCACTGGCTCACAGCCTTCCGTTCGCGCCCCTTATGTCCCAAGGTTCGGCAGGCCCCCTATTCTCGTCCCCGACAATTTTTGGTCCAATCTCAAGCAATTCCTCACCGAGCGGCCCATCAAGGTGCGCGAGCGCAAGGATGCGCCCTTCACGCAGACTTCCTTCGGTACTGGGTTCGCTGCCAACCTCTCGGAATTTTTCCGCTCCAGCCCCGCTGCGAATCGCCCCGTCAACAGTAGATTGGCTGTAGCTTGGGGCGCGAATTTTGGCGGCTTCGGCACGCGCATCAGGGACTTTTTCTCGCCTCCGAAGCAGCCCCCTCTTCCACCGGGGATCAAGCCCATCAAGGTCAAAGACATCTGGTCCAAGGACGAAAAGTTCGGCACGAGTCAGGCGATTGCCATTGCGCTGCACGGGTTGGTGGTGTTTGCAATGATTGCCGTGCCGATTTGGACGAGCGTGGTGCCGGCGACTGAAGCGAAAAACAAACAGCTCGACATCACGCCCTTGGATATTTCGCCTTACGTCGCCAAGCTTCCCGCGGGCGCCAACAAAGCCGGCGGTGGTGGTGGCGGTGGGACCCACGAGCAGCTGCCGCCCACAAAGGGCCGGGCGCCAAAGTTCCAGTGGACGCAATATACTCCGCCGGTGGCAACCATTAGGAATCCGAATCCCAAGCTTCCGATGGATCCTTCGCTCCTCGGTCCTCCGGATTTGAAGGTCAGCAATCCGGCTCTCAACAACATGGGTGATCCGCTGGCCGCTTCCGTCAACTTCTCCGGTGGTCCCGGCGGTGGCGGCGGCATCGGCACCGGCCAGGGTGGAGGCATCGGCAGCGGCTCCGGCGGCGGTCTTGGTCCCGGTGAAGGCGGCGGCACGGGCGGCGGTATGTTCCGCGCCGGCGTGAACGGCGTCGGCCAGCCTGCTTGCATCTATTGTCCGGATCCCGAATATTCCGACGAAGCCCGCAAGGCCAAGTACCAAGGCGTCGTGACGCTACAGATCACTGTCACTGTGGATGGGCGCGTGCTTGATCCGCGCGTACTACGCGGCCCCGGCCTCGGACTGGAAGAAAAAACCATCTCAGCCGTAAGAACCTGGAGAATGCGCCCATGTACCGGGCCGAACGGCAAACCCGTCAACTGCAGCGCCGTCATCGAAGTCGGCTTCCGGCTCCTTTGAGTCTTGTCCCGCTATAGGTAGCTCCGTTCTCGAATTTTTGCTGTCCCTTTTGCTCCGTGCTTTCTGTGTTTTCCATGGACTTTGCACTGATTCTGTTTTCTTCACATCCATCCATCGTATCTCTCTTCAGGCAACCAATCTTCTGCCCTTTGCTTCTCACCACGCGTCGCCCGCTCGCCTCCAACAGTTCGTCGGGATAATCCAGAGGCGTGCTTGGAGGCCCGCCCATGCCCGATCCATTTTCCCGGGCCCCGTTCTCCTTTTCGTCTTCGCAGAATTCCTTGTTTCATCGCGTCCGCGAGAATTTCTATCAACTCCTCGCGTCCCCGCCCGCCTTCCCTTCCACCGCCAACGGCGCTCCCCTCCACCTCTTGAAATGGCGGAACGCTTCTGCTGCCAGCGGATCGCGTACGATCTCCTTCCTCGCGCACATGGCGTTCATCTTAGGAATGCTCTTCGTTCATGTTCAGTTGCGCAACCCACAAGCGGCTGGTTCTGGACCGGAGATTCCGTCCAGGGGGCCTTTTGCATTCTTTGCCATGACCGACCATAGCCATTTCGGTCAGGCGTCCCTTGGATTGAAGAGTGGCGGCGGCGAATCTGACCCAAGACCGGCAAGGCACGGTCTTCTTGCCCCCGGCTCGTCCGTGCCTCTGCTGCCTCCGCGTCGGACCGTCAACCCGACTCCCGAACTTCCCGTTCCGTCATCGGTGTTTGATCCGAATGCACCTCAGTTCCCGGTTCCGGTTACGAATCTGGGATTGCCTTGGATGAAAGACGATTCCAACTCAGCGGGCCCAGGCAAAGACCACGGTTTCGGTTCGGGCAAAAAGGGCGGGATGGGCGATGACGAAGGACCTGGCGTCGGCCAAGGCGATTCCTACAATGGCCCTTACGCGAACATCGTCACCCGCCCGGCCTGCGCCTACTGCCCCGATCCGCAATATACCGACGAAGCTCGCGAGGCCAAGCTACAAGGAAAAGTCACGTTGCGTGTTTTGGTCGGCGCCGACGGCCGCGCTTCGCAAATCCAAATCGTTCAGGGAATCGGCATGGGCCTCGATGACCGCGCCGTGCAATCCGTCCGCGCCTGGAAATTTGTTCCCGCGCAAGACGCCGCTCGTCACACCGTTCCCACGTGGGTCACCATCGAAGTTGTCTTTCGCCTTATCTAGACACCCTTCCACCAACTCACTAACTCGGTCCACCGCCATCCTGCGTCTCCTTTATACTGTTTCTCTCAAGTCTTTTCTCAGGAGGCCGCCATGCGTGAATCCCGGCGTGCATTCGTCATGAGCGTCGCCGCTGCCGCCAGTGCCCTGGCAACAATGCCCACAATGCTCTGCGCGCAGCGACCGATCATTCCTCCGCCACCTCCCGAGCCGGCTGAAAAAGGCAACCCGGCAGACGTTCACTCCAGTCCCGCCGCGGACGCCGCCGCCAAACGCACCCTCCTCCTCAAAAACGAAAAGGAATTCCGCGAAGGCGTCGAGCGCCTCTACGAACTCACCTCCGCTCTGCGCGACGAACTCCAGAAAACCGCGACCACCGACGTTTTCTCCCTCCACATCGTCAAACAAACACAAGAAATCGAAAAGCTCGCCAAATTACTCAGGTCCAAAGCCAAATCCGCCTAGCCCGCGCACCCTCTTCCGATTAACAGACCACGCCTGCCCTCTCTCCCGTCGCGTAGGTACGAGGCTTGCCCCGCCCATCGTACCCGCTGTTGCGCCTGTGGAAAACTCCCTATGCTTTCCAGCCAATCTCCGCCAGGCTCCCTCACAATTAGGATGAGTCCGAGTCCCCGCGACGGCTGCTCGCTCCGTCCCTGCTGCCTCGTAAGCGGCTCTGCACGTTCAACGCTCAATCACGCTCGAAAGGACACAGTCCGATGAAAAAGCTGATCTTCTTGGGCTTCGGGTTATTCTTATTCGCCATTCCGTCGCGCGCGCAGTCCGTAGACGTCTCCGGCAGCTATTCCTACTTCCGCTTGGGCGGCTCAAACGGCATCAACCAGAACGGGGCCAGCGGCTCCATCGCCTACAACCCTAACCGGTGGCTGGGTCTTGTGGGCGATTTCGGCGCTTACCACGCCTCTCCCGGCGGCGTTTCCCTGAATACCTACACCTATCTCTTTGGCCCGCGCCTGACTCTTCGCAACCCCGTCAAAATCAATCCTTTCGTGCAAGCCCTGGTCGGCGGCTCGCGTGTCAGCGGTGGCGGCCTTTCCTCCGACCAATTTGCCTTTAGCGTCGGCGGCGGCGTGGATCTCGGATTCGCTCCGCATCTGGCTATCCGCCCGCAGGTGGACTATGTTGGCCTGCACAACTCGGGCAACACCGTCAATTGCACTCGCGCCTCCATCGGCATCGTCATCCATTTCTGACGCTGCCCGCGCCCTGGAAAGCAGCAAGTCTACCGCGACTCCTGTCGGGGCCAAGCTGCCGCTTTCTCTTCGTCCAAGGCCGCTCCGGCATCCCACCGATGCTTCAGGGCTTTACCGGACCGTAGAACTCGCATTCTTCCGCCCAACAATTGCTGTCCCCACCCGATTGAAAACCCACTCGCAGCAACTATAATGCGAATCAGGAGGAGAAGGGCCACGAATACAGGTCCAACGCCCCGCGCTGTAGCCCCCGCCAGCGCGGAGCCATGGGCCTCTCCTTGGATTGAGGATTGAGGGCAAAGCCATGATCAAGGTCAAGTCGAGCCAGAAGGTCTTCACAGACACGGAGACTGCCACCCTGACGGGCATCTGCCTCGAGCATCTCCACAATCTGGCGCGCACCCGGCACATCGGCTTTATCGTGCGCGCGGCAGCTGCGGCGGGTAAGCAGGCGGACCAGTGGCTGTTTACGCTGTCCGACCTCATGGTCCTGGCGACGCTGTACCGCCGCTGCCAGCACTAAGCTGTAGCGGCGACTTTATGTCGCCGTCTCGTAGCGCCGGGTTTTCCTCCGATTTGTGGAGGTCCCTGCGATTTGTCGCGAAGCCCGGCATCCTCTAACGTTCCGACGATCCCATAAAGGCCCTCCTTCCAACTAGCTCACCCGCGTGCCACAGCATTGCACACCCCGCGCGGATGAGGCTCCGGCGCTTCAATGGCAGCAAGGTTTGCCCTTCCTCGCTTCCCAGCCTTCACGCACAATCAGCGGCAGCAATGCTAGCGCGGCGACGGGGTCTGCCCAACTCACTTTCCAAACCGCACTGACGACCAGACCCACCAAAGCGATCAAAGCCAAGTAGCCGCAGACTGCGGACTCGGCAGAGTCCGCCCGCAATGCGGCGCTGGCAGTAGTAATTGAGAGCCGCCGCTTTTGTGCTGCAAGCCAAGGCATGATCATCGCGGCAAGCACGAGGAGGGCTATCCCAATGGGACTAGGACGGGGTTCGAGGTGTCCCAAGAGCGTCAGAACTGAAGCACTAGCAATAAAGGCCGCCAGGACGAAGAGCAAGAGGCCAGCAATTCTGCCCCCGGTCCTCCGCATGGTCCCGTTGAGATCGTGTGTAAAAACGCCAAAACACAACAGCCGCTGAGAGAAGTTCGACCGCGCTATCGCCTCCGAAGGCGAGAAGGGCTGGACTGCGGGCCATCCAAGCTTCTCCCAAAGACACCACCGCTTCCACACTCATCCAGATGAGCGTTAGGGTCTGAATCCAAATTACGCGTCGCAACACTTCCGGCGAGATGGTGTTTTGTTCAGCACACATATTGACATTATGGCTCGCCATCTGACGCCCCGGGGCCCCTGGTTCAACTTATTAAGAGCTGTAGAGGGGACGCGCCATTCAAAGAAGCGGTTTTAGTTCCGATTCGATCACTTCCGTGTATTCAAACCCGATGACCTTCTTCCGGAGTATTCCATGGCGGTCGTAGAGCAGCGTGGTCGGTAAACCTTCAATGCCGCCGAACTTCTGCTTCAAGTCATCAGCAGCTACCGCCAGCGGATAACGGACTCCGATTTTCTTCGCAAACGTAACTGGGTCTTCCATATCCATCATGGTGTCAAATTTGAACCCGATAACCGCGAATCCGCGAGACCATAGCGATCCAAGAGGTTCTGATAACCCGGCATTTCCTTTTTGCACGGTTGGCACCATGTGGCCCAAAAATCAATCAGCACCACCTTGCCGCGAAGATCAGCGGAGGAAACCTCGCGCCCTTGCAAATCCTTTATGGAGAAATCAGGCAACCGTGAACCTATCTCACCTGCCGCGATTACGGCTTCTTCTTTCGGCTGAGGGGGACTTGCCGAATGCTGATTGCATCCGACAAGGCCGACCCCAGAAAGGCTCAGAACCCACAGACGTTTTCTCAGCATTTACCCCTTCTTTTGCACCTCGAGAATCAGCAGCTTGAGCGAAGCCGAAGGATCTGCTTTCTTTTTCCCTATGGGCTTTTTGTACAGCTGACCAGGTGGTGGCAAGGGATTTTGCGTGAAGTCAAAGCAATCGGACATATCATCCGAAGCCGCGTCTCGCGTGTTGATCGGCTTCAACCCAAACGTCACTTCGCAGAACTTCACCAGGCTGACATGCGAATGAAACGCCTTGGAAATTCCCCGCTTGGAGTAGGGACTGATCACGAGGCACCCGACGCGCGTCCCATAGCTGAATTGGGTATTCGCATAACTCGGTCCTTTCGCCGGACTTCCACCCGTCCACTTGCTCTGCAGCGGTGGCTTCGCCAGTGGTGGCGGATCGACATGGTCGTACCAGCCGCCCCAATCGTCCCAGGTAATAAAGGTCACCGAGTTCGCCCAAAGCTTGCTCTGCCCCAGTTTGCGGACGCGGTCTGCCGTCCACTGGCTCCCTAATTTCACCGTTTTCTCCCCGGTGTTTTTCCCGTAGGGCGGGTGCTCGGAAAGCTCGACGGGACTGCCCGGCGCGTACACCCACGACACGTTCGGCAATTTCCCTGCCGCCGCGTCCGTGTCGAATTTTGTCCACGAAAGAATATTCTTGCTGCCTTTCAGCTCCACGATTTTCTTGAAGTAGCTAGACCCCGGGTCGCCGTACGTGGCCCAGGTCAGCTTCGCTTTCTCCAGCGCCTTCGGCAGCGTCGGAATTTTGAAGGGTTCCTGCGGCTGGTACCTCCGGTTCTTGTTGGCATTGTCGATGATCGGCGAAGCCGCCGCGATGAGCATCAGATGGTTGGGTTCGGACTGGCTGGCCACTTCGGTGAAATAGTTGTCACACAGCGTGAATTGTCTCGCAAACGAAAAATAGGCGGGAATGTCCGCTTCGCTGTACTGCTCCTTCGTCGCGTGCGTCGCCCGCTCCAGCCACGCCGCGTGATCATGCCGTGGGTCGCCGCCGGCCGGAGGGTCTTGCGCTGCCGGAAGGTTTGCGCCATTGGCGCCGGGGAAGGTGCCAAAATAATTGTCAAAGCTGTGGTTTTCCTTAACGATGATCACCACGTGGTCGATTGGATTGTGCGGTTTCATGAGCTCCTAAGAACCTCCGGTGAAGTCCCAACCTACTGCGGCTGAAATCCAGATTCTCGGGGCCGACCCGGATGGATTGCCAAAGAATGGCATCTTGCTCCTTTTGCCCAATAACAATTCCTCTCCGGTATCCATATTGTGTTCTCCGTGAGCTAATCGTTGCACCGCCTTATCGGGGTTTTGACCTTTCCTCGATGCGCTTGCATTCTCACCAAAACTTTTCCACAGATCGTTCGAATCGCAGCGCCCCACTGTGTCCCGCCTGTCACATCCATTCCCATTTGCCCTCTCTATTTCTCTTCTCACATGCCGGAGGTTCGACCCGGCAAATGAGATCCTTCCCTTTGCGCGGCCAACGGATTCAACAACCGCCACTTCCTTTTACTTCACCCTGCCGCAATCTGCTACGATTTCGCCATGAGAAACGCAGCCACCTTCGCTCTCATTCTGTTCCTGCCGGCATTCCTGCTGGCGAGTTCCTCGCCCGCGCAAACCGCCACCGGCTCGCTCGAATTCACTGCGCGCATCACCCCCACCGCCGCCAGGCCGGAGCCCGTCCGCCAATTCACCTTCTTCATCCTCACCAAGAGCTACACGCAGATTGTCAAGGAAGCCGAAGAAAAAGATCCTCCCCCTGCCCGCGACACATTCATCAACAGCCTCAAGGTCTCTCCCGAGCTGACCGCTTGGCTCAAGAGCCACGATACGTTCGACCTCACCCAGCCCGACCTCGACAAATTGCTCTCCCCGGAGGACATCCTCCACGTCCCGGAATTCCTGCTGGCCTACCAGCGCTCCAACAGCGGCGGCGTCACCGCCGGCCTTCCCAAGCCGAAATATACGGACGCGGATCGCACGCAGCATCCCGAGAAGTACGAAAAGCTCAAGCAGGACTATATGACCGCGCTTTTGAAATTCATCCGCTCGCATCCGGAAAGCGTCTCCGGCGTCGAACTCGAATTGGACGGCGTCAATCCGCAAAGAAAATGGGTTGCCCTTCAGAGCGAGCGCCGCAAGCGCGTCCAGCGCACCGCGCCGGATCTCGCGCAGCTCCAATTTCTCGCCGCCAAGGCCGACACGGACCTCGAAGGCCACGCTTCCGTTTCCGGCCTCCCGCCGGGCAATTATTGGATTTCTTCGCTCAACCTCGACGCCAACGCCGGCGATATGCGCGTGCGCTGGGACGTCCCCGTGAAAATCGAAGCGGGCCAAACCACTCGCGTCGAACTCTCGAATCTGAACACCACGGAAGCGCCCGGTTCGACCCCCTAGCGCGCCAGCGCAGCCGCCATGGGCACGCCGCTCAATTGGTTTGTTTTCAATCTTTTTGTGGTGATTTCCATCGCGCTCGACCTGCGCGTTTTCCATCGCCACCCGCACAAAATCAAGCTACGCGAAGCCGCCCTCTCCAGCTTCTGCTGGATTGCGATTTCCGTTCTCTTCGGCCTGGGCGTCCTTTATTTTCGCGGGGAGCAGCCCGCGCTCGAATTCTTCACCGGCTACCTGATCGAAAAAGCACTCAGCGTCGACAATCTGTTTTTGTTTCTGGTGATTTTCCGCGCGTTCGCCGTGGACGATCGCTTGCAGCACCGCTTGCTCGAGTGGGGAGTCGTGGGCGCGCTGGTCATGCGCGGCGTGATGATCGGCGTAGGCGCGGAATTAATCGAGCACTTTTCCTGGGTGCTGTACGTGCTGGGCGGATTCCTCGTGTACGCGGGAATTCGCATGTTTTTCAAAAAAGCGGATGTGCATCCGGAAAAAAGTCGCATCGTCCGATTTGCCAGCACGCATCTGCGCGTGACCCGCACCTACGAGGGCGAGCATTTTTTTGTGCGCAACGCGGGAAAATTATTCGCGACTCCGCTGTTTCTCGTGCTGTTGGTCGTCGAAATCACGGACGTGACGCTGGCGGTCGACTCGATCCCCGCCGTTTTCGGGATCACCCGGAATCCGTTCATCGTGTACACGTCCAATGTGCTGGCGATTCTCGGATTGCGTGCGCTTTATTTTCTGCTGGCGGGAGTCATTGACCGCCTGCGTTTCCTGGATGAAGGATTGGCGGTTGTTCTCGTCTTTATCGGCGGAAAAATGATCGGCGAGCGATGGCTGCACATTCCGGTGAGCATCTCGCTCGCCGTGGTTGGCGGCGTGCTCTTGCTCGCGCTGCTCGCTTCGCTTCTGACACCGGCGGGGAGCAAAAGTTAAACCGCTTCTCCCAATGGGGCGAGTGTAAGCGCACAAGCAACTAGGGCGCGGCATGCTGCGCCCCTGCAAAGGAATTGGCGAGCGTGGCTCGCGAATTGTGGGGAACATTAAAATTCAATCTTCTTCGAACATGACTTCGTCGATGTAGCACCACATCCAGTTTTCGCCCGGCTCTTGCGAACGAATGACGGGATGCTTCGTAGCATGAAAATGTTTCGTGGCGTGTTTGTTTTTCGAAGAGTCGCAACAGCCGACGTGGCCGCAACTCAGACACAGGCGCAGATGCACCCAACTGTCGCCCATCTTGAGACATTCTTCGCAACCTTTGGTCTTCGATTTGACTTTGTGAATCTGATCGAGATGCGTACACGGTTCCGCCATTTTGATCTCCTTCGATTCACAGTGCGGCTTGAATGGGAATGCGCACTTGAAAGCGAGTGTCACCGGGCACGGACTTGACGGTGACAAGGCCGCGCATTTTCTGGACGATGCGGTGCACGACGTCCAAACCGAGCCCCGTGCCTTCGCCCACGCCCTTGGTGGTGAAAAACGGCTCGAAGATCCGGGATTGCACTTCGGGAGGAATGCCCGGGCCATTGTCAACGATTTCCACGAGCACGTATTCATTTTCGCGGACGGCGCGCACGAGAAGTTTTCCCGTATTGCCCATGGCGTCGGCGGCATTGTCGATGAGGTTGGTCCACACCTGATTCAGCTCGCTTCCGTAAGCCATCACTTTCGCCAAGTCCGGAGCATAATCGCGGGTCACCTCGATGCCGCGTTTCAGTTTGTGGTGCATGATGGTCAGGGTCGTTTCCAGGCTGTTTTTGATGTCTACTTCTTGGAGCGGCGCCTGGTCCATGAACGAATATTCCTTGATCGCTTTAATCAGATCGGAAATGCGCGCGGTGCTGTTTTCCAGCTCGGAAGCAATGCGCTCCATTTCGAGGAGCGTGGCGAAACGGGTCAATTCGGGTCCAAGCGATGTTTCCGCAGCACTCGCAAAGGTTTCGAGATGTTCGTTCGTCAGATTCGAATCGGCGAGGAGCGGAGCGAGCTTCCAGGCTTCCGCGACACCGCGGTTTTCCAGCCAGCTCTGGATGGCCTCCTCGCGGTCCACACGGGCGAACTCGTCTTTGTAATTTGCGGGCTTCAACCCGGCGCGGATCTGCTCCTCGCGCTGTGCCAGCAAGCCGCAATCCTCCGGCCCAAGGTTCGAATTGCGGCCGGCCACGCGGATGCGCTGCAAGCATTCGCGGAGGGCGGCCGCCGATCGCCGCGCCGCAGCGGAGGGATTATTCAGCTCATGCGCGAGGCCCGCCGACAATTTGCCGAGCGCGGCCAATTTTTCTCTCTGCTGCTCTTCGCGGGTGACGGTTCGAACGCGATCGGTCAACAATCCCACCAAGCGCTGGGACAGTTCTGGCATGCGTTGAAAGAGCTCGGGAAACTTGCTTGCTGGAAAGGCGAGCGTACGCATAGGGAGAACGGCGCGCACGGTCACGAAGAAGTTCTTCATCCGGGAAAACGGCAGGACGCCGGTGACATCGCCCGCCCCTGCGCTGTAGACCGGGCCATCTGCGGGACCGTTTTCGCGGCGAGCGCGCAATTCTCCTTCCAGGATGACGAACATGGTGTCCGCTGGCGCGCCTTCCTTGACTGTGATTTCACCGACGGGTGTGCGGCGCTCCTCGGATTGGGAGACGAACCATTCCAGATCGTCCTGGGATTGATCCGCGAAGGGCAGGACTTTGCGCAAGTCCGCTACCAGGGCTTCGATGCGCGCTTGGTCCATCGTTCGGCTCATTGAACCTTGGCCAAGTATTGATGCATGAACTGCACGACAACGGCGCCTTCGCCAACACCCGAAGCGACGCGCTTGACCGATCCATGACGCACGTCGCCCACAACAAAAATTCCGGGCACACTGGTTTCGAGCAAGCTGGGATCACGGCTGAGGGTCCACGATTCGGGCTTCTTGCCATCGCGGATCAAGTCCGGGCCGGAGAGAATGAAGCCCCGGTCGTCGCGTTCGACGGTGTTGCCAAGCCATGCGGTGCGCGGCTGCGCGCCGATGAAAATGAACAGGCTGGCGGCGGGCAGGTCTTTCGTTTCTCCGGAAGGAGAACACTGGATGGTGATGCCGCTGAGCCGCGATGTTCCCTGAACGGCGACCACGCTGGTGCGGGTCCAGACTTCGATGTTCGGAGTCTTTTCGATTTGCTCGATCAAATAGTGCGACATGGTGCTCGCGAGGGATGCCCCGCGGACGAGCATGATGACTTTTTCGGCAAACTTAGAGAAGTGCATGGCGGCCTGGCCGGCGGAGTTTGCGCCGCCGATAATGTACACAGTTTCGCCCTTGCACGCGATGGCTTCCGAAGTTCCACCGCCATAATAAACGCCAGCGCCTTGAAAGCGATCGATGCCCGGCACGTCAAGAGTCCGCCATTGAACACCCATGGCGAGAAGAAGAACGTGACAGGAGATCTCGGAGCCGTCGGCGAGCTTCAAGTAACGATACGGACCATCGATTCGAACGCCGGTCGCTTCCTGCGGTGAAAGAATCTCAACGCCAAAGCGTTTTGCCTGCGCGACGGCGCGGCGGGCGAGATCGCTCCCCGTAAGCCCGGAAGGAAAACCGAGATAATTTTCGATGCGTGAGCTCAGGCCCGCCTGACCGCCGGGAGCCTCGCGCTCGATCATCACGGTGCGCAAGCCTTCGCTGGCGCCGTAAACTGCCGCGGCGAGCCCCGCGGGGCCGCCACCGACAATGGCGAGGTCATAGAAGTGGGTCTGGGCATGGGTGCGCAAGCCAATCTTGTCTGCCACCAGCGGAAGAGGCGGCTCAGCAAGTCGCGCCCCATCGGGGAACAGGATCAACGGAAGTGTTTGCCCTTCAGGGCCCAGCGAATTGACAAGTCCGCGCACTTCGGGGTCGCTTTCCGCCAGCTCCACGTCAATCCACTGGTAGGGCACCTGATTGCGGGCGAGAAAATCGCGCAGTTCGTAGGAGCGATTGGACCAGCGCGTGCCGAGAACGCGGATGCCCTCGTAGGGCGGACGAAACACGGAAGCCCAGTCGTGAAGGAGGTCGTCCAGCGCGGGAAACAGCTTTTCTTCGGGAGGGTCCCAGGGCTTCATGAAGTAGTAGTGGACGCGGGCTTCGTTGATGGCATCGATGGCGGCGCTGGTATCGGCATAGGCAGTGAGCAAGGCGCGTTTGGCGAGCGGGTGCATTTCCATGGCTTCGGAAAGGAAGCCAACGCCGTCCATCTGAGGCATGCGCTGGTCGGCGAGAAGGAGGGCGACGGGATTGTTGCGGGTCTTTAATTCACGGAGAGTGGCGAGGGCCGCGCTGCCAGAATTCGCGCGCATGACGCGGTAGCGATCCGCATAGCGCCCGCGCAAATCCCGCTCGATAGCGCGAAGGACCTCAGGGTCGTCATCCACGGTAAGCAAAACTGGTTTTGGCATACCCCTCAGATGAAAGAAGAATTGCTTTCGTTGCGTCTTTTGGCGGTCGGCATCCCAAGGAAGCTTCTATTGGCTTCGCCCTCACGCTACAATTCCTGACGTTCCCATGTCCAGTCCCGTAAGTGCAGCGATTGCAAGTCTTTCGTCGCCAGAGCCGACCGTAAGGCAGACGGCGGCGGAAGAAATCTACGCTTTGGGGCGTGCGGCTGCCGGATCCGCCATTTCTGATTGGTGGACGGACAACGAGCTCGCCACTCTGCTCCTTGACCCCAAGCCGGACATAACGGTGGGAGTCGCGGTGCAACGCGATACATTTGGCCGAATTCGAATTGCCCATGGGACACCCAAGCTCGCGGAAATTCCCGCCGACCAGGATGCCGAGGAGTTCGAACTGCATTTTGCGAATGGCGTTTCGCTGGACATATTGACGACGCGGGAGCCGGGCGGCTCAGGGGCTATTGCCAAATATCTAGCTAAGTTTGGAGAAGGGGTGCAGCAGGTGGAGTTTTGCTGTTCGAACGTTGAACGCGCGACGGAACTCCTGAAGGAGAAATTCCGCGTCGCGCCCGTCTATCCTGAGACGCGGCCGGGCGCAGCCGGAACACGAATCAACTTTTTCCTGGTTCCATCTCCGGATGGGGGCAAAGTGCTTATCGAGTTGTACGAGAGGGATTGATTGGCCAGGTCCGCAAAGAATTCCATAAACCGGCTGCCGCTGTTTCCCGCCGTGCTCGCGGGGCATGAAAAATTCAGGTGTCTCCGTAAACGGGGATGGCTGCGCCGTGGATGACCCTGGCCTCGTCAGTGCACAAGAACAAGATGACGCGCGCAATGTCCTGGGGTTTGGGCCATTTCGAGAAATCCGCTTTCGGCATAGCCTTGCGGTTTGCCTCCGTGTCAATAATGCTGGGAAGAATCGTGTTGACGCGCACGCCGCTGCCCCTTAAATCGGCGGCCAGAGAATCCAACATGGCAACCGCGGCCGCCTTGGAAGCGGCGTAAGCAGCGGCGCCAGCGGCGTGATCGAAGGCCGCCTTGGCGGCGACGTTCACAATCGCGCCGCGTCCCTGCTTGAGCATGGCGCGGACCGCGGCACGGGACAACGCATAACCAGACCGGAGATTTAAAGCCAACATCTGCTCGAAAACTTTCGTGTCCATTTCCCAGAGTTTCAGTCCTCCCGCATACCCACCCACGGTATTTACCAGCGCATCCAGCCGACCATGTTTGGCAAAAATCTTCTCGACGAGCTGGCGCACTGCCGCTTCATCGGTGACGTCAACACTGTGCCCTTCGAGCCGCGTAGCATTCGCGCCCGCTGCACTTTTCAAAGCGTCCCACTCCGTCTGGCTTCGATACGTAACAACGACCCTGGCACCTTCTTCCAGAAACGCCAGGCTTACGGAACGCCCCAATCCACCCGTGCCACCGGCGACCAGAGCCACGCTGCCTTCGAATCTCCCACCCATTGCTGCACCTCTAAACCGAATTGTCTCCCCCGCAGAGCCATTTGGTCATTAAGAAGCGGTCGTGATCCATTTAGCCGGAGCGGCGGTAGAGTCAAGCGCGGAATCGTTGCCGTGATCCACTTCGAGGTGAACGGCGTTGACGCCCATTTCACGCGCTTTTTGTTCGATGAAAGCAATGGCTTGGCGGCCATAGCCGCGGCGGCGATGAGCGGGGGCAATGTACAGTTCGTCGATGAAGGCATCGTGGCCATGAAATTCGAAACTGAAGCCGATGGTCAAGATGATATAGCCGACGGGGGCAGGGCCGGTGTAGAGGAGCCATACGCGACCAAAGGAATCCAGCGACAGGAATTGACGAAAGGCCATGCGAACAGCGGATTCGTCAAATGGAAGGGCATCGGGTTCATGTTCGGCGAGGCTGCGCATCATGGGTATAAGAGCCGCTTCGTCCTGCAAGGTAGCTTCGCGAAATTGCAGCGAGGACACGTTATTCTCCGCTCTGCTCGATGAGTTTCGCGACGAGACCGGTCCAGCCGGTCTGATGGCTGGCGCCGATACCGGCGCCACTGTCGCCATGAAAATATTCGTAGAAAAGAAGCAAATCGCGCCAGTGAGCATCGCTCTGGAAAATTTCCGTGGCACCGGCGACGGGGCGTCGGCCGCTTTGATCGCGTAAAAAGATATGGACGAGACGGCGTGAAATTTCCGCAGCCACCTGCCAGAGATCGGCCTCGGAACCCGAGTGGGTGGGGCACTCGACTTTGAAGTCTTCGCCGTAATAGTGGTGAAATTTCTGAAGGGATTCGACCAGGAGATAGTTGACCGGAAACCAGATGGGACCGCGCCAATTCGAATTGCCGCCAAACAGACCGGTAGCGGACTCGGCCGGTTCGTATTCGACGCGGTTGGTATGCCCGTTGAAATAAACTTCGTAGGGATGGTCGAGATGGTAGCGGGACAGAGCACGCACGCCAAAGGGAGATAGAAATTCCTCTTCGTCGAGCATGCGCGCGAGAACGCGCTTGAGCTGTTTGCGATTGACGAGGGAGAGAAGGCGGCGGACGCCACGCGCGGAGCGCTGTGTCATTTCGATATGTTCCGGCACGTCGGGATGATTGTCGACAAACCACTGCATGCGGCGCTTGAAGCCCGGCAAGCGATCGACGATCTCCGGCTCCAATGTTTCCACGCCGAAGAGCGGGATCAGACCTACCATGGAACGGATCTTGAGGAAATGCTGGCTGCCGCCGGGCAGGCGGAGGACATCGTAGTAAAAGCCGTCCTCGTTGTCCCACAAGGCCATGCCGTCCACGCCGATGTCGTTCATGGCGTGCGCGATGTACACGAAGTGTTCGAAGAACTTACTGGCGACATCTTCGTAAGCAGGATCTTCCTTGGCGAGTTCCAGCGCAATGGCCAGCATGTTGAGGCAGTACATGCCCATCCAACTGGTGCCGTCGGATTGCTCCAGGTGTCCCCCAGTGGGAAGGGGCGCGGAGCGGTCGAAGATTCCGATGTTATCGAGGCCGAGAAAGCCGCCTTGGAAGATGTTAGCGCCGTCAGGATCCTTGCGGTTGACCCACCAGGTGAAGTTCAAGAGGAGCTTGTGAAAAACCTTTTCAAGGAAAGCGCGGTCGGCGGTACCCCGGACGCGGCGCTCGATTTTGTAAACGCGCCAGGCGGCCCAAGCGTGAACGGGAGGATTCACGTCGCTGAAGGCCCATTCGTAGGCGGGCAATTGCCCGTTGGGATGCATGTACCACTCGCGGAGAAGGAGAATGAGCTGCTCTTTGGCGAAATCGGGATCCACCAGCGCAAGAGGGATGCAGTGGAACGCGAGATCCCAGGCGGCGTACCAGGGATATTCCCACTTGTCGGGCATCGAAATTACGTCGTCGTTGTAGAGGTGAGTCCAATCCTTGTTGCGGCCCTTCCAGCGCTCTTCGGGAGGCTTGGGGCCAGCGGGGTCGCCTTCTAGCCAGGTGCGGACATCGTAGTGATAAAACTGTTTGGACCACAGCATGCCGGAAAAGGACTGGCGCATGACGGCCTTGGCATCGGCGGATAAATTTTTGGGGATGCGTGAGTCGTAAAATTCATCGGCTTCTTTCTTGCGCATGGCGAAGAGGGAGTCAAATCCTTCAGCAAAGTCGTTAGTGCCGGGAACACCTTCAGCGCGCTCGGCGTGAGCAGGCGAAGTGATGATGCCGACGTTCGGGGAATTGGTATCCATGCCGCCAAGAGGCTCGATATCGGTAAGGCGCAGCTTCAGCGTGGCAGAGGCGCCAGCCTCCAGATGCAGAGGATAGTGCGCCGCCACTTTCGTGCCCATGAGACCGGGATTGACGGCGGCCTTGTTGCCATGGATGAGGTAGTCGTGAAAGGCGTCTTTGACGTAAGGAGAGCGATTGTTGCCGTTGAAGAGGCGGGCGGAGTTGGTCTCGTTTTCGGTAAAGAGCAGTTCGGGATTGCCGGCACAGAGGAACCAGCGCTTGCCATACTGCCAATGCTGTAACTCGATGCAAGAGCTGCCGGTAAAGCTGGCGGCTTTTCGAGCGACGGGACGACGCAAATCCCTGCCCCAGGACCAGGTATTGCGAAACCAGAATTGCGGAAGGAGATGCAAGGTGGCCGTTTCCGGGCCGCGATTGACGGCCGTGATTCGAATGAGGACGTCTTCGACGTCCGCCTTCGCGTACTCAACGAAAAGATCGAAATACCGGTTTTCGGAAAAGATGCCGGTGTCGAGTAACTCGAATTCGGGCTGAGCCCGGCCACGGCGGCGGTTTTCTTCGACGAGAAGCTCGTAGGGAAATTCAGCCTGCGGATATTTGTAGAGCATGCGCATGTAGCTGTGGGTCGGAGTGGAATCGAGGTAGAAGTAATACTCCTTCACATCCTCGCCGTGATTGCCCTGATTTCCGGTCAGGCCGAAGAGGCGTTCCTTCAGGATGGGATCGCGGCCGTTCCAGAGCGCGAGGCCAAAGCACATTATCTGGTGGCGGTCGCTGATTCCTCCGATGCCGTCTTCGCCCCAGCGGTAGGCGCGCGAGCGGGCGTGGTCGTGCGGGAAAAATTCCCAAGCTGTGCCGTAAGGGCTGTAATCTTCGCGGACTGTGCCCCACTGGCGCTCAGAAAGATAGGGCCCCCAGCGCTTCCAGTGCTTCTTGCGGAGGCGCGCTTCTTCGAGGCGGCGGTCTTCGATGGTTGGGATGCGTGGCATGATGTGATGACCCTCTACGGGGAAGTCCACGTTATGGTCGCATTTTTTCGCAGAGAAGGGAGAGCGAGGGTTCTCCGTGGCGTGCCCGCTCGGGCACTCCTCGCGAATTGGGGAAAAATTCCGTAGATGAGCTGTCGCATGTTGGTAGAAAATTCTATGAATATAAGAGATTGGTGTCGGCGCACAATGCGGACAATTCCTTGATGCAATGGATGGGTCCTTGTACGACAAACCGACGATGATAGAGCAGGAGCGCGCGTAATCCCGCGAGTTCCTCACCTCCGCCGGCCCTTCCGGGACCGCCGTGCAAGCAACTGGGAACGACGTTGCCGTGGCCGGTGTGCTGGCCGCCAACCGAAGAATCCACGGCCAGAATTCTGCCGTGCAAGTCGCCGATTCCCAGCACGACTTCCTGAACAAAAGCGGAATCACTGGAAAACACAGAGGCAACCAGCGAGCCCTGGCCGCGGCGAATCATGGTAATCAAATCCTGGGGGCCATCGTAAGACAGCAAAGTTGCCACTGGACCGAACACTTCGACATCGTGAACATGCTTTGCCGAAAGCCCATTTTCGCAGGAGAGAAGTGTGGGCTGAACAAAAGCAGACTTCTGCGGATCGGCGTCGACAGGCTGGAAGTCTTCGTTTCCGCCGAACAAAACCGAGCATTCTGCCGACAATTTTTTTAGGCCATCCAGGCAAGCGGACTGCTGCGCCTTGTTGACCACGGGCCCCACTTTTACTTCGGAGTTGCGAGGATTACCGACTTTCATCGCACTCAAACGAGAAGAGACCGCTTCGCCGAAGGCATTGAACTCTTGAGCTGGCACCAGGATGCGCCGGATGGTGGTGCACTTCTGGCCGGCCTTCAGCGTCATTTCTTTCACGACTTCCTTGACGAGGAGGTCGAAGAGATCGGTTCCGGGAGCGCAATCCGGCCCAAGAATCGCGGAATTGATGCTGTCTGCCTCGATGTTTACGCGAACGGAACGGCGCAAGACATTGGCATGCGAGCGAATGCGCGCAGCGGTGTCCGCGGAACCGGTGAAGGAGACGATGTCTTCTTCGCGAACGTGATCGAGCAGATCGCGGGCCGAGCCGCAAACCAGGGAAATCGCGCCCCGAGGCAAAATGTCAGCCTTTACAACATCTTCCACCATTCTGTGGGCCAGCCAGGCTGTGGGGGAGGCAGGCTTCACAAGGATGGGAACCCCTGAAAGAAGGGCGGGTGCCGCTTTTTCGCAAAAGCCCCAGGCAGGAAAATTGAAGGCGTTGATGAAAACTGCCACGCCTTTGGCGGGCACCAGAAAATGTTGGCCGGCGAATGTGTTTGTTTTGGAGAGAGGAAGGACCGCGCCTTCCTTGAGCATCTTCCCGCCCGCCAAGGCGCGGCCAATCTTCGCGTAATACTTCATGGTGTAGAGGGCGCCGTCGACATCGAAAGAGGCATCCGCTTGCGTGGCGCCAAGATTCAGCAGCGAGAGCCGAAAGTATTCGTCGCGATTCGCGGAGAGCACATCGGCCATTTTGGCGAGCAGATCGGCGCGTTGCGTGTAGGTGAGCTGGCGCAAAGCGGGTCCGCCTCGAGAACGCGCGAACTCCAGTGCGAGGTTCAGGTCGATGTTTTGCGAGGAGATGCGTGCAAGCTCCTCTCCGGTGACCGGATCGACCAGCGGTTCACCGGCGCCCGCGCCTTCCAGCCATTGGCCGGCGACATAATTGGGCAGCTTCATGCAAGAACCTCCTTAGACGATGGAAGCCACAGAATACCCCTCGAGTGAATGGCGAAGGGGTTAAAGCAAGAATCGTTGAGCAGGCATAATATTGCATGTTCAGACGAACAAAATCCAGTTCAACCTTTGAGGTACAAGACTGATGATCTTAGTCATTGCCTTGAAAATAAGACTCTTAACTGAGCTCGTACCGAGTGATCTGCCCATTGAAGAGTGTGCAGTAAAACTCCACTTAGGGATTGACGAGCCCACCTCTCCGTGTAATATAATGCAGGTGCTGCTACTGCTTCGCTATGAGCACTCAAACAAGCCCCCAATCAAAGGTCTCTACTCTACACGGAACAGGCCTGTCTGCCGATGGCAATTTTTTGATTTCCCTAGGCAAGCGTGTCCGTGAGTTGCGCAACCGACGAGGCATGACCCGTAAACAGGTATCACAGGACGCAGATGTGTCGGAGCGCCATCTGGCCCAATTGGAGAGCGGCGAAGGAAATATCTCCGTGGTGCTGCTGCAGAGGATCGCCGCCGCGCTAAATGTGCCGGTCGCAAACTTGTTTGCGGCGCAAGCCGAAGAGCCCACCGAGAAAAGATTGATTCAACGATTCCTGGAACGGCTGCCCGCGCATCGTCTTGAGGACGTGGTGTTCCGCCTGATGCGCGACTTCGGTCACGAAGAAAAGATGCGGAGGATGCGCATCGCGTTGATCGGGATGCGCGGAGCGGGCAAGTCCACGCTGGGCTCGATGCTCGCAAAGGAGACGAAGAACCGCTTCGTGGAACTGGATGGCGAGATCGAAAAGGATACGGGGATGCCGCTGGGCGAGATTTTCTCGCTCTACGGGCAATCCGGCTTTCGGGCCATCGAAAAGCGGACGCTGGAGAGAGTACTGAAAGAAAATGAACGCGCGGTAATTTCGGTGGGAGGCGGAGTAGTATCCGAAAAAGAGACCTTTGATTATCTGCTTTCCAACTGCTATGCAGTGTGGATCAAAGCGCAGCCGGAAGAACACATGTCGCGAGTGATGGCGCAAGGAGATTTTCGCCCCATGGCGGCGAACGATCAAGCGATGGAAGACCTTCGGCACATACTGGAGGTTCGGGAACCGCTTTACCGGAAAGCCGACCTTGTGCTGGAGACCTCCGGGACTTCCGTGGAAGAGAGTTTTGCGAAGCTGAAAGCAATATTAGCGGCGAATTTGCAATAGCAATAGGAGGATGGCGTGGACGTAGCGGTATCTCAAGAGGTGAAAACAAAAGCGGCCCCTGTGGACTACCAGACGGAACCTTCGCGATACAAGCACTGGCGGCTCTCCTTCGACGGTCCGGTGGCAACGCTGACGATGGACGCAGAAGAAGACGGCGGGATTCGCCCAGGCTACAAACTAAAACTGAATTCCTATGACCTGGGTGTGGACATCGAGCTTCACGATGCGCTGCAGCGGATTCGGTTTGAGCATCCGGAGATTCGTTCGGTAATCATCACAAGCGCAAAGAACCGGATTTTTTGCTCCGGGGCCAATATCTACATGCTGGGACTTTCCTCGCACGCGTGGAAAGTGAATTTCTGCAAATTCACCAATGAAACGCGCAACGGGATCGAAGATTCGAGCAGATATTCGGGGCTGAAGTTCCTGGTAGCCTGCAATGGAACGACAGCCGGTGGAGGGTACGAGCTGGCGCTGGCCTGCGATGAAATCATCCTGGTGGATGATCGTTCGTCCGCTGTGAGCTTGCCCGAACTGCCTCTGCTGGGAGTCCTGCCCGGAACGGGCGGGCTGACGCGCCTGACGGACAAGAGAAAAGTTCGCAAAGACCTTGCGGACATGTTCTGCACCAATCAGGACGGAGTGCGCGGGCAAAGAGCAAAGGATTGGCGGCTGGTGGATGAAATCGTCAAGCCGCAGCAGTTTGCTGAGCACGTCAAGCAGCGCGCGCTGAAGCTTGCGGAATTGTCCGACCGTCCCATGGGAGCGAAAGGCGTGCTGCTGACGCCGTTGAAGAAGCTGGCGGACGATGTTGGCTTGCATTATGAATACGTGGAAGTGCAATTCAACCGGACAGCGCGCACGGCGACGATCACGGTGCGGGCGCCAGAATTGGTTGCCGAGCAAACGGTCGAAAAAGCCCTCGCGGCGGGAGCGAACTGGTGGCCGCTGCGAATGGCGCGCGAACTGGATGATGCCATCCTCAGCTTGCGCACGAACGAGCTTGAATTGGGACTCTGGCTGATGAAAACGTCGGGGAACGCTGACGCCGTTCTCGCCATGGACAAATTTCTCTTGAGCCATCAAGACAACTGGTTCGTGCGCGAGGCGTTGGGGATGGTGAGGCGCACGTTTGCGCGGATGGAGGTCACTTCGCGCTCGATGTACGCGATTGCCGAGCCGGGATCGTGCTTCGCGGGAACATTGCTGGAACTGGCGCTGGCGGCGGACCGAGTTTACATGCGGGATACGGAAGAAGCCGAGAGCGTGGCCACGATGGTGCTTTCGAAAATGAACTTCGGGGCGCTGCCGATGGTGAATCACCTTTCGCGGCTGGCGTCACGGTTCTATGAAGACCAGGCACAGATGAAGTCCTTGGGCAATCAGATCGGGAAAAAGCTTTCCGCACGCGAAGCGCTCGAACTAGGGCTCGTGACCGCGGCGCCCGACGATCTCGACTGGGAGGACGAAATCCGCCAGGCGATGGAATCGCGCGTTGCACAATCGCCCGATGCCCTGACAGGACTCGAAGCTAATTTGCGATTTGGCCCCGTGGAAACGCCTGAAACGCGAATCTTCGGGCGGCTGTCGGCGTGGCAAAACTGGATTTTCGTGCGACCGAACGCAGTTGGTCCGAGCGGGGCGCTGAAAGTCTATGGTTCAGGCGCACCGGTGAAATTCGACTGGGAAAGGGTTTAGGGAACAGGTTTCAGCCTGAGGGGTACTGAGGGGACCGGCGATGATCAACTATACGGAAAGAATTCCAAACAACGTGGACTTGGGGAGAGACCGTGTCTTGCAGCGCGCCCTGGAGCATTGGCAACCCGCGTTCCTCGGCTGGTGGTACGACACCGGCCCGAACGAGAGCCGCAATTATGATGTGTACCTGCGGACTGCGGTTAGCGTGGAGCCGGATGGCTGGGCGCAATTTGACTATGTGAAGATGCCGGAGTACCGGTGGGGGATTTTCTTGCAGCCGCGCGATGAACAAAGGCACGTGAATTTCGGCACACACAAGGGCCAGCCGGCATGGCAAGAGGTGCCGGGTGAATACCGCTCGACGCTCCGGCGAGTCATCGTGACGCAGGGAGATACAGAGCCGGCTTCCGTGGAACAACAGAAGATGCTGGGGCTTTCCTGTCCGTCTTTGTACGATCTGCGGAACATTTTTCAGGTGAACGTCGAAGAAGGACGCCATTTGTGGGCCATGGTGTACTTGCTGCACCGTTACTTTGGCCGCGATGGCCGAGAAGAGGCTGAAGCATTGCTGGCGCGGCGTTCCGGCGATGCGGACAATCCGCGCATCCTCGGCGCGTTCAATGAGCCGACGCCGGACTGGTTGGCGTTTTACATGTTTACGTTCTTTACGGATCGGGACGGCAAATTCCAGCTTTGCGCGCTCGCGGAATCGGGATTTGATCCACTTTCGCGTACTTGCCGTTTCATGCTGACCGAGGAGGCGCACCACATGTTCGTGGGCGAAACGGGGGTGAGCCGGATTATTCAGCGGACTTGCGAATTGATGAAACAGAATAAGGTAGACGATCCTTCCGACGTGCGGGCCCTGGGCGTCATCGATATGCAAACGATTCAAAAATATCTCAATTTCCACTACAGCGTAACGCTGGACCTCTATGGTTCAGACGTTTCTTCGAATGCCGCGAATTACTTCACCAGTGGCCTAAAAGGGCGCTTCCGGGAAACGAAACTCGACGACGATCATGTGCTCACCGATGCGCAATACCCGGTCTCCGAGGTCGTAGGCGGCAAAGTTGTGACCAAAAACGTTCCCGCGCTAACAGCCCTGAACGAGCGCTTGCGAGACGATTATATTGACGAGATCGCGGACGGCGTCAGTCGTTGGCAAAGAGTGATCGATCAAGCTGGAATTCCATTTCAATTGACCTTGCCGCACAAGGGCTTTCATCGCCAGATTGGAAACTTTGCGGGGCACTTCATAAGCCCCGACGGCGAAGTACTGACGGAAGAAGCGTGGAAGAAACACGAATTCGAATGGCTGCCAAGCTCGAAAGACTATGCGTTTGTGCAATCACTGATGAACGGGCGAGTAACGCAGCCGGGCAAATTCGCCAACTGGATTGCACCGCCGCTGCGCGGCATCAACAATCAACCTTTAAATTTCGAATACGTCCGTTTCAACTGATGTGTAACAAAGCCGGCACGGTCTGTGGCTAAGGGTGGAATTTTGTGCAGCCGATTATCGATATCCACATCCACATCATGCCTTATCACATGGTCAAGCCTTCCGCACTGGAACTGATCAAGAAAGGCCGCAAGGACTACGCCGAGGTGGAACGCTATTCTACGGATCCCAAAGCCTTTCTTGCATTTCTTGACACTCTCGGAGTGGAGCGCGCAGGGCTGATCAACTACGTCGCGCCGAAAATTATCGGGTTCACTCCGGAAGTCAATGACTGGAGCGCGAAATATTGCAGCGTGGCACCAGATCGGCTCATTGCATTCGGCGGCGTGCTCCCAGGAACGGTTCCCGATCCCGGCGCGGAAGTGGACCGCCTCGCGAAGCTCGGGATTCGCGCCATCAAGATGCATCCTTCCCACCAGGTGCTTTCGCCGAATGATTACATGGATGGCAACCGAGGTCTTGCGGCGATTTATGAACGCGCGCAGGCGAATGGTTTGCCGATCATGATTCACACCGGAACTTCGATTTTCCCGGGAGCCCGCAATCTGCACGCGCAGCCCATGCTGTGCGACGACATCCCGATCGATTATCCTGATCTCGTGGTCATTTTGGCGCATGGAGGAAGGCCTCTCTGGATGAACGAAGCGTTCTTCCTGGTTCGCCGGCATAAGAATATGCATATGGATATCTCCGGCATTCCTCCGCAGAAATTGATGGAATACTTTCCGCGAATTGAGGATGTCGCCGACAAAGTGTTATGGGGCACGGATTGGCCCGGACCGGGCGTTCCGGAGATCAAAGGAAACATCGAGAAATTCAATGCACTGCCCATCGGGAAAGCCGCAAAAAGGAAAATTTTGTATGACAACGCCGCGCGGCTGTTTCCGAAGTGAAGCGCGATTCGAAGTGGCGCAAAACGACCTTATGAATTGGTTGGTCGGGCCACGTCGCGGGAAGTTTGAGGAGCCGGACAGAACCGATGCCCACCTTCGACCAGTCAGTTGAGAAGCTGCCGCGCGAACAGTTGCGCGCGCTTCAGTTTCAGAAGCTGCAAGAAGTGCTTCGCCTGGTTTTTGGCCGCAACCGCTTCTACACAAAGAAATGGCGCGAAGCGGGCCTAACATCGCACGACATCCAGTCACTGACCGATCTTCGGAAACTTCCTTTCACTTGCAAATCGGAGCTCATGCAGGCGCAAGAAGAAGCGCCTCCTTTTGGAACCAACGCAACTTTCCTGGAAAACGCGTACTCACGTGTCCATCAGACATCGGGAACCACGGGTACGCCTTTGCGCGTCGTAGACACTCCAGAAAGCTGGGAATGGTGGGGCAGATGCTGGGGACAGGTCCTGCGAGGCGCAGGCGTGACTGCGGAAGATCGCATCTTTTTGCCCTTCGCCTTTGGTCCCTTCATCGGCTTTTGGGCCGCCGTCGAGGGGGCGAGGCAGCTCGGAGCGATGATGATTCCCGGCGGTGGATGGGACTCCGTGCAACGCCTTCACATGATGCGGGACCTCAGAGCGACGGTGATCTGCTGCACACCCACGTACGCCCTGCGGTTGGCAGAAGTCGCCCGCGAACAGCTTTTTGACCTACGATCCATTCCCGTCCGTGCATTGATTCACGCGGGGGAGCCGGGAGCGAACGTCGCGCGAACCAAGGCGCGCATCGAAGCCGCGTGGGAAGCGAAGTGCTTCGATCATGCGGGCGCCTCGGAAGTAGGCGCTCACAGTTTCGAATGCGAACTCCAGCCCGGTGGAATTCATATCATCGAGAGTGAGTTCATCATCGAAGTAATCGACCCGCAAACAGGAGCGGAACTGCCTCCCGGCGAAACCGGAGAGCTGGTCATCACGAATCTGGGGCGTCCCGGGTTTCCCGTCATTCGGTACCGTACGGGGGACCTGGTGCAGCTCAATCTGGCCCCTTGCGCCTGCGGGCGCACCTATGCGCGCTTCGACGGAGGACTGCTCGGCCGCAGCGATGACATGGTGACCATTCGCGGCGTGAATGTTTATCCCACAGCCATCGAAAACGTGATCCGCCAGTTTTCCGCGGTCGACGAGTTTCAAGTGACGGTGAAAACCCTGCAGGAGATGCACTACCTCGAAGTGCAAATCGAAGTCATTTCCGGCCACAATCCGGAAAACGTGCGCACCGACGTTGAACAGGCCATCTATCGTTCGCTGTCACTTCGACCCACGGTCACCGTGGCGCAACCCGGCGCCCTCGCGCGTTTTGAGCTGAAGGCTCGGCGCTTCCGGCGCCTCGATTGACATTCAGCCCCCGCTCTTCCTAAAGCCACCTACTCCGCCGGCGACCAATCAAAATAGCCTTCGAGAGCGGCGATAATGGCGTTCCCTTATCGTGAACTGAACAGATGTTCGTTTTCTGAACTGTGGTTCAGATTACCTTGATACTGGCAAGGAAAAAGAGCATACTAGACTCGCAGAATGTCTCTGGCTGCATTGCTTCTGCTTCTCAGCGGAGGATTAGATTGTCACAAGGCCAATCCAAGAATCAGCGCAATGGCCGCGTCCGGCGGCGCTATCTTGCGCGGCGGCTAGAGATCCTGCGTGCCGCGGGGCGGGAGTTCCGCGCGCGCGGTTTTGCGGAAACCGGCATGCGCGACATTGCAGAAGCGGCAGCACTTTCTCCCGCGAATCTTTATAACTACTTCAAAGGCAAGCACGAGATTCTTTACTTCTGCCAGGACAACGCGCTGGATCGAATGATCGGCGCGCTGGGAACGGCACGCCGCAGAAAAACAAGTGCAGCGGCAAGATTACAGTCTGTGATTGTGTCGCATCTGCGCTGCCTGCTCGATGAAGTCGAAGGGTCTGCGGCGCATCTTTTGACAAGCGCTTTGCCGCCCCGCCAGCAACGGTATCTCGTGGCCAAACGCGACCGATACGAGCAGGGCGTTCGCAACATCGTCGCCGCGGGGATCCGTTCCGGTGAGTTTGCTCCCCGCGATGCGGCGCTTGCGGCGCGCGCGATGTTGGGAGCCTTGAACTGGAGCGTGCAGTGGTTCCGTCCGGAAGGGCCGCTGACCGCGACGGAGATCGCCGAAGATTTGGCGGATTATCTGATTCGAGGTTTGCTAGCCAAGCCGGATCCTCTTCAACGATTTTCCTCAGGTCGGGAAACACAGCAAGTGGTCCGGGAATTTGTTTCTCACGATGCGCGAAAACGTGCATCGGCTTAACGGCGTCTCCAAGAGGTGATGTAAAGTGGCGACAATCCCGATCGAATCGCAGAAAACAGCGCAAATCCGGTTTGCCTTGAACGGCGAAGAAATGGACGTCTCCTTCGCGCCTTACAAGACTTTGCTGGAAGTTCTGCGAGAGGATCTCGGCCATACGGGGACGAAGCATGGCTGCGAACTCGGAGAATGCGGCGCTTGCGCCGTTCTTTTGGACGGCAAGCCGGTGCTTTCCTGCCTTTTGCTGGCGCTCGAGTGCGATGGAAGGTACGTCCTGACGGTAGAAGGACTCGGAGAAGACGCCAAGCTTCACCCTCTGCAGGATGCTTTTGCCGACCTTGGAGCAGCGCAATGCGGGTACTGCACGCCGGGAATACTGGTAACCGCAAAGGCCCTGCTCGACGGAAACCCGCATCCGAGCCGCGATCAAATCCGGGAAGCGCTCTCAGGAAATCTCTGCCGTTGCACGGGCTATCTTCAGATTTTCGAGGCCGTGGAAGCCGCAATGGTGAAGATCACGGAACAGAGAGAAGAAGCAAAACCGATTCCGCGGCGGCTTGCTTAACGAACGCGCGCCGGGAGGTCAGATGTCGGATCAGAAAGATCCACCGAAAAAACTCGCTCAGGATTCTGGAGCGAACGGCGAAGCATTGCGTGTCATTGGTGTCCCGCGCCGTCGCGTGGACGCTCGCGCAAAGGTGACCGGGCAAACACGCTTCGCGGACGACATATTCCTCCCACGAATGGCGCATTGCAAACTCCTGCGCTCTCTCCATCCTCACGCGCGCATTCGAAAGATTGATGCTTCGCGGGCGCTCGCGCATCCCGGTGTGTATCTGGTTCTGACCGGGAAAGACCTTCCCATCCAATACGGGATTCTACCGGTGAGCCAGGACGAGCAGGCGCTTTGCCTCGATCGTGCGCGGCATGTGGGTGATCCGGTTGCTGCGGTTGTGGCGCGCGAAGAGTTGACGGCATTCGAAGCCCTGGATTTAATCGATGTGGACTATGAAATCCTGGCAACCATCTCCGATCCCGAAGAAGCGCTCGTGACTCCAGAGCCGCGCATTCACGAATACGGCGAGGAAGGAAACATTCACAAGCTCGTGGCCCTGGAGTTCGGAAACGTCGAGGAAGGGTTTGCCGAAGCAGATGAGATTTTCGAGGACACTTTTTTCTACCAGGGAAACACGCATCTTCCCATCGAGCAGCACGCCGCCGTAGCCATCAAGGATCCCGATGGAAAGCTGACCATCTGGTCGAGCACACAGACGCCCCATTACGTGCATCGCGCTCTGGCGAAAGTGCTCGAAATGCCGGCCGCGCACATTCGCGTGATCGCCACTCCGAATGGCGGGGGCTTTGGCGGGAAGAGCGATCCTTTCAATCACGAGATTGTTGTGGCCAAAGCGGCCCTGCTCCTTGACCGGCCGGTGAAAATCTGCCTGACGCGCGAAGAGGTTTTCTACTGTCACAGAGGGCGCCACCCGGTGCTCATGAAATTCAAAACCGGCGTAAAAAAGGACGGCAGGATCACCGGAATGCATCTGCAAACACTGATCGATGGTGGTGCCTATGGCTCGTACGGAGTTGCGAGCACCTATTACGCCGGCGCGCTGCAGACCACCACCTACCATATCCCGCGCTATCGCTATGAAGGCTGTCGGACGTTTACCAACAAACCGCCATGCGGCCCCAAGCGCGGCCACGGCACCCCTCAGCCTCGTTTTGGCCAGGAAGTCCAGCTCGACAAAATTGCAGAAAAAATCCAGATCGATCCGGCAGAATTGCGCCTACGCATTCTGGAATCTCCGAACACGGTGACGGCAAATTTCCTCCGGCTGGGAACGGTAAATCTCGCCGAGTGCATCCAGCGGGTCGTAAAGGTTTCCGACTGGAAAGAGAAATTTCGCAAACTCCCGGATGGACGCGGCGTGGGACTCGCTTGCTCTGCATATTTAACCGGCGCGGGTTTGCCTATCTACTGGAACAAGATGCCGCATTCCGGCGTGCAATTGAAATTCGATCGCGGCGGCGGTGTGGCGATTTTCTGCGGCGCCACGGAAATCGGGCAGGGGTCCGATGACGTTCTCGCGGCAATCGTCGCGGAAGTTCTCGGCATCGAGCCGTTTGATGTGCGCCTGTTTACCGGCGACACGGACCTTGGTCCCGTAGATTTGGGTTCGTATTCGAGCCGCGTAACATTGATGGCGGGAAACGCCGCACTGCAAGCCGCGGAACGCGGAAAAGCACTCCTGGCCGAAGCGGTTGCACTGAAATTGGAAGTACCCAAAGAAAGGCTGCGCTTCGCCGGAAAGCGCGTCTTCGATTTCGCCGCGCCTGAAAAAGGCGTTAGTTTCGCGGAAGCTATTTGCCTCGCGGAAGCGCGCTTCGGAACGATTGGTACGGTGGGCTCTTACACTC
>QHYN01000212.1 GCA_003224145.1 Acidobacteriota bacterium
CCGCCGAGCCATCCTGCGACTCCCACCCCCTCGGGTGCGCCGCCAGATCAACCGAGAGGCGATCTCGTGATGTTTCTCCTAGGCCGCGTGGCAACCGATGACGGGACACCTGTTCCACACGATGCGTTGGTTGAGCGGGTCTGCAACAACAGCGTACGTCAGCAGGTGTATGCAAGTTCCCGCGGCGACTTCAGCATGCAATTGGGAGCAATGAAGGATTCTTACCTTGACGCTAGCGGGGACAGGTCTCCGCAGTACGGCCAGGCTAGCAAGGTTCCGGGGGCGGGAATTTCACGACTCGAGTTAAAAGATTGTGAGCTACGGGCCACGGTTTCTGGTTTTCATTCCGGTGTCATCAGCCTTGTGGATCTCACGCCCGCCAGCAGCAGCATGGACGTCGGCTCCATTGTGGTGCACAGAGCTACAAAGATCAAAGGCATGACGCTGAGCGCCGCTCCCTACAACGCACCGAGAGATGCCAGAAGAGCGTATGAGAAAGGCCTCGAGGCCGAGAGGAAGGGCAGACTTGTCGATGCACGCCAATACTTTGAAAAGGCAGTAGAGATCCATCCGAAGTACACGAACGCCTGGTTCCGGTTGGGTGCTGTCTTGCAGAAGCTAGCCCAGAAGGAATCGGCTCGCACGGCGTATACCCACGCGACGACGATCGACAGCAAGTTCCTGCCGCCTTATCTGTCGCTCGCGTCAATGGCCTACGAAGCGGAAGATTGGACCCAAGTCCTTAACCTTACGAATCACGTCTTGGATGGCGATCCGTTGAGATACGCCAACGTCACTGGTTACATCCTGGATCTCGATCCGCTGGATTACGCCGAGGCTTATTTCTATAACTCGGCCGCAAATTACAAGCTCAACAAGATCGAAGACGCTGAGAAGAGCGGGCTCAAGGCGGAACGCCTGGACGTGCGCCCGCGTTTTCCGCAACTGCATCTTTTACTGGCTGAAATATTTGCTCGAAAAAACAACTATGCCACTGCAATCTCAGAGACAAAAATTTACTTGGAGTTAGCTCCGCATGCGAAAGACACGGATCAGGTACGGGAGCGGTTGGCAAAATGGGAGAAGCTGAACGGCTCGGTGTCAACCAGTGAAAAACCCGATCAGAAGTGACTATCGGCGTTGGCTCGCAGCTCCCTAGCTCGCGAGCCGCGCACGTGCAAACCAGTTCGCGTCGCCGTACCGGACATCTGCCTTTTTGGCCGATTGCACTACTCCAGTAAGCGTGTTGGCTGCACTCGTACGCGCCGTGGCTCGCTAAGTTTGGGCACTGCGAACCGACAACTTCGCCGCCTCCCATGCTGCGATGCCTCCCGCAATTTCACAGACGGGATCAAATCCACTGCGTTGCAACAAGCTCGCGGCGATGGACGACCGGTAGCCCCCCGCACAGTAGACCAGCAGGGGACGGTTTTTCGGCAGCGTTTCCAGATGTTCCGTCAGGTGATTGAGCGGAATGCCCAAGCTGCCGCCAATATGTTTCTGCTCACGCTCACGCGGCGTGCGGACGTCGATGGCCAGCGGCGGCTGGCTCGATGACAGGAGTTCCTCCGCGAATGGTGCGCTGAGGTGCTCGGTGAAGGCGACAAGGTCCGGCCGTGATTCGAGACTGCGCATTCCGTTCTGCAAATATCCGGCCACGTGATCGAACCCGATGCGTCCCAGCCGGATGGCCGATTCATTCTCCCGGCCAGGGTCCGCGATGATGACGATCGGATGCGTTCGATCGAGCACCGTTCCGGCCCACGTTGCGTACTGACCGCCGAGGCCGATGTTGACGCTTCCCGCCAGGTGCGCCGCCCCAAATTCGTCCGGATCACGGGTGTCGAGGATCTGCGCGCCCTCTGCTTGCAATGCCAGCAACTCGTCGAGCGTGAGCGGCTTCAACTCGCGCTCCAGCGCCTCTTCGAGCGTAGGTCGCTCTTTACTGTTCAGCACCACATCATAGACGAAATAGGGCGGAGCCTCGGGTTGGTCGGCGGTTACCAGCTCTATGAACGCTTTCTTGCTCATCGGCTGCAGGGCGTAATTCAACCGCCGCTGCTCTCCTATAGTCGAAACCGTTTCCTTGCTGATGGCCTTCCCACAGAGCGACCCGGCGCCGTGAGCCGGATAGACCAGACTCGCGTCCGGCAACGGCAACAACTTGGATTGCAAGGAATCGAAGAGTAGCGCGCCAAGATCCGTAGCGGACCAGCCCAGTGCCGCACGAAGATCCGGCCGTCCCACATCGCCAATGAACAATGTGTCGCCGGTCAAGACCGCGTGCGGCTCACTTTCGCTCCGATGGAGGTCGTAAACAACGATCGAAATGGATTCGGGGGTGTGACCCGGCGTTTCGAGAACCTTCAGTCGCACCCTCCCGAACTCGACCACATCGCCGCCTCCGAGCGGTGTAAACCGGTATTCTGCCTGCGCTTTGACACCAAGGTAAATCGTTGCGCCCACGCGATCCCGAAGCTCCAAATGACCAGCCACAAAGTCGGCGTGTAGATGGGTCAGGAACACGTGCTTGATTTGCAGCCTATGTTCGGCTGCAAATGCCAGATATTGCTCGATGTCCCGTTGCGGATCGACGACGGTAGCGGTGCCCGTCTCCTCGTCACCGATCAAGTACGAAGCGTGGGCGAGGCAATTCAGGTAGAACTGCTTGAGGATCACGCTGCACCATCCTCATTTCAAGTCATGAACACTATACGACGACCGCGGCTCTTCGTCATTCCAGCAGCGAACTTAACATTCTGCTGAAAAAGTATCTCTTGTTAAGCCTTTCGCCGGAACAGATTGGAGACAAATTGAAAGGATTTTTCCAGTTGATCTTCCTGCTTGGGTTCAAGCTCGCTTAAGCGTTCGAGGGCCTTGTTGTGCTCTGGATCGATGTCGAGAATCTTCCGGTATAGAGGAATCGCCCGCCATGGCAATCGCATCAGCTCGTAGAGTTCTCCAAACTGAAAGTACGTCGAGGTGTTCCACGGGTCCAGTTCGATAGCTTTCTCAAAATGGTGAGCGGCTTCTTGGCGGTACTGCGGCACAGCCGCCAAACTCCGCGCCAGGAGCGCCTGGTGCTTGGCCACCTCCGGAGCGATCTCCACGCACTTGCGGAGCCACAGAATCGATCCCGCAAAATTGTGCGCACGCAAGCATTGTTTGGCTCGAACGAGGCAGTCGTCCACAGTTCTTTGGCTTTCGGTCTTGCCTTGGCCGAGAGTGAAAGCGCCTGCCTCGGCAAGCTGCTTGTCGTAACTCGCGCGCTTCTTCTCGTCCGCAAGGGTCTTGTAAGCCGTCGTCAGTTGGCTCATTAAATCCTGCAACAATCCGAGTCGTTCGCTTTGTCCCATATGCCGGTCGGGGTGAAATTTCCGGGCCAGACGATGGAAACTTTCCTTGATGTGACTCGGGAGCGCGCTGCCGGTAACCCCTAGTAGCTCGTAGTAGGTTCCCTTTTCCGCGAGGTCCAGCAGCCTGCGGACTTCTTCCTCAAATTGACTTTGGCTCGGCCACTCCTCCAGAGGCCGTCGTTCGGGCTCTGGAGGAGGAGTAGTCGGGACAGCGGGCTCCTGTTCCGATGGCGTACCGTGCGGCACGCAAACAACGGCTCCTAAGACCATCAAGCTGTAGAGAGCGCGGGTGGCCTTGGCCTTCGGTAGCCCGCTCTGGCGGAGCAGTTCCCGAGCGGCTACGACTCCAGAGAGCGCACCAAGCAGACTTCTTTCACCTTCGCTAAGCTCCACGACCTGGTAACGCTGCAACGGGTCAGATGTAAGCTCTACATATAGCTCACCGTCTTCTGCGAGATGGTCCAGAGGCAGGTCATTGGCTCGGTACACCGCCTCCAGCAGGAGTTTCCCTAACGGCACCGGTATGCCGATTTCCGGAACAATGTTTTTCTCGAGAGAGCTGAAGAAATAATATCGGCACGAAGGATAGTCCAGCACCGAAGAGGTGATCTGTGTAAGCTGCCGCTGTACCCAGCCGGCAATTTCCTCAACGCTGCACACGCCCATCTCAGCAATGGCGGAGCCAAGGCGCTGGCCCGTGCGCACCAGTTCGGAAGCTTCTTCGAACTGGCTTTGCGTCAAGGCGCCCGCTCGCAGCATCATCTCACCCAAGCTGTCTTGCCGGTCACTGCTGGTCGCGAAGATCAGCTGCCCGCTGTCGAAAAAAAGCTGCTTTTCAACACGGCCCAAAACAAGTTGCAGCTTACCGGTTAGCCGGGCGGAATAGATTTTGTTGAGCAGCGCGAACAACTCGTGATGGCCCCTGATTTCCCCGGAGTCCAGGGGTTGCCCATCTTGGGTGAACCAGCTCGAGGGGGCAGCAACTACCTCTTTCCGCTGTTCTTTCTCGAGTTGCTGGGCAAACCGATACAGCCGTGCCCGAGAGTCCGAGTCCATATGCACGAACTGCATGCCCATGCCTCGGCCAGCTCTTCCGTGTCGAATGATGGCGCGCCCGCGCACCTCTCCGCTTGGAGCGTCGAAAACGAATTGAACCATCGTTCCTACGGGTAATGGCTCGGTTACGAAGAGAAACACGCCGCCCAGGCTCAACGTGTCTACGGTCGAGGCATTTCGCTTTCCACCGCCCTGCCAGCCCACCAGCGTCCCTTTGGGCGCGTTAAACCGCCTAGAACGTCGCCGGTCTGGCTTTGTTTTCTCGATGGGTGGATTCACTGCTTCTAGATTCTTCTAGCGCCTGGGGTCAACGGAAGAGCTGGTGTCGTATAACGTACTGGCTAAGACCCCTAAGTCGTGAGAAGCATGAGAGTTGGCATGCCTATATTTCTCGGTCCACGGCTGCCCCATATTGAGGAAGGAGAACTAAGCCCTGGTTCACTAAGAGGAAAACGTGATCTCGCATGTCTTGCTGCAGCCGAAGGGCAAGCCGCTAGAACGCTGGATTCACATCCTCGTCGTGGACGATGAGGAAGACGTTCGTGGCGTATTGCGTTCGTTCCTCGAAGCCAGCGGATACTACGTCCTCGTGGCCGAAAATGGCCCTTCCGGATTGAAGCTGCCTAAGGGTTTTCCCGGCTCCATTGATCTGCTCATCACAGATATTCGCATGGCTCACATGGACGGCATCGCGTTCGCTCGGCAAATGCGAGCTGTTCGCCCAGAAATGAAAATACTCTACATGTCGGCCTCTGGGGGCGAACTCTCTCCTGCCGAATTGGAACCCAATACAAACTTCATCGCAAAGCCTTTCTCACAGGAGAGTCTTGCAAAAAGGCTGCTCCACATCCTCGGACGACCGCAAAGCGAGAGTAATCACACACGGTAGCAGATTCTCTTCTTCGAACTTTACGCGCCGGGGTTCATTGGCGCGCCTTCCCAGAGGCGCAGGAATTCGAGAGCTTTCTCAGAGGTATGCAGATAGCTGAATCGGGCCACCTGGCGACCCAAATCGAGCAGCCGCTTCTCGATTTCGGGATTTTTCAGATTCCCCTTCTCATCGAATGCTTTCCAAGCTTCAGAAACGGCAGCTTGCTCGGGAATGACCCAGGCGTGGAGCGCACGGCCTACCGTTCGCAGATGACTCAGGGCGTGCACTGCGCCGAGAGCTCCGCCGGAAACGCCTACGAGGCCGATCATCTTTCCTTCCAGCTCCTCAAAACCCATCAGGTCGAGCGCGTTCTTCAACACGCCGCTCAGCCCGCCGTGATATTCCGGAGTACCGAGAATCAGTCCGTGAGCGCGTTTGACCTCGTCTCGCAGCCGGAAAACGTCTTTGGGATATTTACTCTCATCATCTTTCCCATCGCAAAAGATCAACTGATAGTCTCGAAGATCAATCAGCGTCGCCTCCGCGCCGGTTTCACGGGCGCCTCGCAGCGCCACCTGCAGGGCCATCCGCGTATAACTGCCTGGGCGGAGGCTTCCACAAATGGCCACGATCCGAATTTGGTCTCTTGCCTTTTCGTTCTCAGCCATGTGGACCGCCTCCAAGAAACGACAAAACCAAGTTCCGTACGTTGTCCAAAGACGAGGCGTGGCTAGTCTGGGGATTGATTCAAGCGTTTCCACTCGTCCAACGAAACTACCCCAATCTCAGGTCTCCTTTTGCCGGGAAGCTTCGCCAAGAACTCCAGAAGGTGACCGTCCGGGTCGTTGAAGTAGAGGGAAGCCGCTGGCATCCAACCAAAAACGCTGGGTACGTCGGTGATTTGCCCGAAAAAGTTGCGCATCTCGATCCCTCTCTGCTTTGCGGCAGCCACTGTGCGCCCGAGATTGACGAAGTCGATCTCGAAGGCGAAATGTTGGGTGATCATCTGGTCCTTGGGATTCGTTCCGGAGGCCCAGGGTGGTTTCTCCCACAGACCCAACGCGGTCCTCCCCTGTCCGCCTATCCAGTAGAAAGCCACGCGTCGCTCTTGCTCCTTCATAGCAAGCTCGAGACCCATGACCTTCTCGTAGAACTCCATGGAACACTCGAGATTCGCCACCGCAAGGTGCGTCTCAAAGAGTCCTGTAATGAAAGCAGCCGGTGACTGGTTCGTTGTCATTCGGACTCCTACTGCTTCGATGCAGCGCACGCTGCTTTGAGGATGTGCTATTGATCCGGCAACCTGTAATCGTTGCGCTCCTCGGGATCCTGAGAATGGTACTGCACAAACTCCCAATCGTTGCCCTCGGAATCGTAGAAATACCGGCGCTTTCGGTGCGGATGCGTGTTGGTCGGCGTGGACTCTCTGTAGCCCGCTGCCTTCATCCGCTTACACAATGCCTCAACGTCATCGACCTCATAAGCAAGATGATTCACGCCCGGCATGCCGCGGTACGGTGCCCAGGGTTTCTCGGGCTTCGTGTTCGCTGGGCTCAAGGCAATGTAGGTTTCCTGGGTTCCGATGTGTACCCATCGAGAGCCGTCTCGGCTCTTGCCTTCGCCGCGCACTCGAAACTCAAGGAACGCCGTCTGCAAGAAGCGGATCATTCCCTCGATATCCCGTACAGTGATGTTCGCATGTTCAAGCCGAGCAACCATTGCATACCTCCAAGTCGAGTGCACGCCTAATGCGGCCTGCTTTGTGGCTGGCCCTTTTCGTCAAGCCTCAGAAAGCGCGCCGCGTTGTTGTAGAGGATATCGCGTTTTTGCTCTTCGGTGAGGAAGTCCGCCGACTCCATGCTCTTCATCGCTATTTTGATCATCTGGGGCCATACCGTTGCGTCGGACCCGAACAGAATCCACTTTCGATAGCCCGCGTCCACTAGGCGCGATTCACCGGGCAGGCGTGATTTGTTTGACCGATTATCGTGGCGGGGCGCCGCGAACGCAATGGGGAACCCAGAACCGGAATGACGGCTGGCGCGGAAAAAGGAACAGATGATCTGGAGTTGACAACGCAACCGTTGAAAAAAATATCCAAGGCTCTCCCTTACCTAACCCGGTGCTATGATTGACTCCTCACCCGGCGTGGAATAAACCCAATCGTATTGCAACTTGCTCGCCTGCGAAAGGAGTCCGTCATGACCACCAGCAAGAAAAACATCGAAGTGATGCTCGAAATCTTTTGCGCCATCGAACGCCGCGACCAACACCGCATGTTCGAACTCGTCCATTCCGATGCCGAGTTTCTTTGGCCGCCCTCGCTTCCCTACGCTGAAGCGCGCAAACCCAAGCCCGGCGGCCCGGGCTGGGGCGCGACCTGGATCCCTCTGCAACCGGAGGAGGCCGACCGCCGCCTTGAACCGCGCGTCGTAGCTTCCAGCGACGAAGAAGTCGTCATCCACTGGCAGCAAAAGGGCGTCAGCTCCACCGGGGATCGCATCAACACTCCTGTGCTGGGGCTTTATCGCCTGCGCGACGGCAAACTCGCTCGCGCCCAAATGTTCTACTTCGATCCCGCGGCCGTCGTTGCCTTCCTCTCCAAAGCGAAAGCGCAGGCCGCTTCCGCGACCCCGTAAACTCGACTGTGACTCCGCCCCAGTCATGCCAACCCTGTTCGACCCACGTATAATGTGCCCGCAACTTTAGGAGAGCACAGTATGCGCTACCGCCGCTTCGGCCGCATCGGATGGAACGTCAGCGAAATTGGCTACGGCATGTGGGGTATGGGCGGGTGGACCGGCTCGGACGATGCCGAATCCCTCGATTCGCTCCAGCGCGCCATCGATCTTGGTTGCAATTTCTTCGACACCGCGTGGGCTTACGGCGACGGCCACAGCGAACAACTTCTCGGGAAAATTTTTCGCGTAAACAAGAACAACTCATCAGCCGGCGGGCCCGATAAAAAACTCTACATCGCCACGAAAGTTCCGCCGAAGAATCGCCGCTGGCCCTCTCGCCCTGAATATTCTCTCGACGAGAGTTATCCGCCCGACTATATCTTCGAGTACGTCGACAAAAGTCTGAAAAATCTCGGCGTCGGCACGCTCGATCTCATTCAGCTTCACACTTGGGACGATTCCTGGCTCAACGACGGGCGAATTCTGCGCGCCATTGAAAAACTTCGCGGCAGCGGGAGAGTCCGGGCCTTCGGCCTCAGCCTCAACCGCTGGGAGCCGTCGAACGGCATTCGTGCCGTCCGTACCGGGCTCATCGACGCCGTCCAGGTCATCTATAACATTTTCGACCAGAATCCCGAGGACGAACTTTTCCCCGCGTGCCGCGAAAAAAAGGTCGGCGTCATCGCCCGCGTCCCCTTCGACGAAGGCTCGCTCACCGGCACGCTCACGCTCGACAGCAAGTGGCCCAAGAACGATTGGCGCAGCACCTATTTCGTTCCCGAAAATCTCAAGGCCAGCGTCGCGCGCGCCGACGCCCTCAAGCCGCTCGTTCTCGCGGGTATGACCCTGCCGGAAATGGCATTGCGCTTCATCCTCAACAATTCCGATGTGCACACCATCATCCCCGGCATGCGCAAGCGCAAACACGTGGAAGCCAACCTCGCCGCCAGCGACAGAGGTCCGCTGCTCCCACGGCTCCACGCGCAACTCCGCCCCCACCGCTGGGTCCGCACCCCCACCAAGTGGAGTCAGTAAGGGAAATGAGGATCAGAGTAGAAGAAGATTTTTTCAAGCAGTTTGTTTCAGAGCGCGCTCGACAAGGGTGAGGCAGCGCTCGGCTTGTTCGCGCAACAATTCTTCCTCATCGCTGCGTTCACGCTGCATGCTGTGCAGCTCATCCGCGATGGCAAGCGCTGCAAGCACGGCAAGTTTTTGCGTGTCCACCGTCCCCGTGGCATCGGCAATCGCTTGCATCTTTTCGTCCAGGTATTTCGCGAGCTTCTGTACGTAGCGTGCGTCGAGCTCACCCTGAATGGAGTAAGTCTGGCCGAAAATCTGCACTTTTACCGGCGCGCTCATGTTTCCGAATTGTAGCGCAGGGCAAAGCCGCGCGGGACTTTTCTTGAGGAATAAAAAGGCTGCAGCTCGAAAGCCACGCGTTCCAATGCGCTTCTAGCTGGCGCGGAGCTGCGCGCCGTGACGATGCTCGAGAATGGAAATGATTTTTCCCGCGAAATGATTGATTTGTGCGTCGGTCAGGGTACCTTCGCGGCTTTGGAACGTGATTCGAACGAGCAGGGAATATTTACCCGGCGGAACATTTTTGCCGCGGAACAAATCGATCGCCTCAATGGAAGTGATTTCCGCGATATGGAGCGAGCGGATCGAATCGGCAATTTCGGAAAACGGGATTCTATTGGCGAGCAGCAACGAGAAATCGCGGTCGACGCTGGGAAATCGCGGCAGCGGCTCATAGCGCCTTGAGGCGCTTGCGGTTTGCATCGCCTCGTACAAAGGATCGAGTTCGAGTTCGGCGAAAAAAACATCCTGCCGCACCTTCAGCCGGTCCGCGATGCGCCGTGGAAGCTGGCCTGCTGCGCCGAGTTCGGCGTTGCCGAGGAACACTTTCCCCCTCTTAGCGGCGTGCAGCCAGTCCGGCCCACCGTCGCGCCATTGGAATCCATTCGGCTGCGTGCCGGCGGCCAGTTGACCGATGGCATCAAGATCGCCTTTCAAGTCCGCGAAGGAAAATTCGCGGGCGGAATCGTAGAGGCCTTTTTCGCGAGCCGCGCCGGTTGCGCCGATGGTGAGGATGCACGTTTCCGATGACTGAGTTCCATTTAAACGATAGTGGCGGCCGATTTCGAATAACCGCGCGTTGCGCTGGCCGTGGTTGAGGTTCCATTCGAGTGCGGCGGCCATGGTGACGATGCCGGTCGAACGCAGGACGCCGGCTTCTTCGGAGAGCGGATTCGAAAGGCGTGCAGGGGAGACACCTGCCGGGCGAAAAAGGGCGTCGCGCTCCTCGGCGACGTGCGGAATGGTAAGAATCTCGCGATAGCCGAGGCCGATGAGCCTTTCGCGTAAACGCGTTTCCGCTTCGTGGTGCGGCAAGCGCGCTGCTCCCTGCCGTGCGGCAGGCAAACGCGGCGGGAATTTTTCCAAGCCGTAAATGCGCGCGATCTCCTCGATCAAATCGATCTCGCGTTCAACTTCGGCGCGCCAGGAAGGCTGGGTGCATTCCCAGGCGGCAAGGAGCGAACCTTCCGCACCGCGGTTGTGGTCGATTCGAACGGGCGCAAAGCCGAGCGCGCCGAGGCTGGTTTCGATTTCCTTGTCGGGGAGGTCCGCGCCCATCACGCGCAGAATTTCCGCGCGCGTAACACGGATTTTTTTCAGAGCGCGCTTGCCAGGATAAGCATCCACAACGCCGGCGAGAAGCTCGCCGCCTGCAAGCTGCAAAATCAGTTCCGCGCAGCGCCGCGAAGCCAACTCGGCCATTTCCGGGTCGGCGCCGCGGCCGAATCGCGTGGACGCTTCGGTATGCAATTTTAGAAAACGCGTGGCGCGGCGGATGGCGACCGGTTCGAACCAAGCGCACTCGATCAAAACATTTTTCGTGGAAAACGAGATTTCCGTTTCGGCGCCGCCCATAATGCCGCCGATGCCGACGGCGCGGGAACCGTCACCGTCGGAAATCATGCAGATGCCGGGATCCAAGCGGCGTTCGACACCATCCAGAGTGCGGATCTTTTCGTCCGGCCTGGTGCTGCGGACAACAATTTTCTGATCGCGGACTTTGTCGTAATCGAAAGTGTGGAGAGCGTGGCCGAGTTCGAGCATCACGTAGTTGGAGATATCCACGACGTTGCTGATGCTGGCGACGCCCGAAGCTTCGAGGCGGTCTCTCAGCCATTTCGGGGAGGGCTGAAGTTTCACGTTGCGAATCACGCGCGCCGTAAAGCGGCCGCAAAGTTCAGGTGCTTGGATATCGACTTTTACGAAGTCGCTTGCTTTGGCCGCACTCTCCGATGGTTTAGTTGAAACGTGTTTCAATGGCAGCTTGTAAATGGCGGCCACTTCACGCGCGATTCCGTAGTGGCCGAGACAATCGGGCCGGTTCGAACCGACTTCCGCGTCCAGCACCGCGCCATGCGGGCCGTTTTCCACGCCGCCGATATTTGTGCCGGAGAGTGCGAGGCGCGAGGCGAGTTCCTCTGGCGGCGCAGTGACGTCGACGAAGTCTTTCAGCCAGTTGTAAACAACCTTCATGCGTCAGTCCCTGCCTGCTCGCAATTGTCCAAAATAAAGACGCGTCCAGTATTCCATGAGAACGCGGCCGTCTCGTTCGTGGGCGCGGAAAATGCGCTCGAGCTCCGCCATCATCGGAGCGTAGTTCGGATGACCTTCCGTGGGAGCGAAAGAGCTGCTGCGCAGGCGTCCGCGCAAGCCCTTCCAATCCAAAATCTGCTCATTTGGCATGTCGCGAGCCACGAACGTGCCTCCAGCGAAGAAATTGCTAATGTGATGCATCTCCGGGTAAGCATCTTTCACGCGCTTGTAGTCGATGCCGAAGCGTTCTTGCAATTCCTCGTATTCGCGAGTGAGTTGTTTCTCTTCCAATCGCCTGTCATTCCAAAGGACCGCGACCCATCCACCAGGTACGAGTATGCGAGCAAATTCGCGGCGCGCGGCGACAGGATCAAACCAGTGAAACGCCTGGCCAGCAGTGACGAAATCGGCGCTGGCATCGTTGAGTGTGGTGGATTCGGCGGACCCGTTCACGCTGGTGAAGCCGGGATACGGTTGCAGATACTCTTCACCGGCCTCGCGCATCTCCTGGTTTGGTTCGACACCGATCACGCGGTTTCCGTTTTTCAGGAACAGCTCGCTCAACAAACCTGTTCCCGAACCGATGTCAGCGATCACGTGTTCCGGGCGCAGGCCGCCCTGCGCGCGCAAGAGCTCCAGCACGGCGGCGGGGTAGCCCGGGCGATAGCGGACGTAGTCCGCGACGCGATTGGAGAAACGTTGTTTGGCGTCGGTGAAGGTCATGAAAGAAGTTGACAGTCCAAAGTTGAAAGTTGAAATGCAAGAACACGTGACCTGTCATGGATCGAAGCATGCGTGACGGCCAAGACCGAAGAGAGATTTCTCACTGCGCAGTCCGACCACTTCTCAGGAGCGAAGTGGCAAGGAAAAGCGTCGGCCTGCTTCGTTCGAACTGACAGTAATTGGCTTGCGTACCTGGTCATGGGAATTGCTTCAGGAAGCGCACATCGTTCTGAAAAAAAACCTGAATGTCGTCGATGCCGTACTTCAACATGGCCATACGGTCGATGCCGATGCCGAAAGCGAAGCCGCTGACTTTTTTGGCGTCGTAGTTGACAAAGCCGTAGACGGCGGGATCAACCATGCCCGCGCCGAACAGTTCGATCCAAGCAGCGCCTTTGCATTTCGAACAGGTGCCGCCACCCGCCGCAGTTCCGGTGCCGCCGCAGAAGATACAGGAAGCGTCGAGCTCAACGGAAGGCTCGGTGAACGGGAAGTAGCTGGGACGGAAGCGCGTCTTGACGCTGGGACCGAAGAATTGCTTCACGAAATATTCAACGGTGCCGGTGAAATCGCAGAAGGTGATGTCCGCGTCCACAGCGAGACCTTCGACCTGATGGAACATGAAGGAATGCGTGGCGTCAGGATTGTCGCGGCGATACACCTTGCCGGGGACGATGACGCGCAGGGGCGGCTTCTGTCTTTCCATGGTGCGAATCTGCATGGGCGAGGTGTGGGTGCGAAGAAGCAGCGGAGTGGGCGCGCCTTTAGGAAGCTCGATATAGAACGTGTCCATGTCGTCGCGCACGGGATGGAATTCGGGAATGTTGAGCGCTTCGAAATTGTAGTAAGGCGTTTCGATTTCGGGGCCTTCGACGACCGAGAAGCCGATGGAAAAGAAAATGTCTTCGATTTCCTGGAAGACCTGGCGGATCAAGTGATGCGAGCCAATGGGGCGAATGACGCCGGGGAGAGAGAGGTCGACTCGCTCTTTGGCAAGGGCCGCTTCTTCGGCGCCAGATTCGATAGCTAGGCGGCGGGCTTCAATCTGAGATTCGACGTGCGCCCGGAGTTCGTTGAGAGAAGCACCGACGGCGCGCTTCAATTGCGGAGTAGCGGGTTTCAGCCAATTGTCGCTGATTTGCGTGAGAACACCGGATTTACGCCCAAGCCAAGCATCACGGAATTGCTTCCAGGCGGATTCGTCGTGCGCACGAGCACAGTCAGCGTCGAAGCGCCCGCGAAGGTCAGCGAACAGAGCTGCGAGTTCCTCGGGCCGAGTGATGCCGAGCTGAACGAGAGGCAACCCTGTTTTGTTTTCGTGTGCCTTCATACCACCTGGCCACAAATTCCGCGGGAGGCAATGGGCCGCGCCCCGCGGACGTTGAACCGCGTGAAAAGGGAACAACTCCCGGAACTAGGCCTTTTTCTTTTGCGATGGAGCGGCAGATTTGGCCTTGGCCGCGAGCTGCGCGAATCCCGCGGCGTCCTTGACGGCGATGTCCGCGAGGACTTTGCGGTCGAGCGCGATGCCCGCGGCTTTGAGGCCGTGAATCAGCTGGCCGTAGGTCAAACCGTTCAGCCGGGCGGCGGCGCCAATGCGCTGAATCCACAGGCGGCGGTACTGGCGCTTTTTGTTGCGGCGGTCGCGGAAGGCGTAGCGATCGGCGCGATTGGCCGCTTCCTGTGCCGACTGGAAGAGCTTGCTCTTGGTGAGGAAAAAGCCTTTGGTCCTCTTGAGATACTTCTTGCGCCGAGCCCGGCGCTTGGTGCCGCGTTTTACGCGAGCCATGGGTTTCTCCTTTGTATTGCAGCGGTTCTTCGTAGAGAACGGGATTCGCAGCCGGCCGCAATTTGCCCGGCCGGAGAGAAAACCCCGCGGTCTAAAGACCCACTGCTACAAACCTTAGGGAGACCAACAGGTCGCGAGCGCGCGGAAACGGCGCGCAACGCAACGGGTTTGTCTCCAGGTTGGTGCGCCGGTCTAAGAGACCGGCCACTTCAAATTGCTCCGGCAAGGCCGAAGCGGATCGGCCGGCAGGCACCCGTGAAGCACTGCCTGGCACGAGACGCAGGGCTCGCGCCCTGCGGAACAAGTTACAACTTGCCATTCCAGAAGAAAGAACTCAACGAGGATCAACCGATGTTGATCCTTCCGTCCGGCAAAAGACGCCGGGCCTCAGGATGACAATTCCTTCAACCGAGTCTCATGGAACGGGAGACTCTAATGGGGCGCAGCATGCTGCGCCCCTACAAATCGAAATTTGCAAGACGCGTGCAAAACGAGGCACGCGAAAAAAATCGTCACGGCCTAGCCGTAGGGCAACATCTGCCGGATGGCGGCGACGTCGCGCGGACTAACCGACGTCAGCTTCTTGAGCTTGCGCATGCGGCCGGAGGCCTTGAGACCGGTAAAGTGGCGCTTGGCAGCATGCCCGCGCAGGATCTTGCCCGTGGCGGTGATCTTGAAGCGCTTGCGGGCGCCGCGGTGCGTCTTCAATTTCATTTTCGGTTTCGAAGCGTTGCGTGGCATTGTGAAAATTCTCTCCTGGGCTAAATATGCCGGAGGCGCCCACCGCGTAACCAAATCCTACGATGGTGCCAACTGGGCGCAGCATGCTTCGCCCCTACAAAAGCAATTCCAAAGAGTTTCGGACGAGATTCAGTGCAACCCCTTCGCGGCTTACTGCGACTGCTGAACGCTGGAAGCCGATTGAGCCGCGGGTTTCGCGGCGCTGGCGCCTTTTTTGGGAGCCAGAAGCGCGACGAGAACATTGCCTTCCATGCGGGGCATGGTCTCAATCTGCGCTTGGTCGCCAATATCGCCGAGCAACCGGTTCATCTTGGCGCGGCCCACTTCCTGGTGGGCCATTTCGCGGCCGCGATGAAAAATCATGGCGCGCACCTTGTGGCCATCGCCGAGGAACCGGATAATCTGGTTTCTGCGAACCTGATAATCGTGCTCCGCGGTGTTGGGCCGGAATTTGACTTCCTTCAACTGAGAAGCGCGGCTGCTCTTGCGCTGCTCGTGGGCCTTTTTGTTCTGCTGGTATTGATATTTCCCGTAATCCGTAATTTTGCAGACCGGCGGGTCGGCCGAAGGCGAGATTTCCACGAGATCGAGCGCTTTCTCTCGCGCCAGCTTCATGGCCTCGAAGGGCTGCATGACCCCGAGCTGCGCACCATCTTCGTCAATCACCCGGATTTCGCGTGCCCGAATTCGCTCGTTTACGCGTGTGCGGTCACTCTGCCGGAAGTTGCGTTCAGCGATAAAACCCCCTCGAGACGATAGGCACCTGCTTTCCCGGGTACGACCAGGAGCTGGCCCCGAATCCACCCACCTCCCATCCACCGGGCAAAAGGTGCCTGGGGACGGGGTACAAAGTATAGCATGCCAGATGCACTGCACCGCAATAGTGCGCAGGCGCGAGCAACGAGCTAGCTGGTCACCGTGAATTGGGCTTTCGGGCCCGCGATGGTGGCGATCAGAAGTGGTTTTTCTGCTTTGGTGATGGGGAGGTCGAGACCCAGGAGGGCCGTCATTTTGGTAAGGTTGCCCGGATCGGGCGTGGCGGCTTCAAAGTGGACCAGGGAACAACCTTTGGGAGAATCCGCGGAGGGATGAAGCGAATCGGCAGACCACTCGATGAAGAAAGGAAGCAGGCCCTGGGCATCGTCGTGAAGAGTGAGCGTGTTCCAGTGGAGCACTCGTCCATCGGGACGTTTGCGGGAGCCGGGCGTGGGGCCCTCGGCCTTGATTCCAGATTGAGCCAGCTTCGTGGCGAGGGACTGAATATCGCCGGGATGAGCGGCCCAGCCAATGAGCTGCGGTTCTTTTAGCGTGGTAATTACGGAGAACTGTTGCACGCTAGCCTGCTTGTGGTCGGGTGCGATGATTTCGAGGTAGCGGCGTGTGCCGAGCGAGAGGAGGGCGTTCTGCGTGCCGCGGCCGGGATGGACTCCGCCGAATGCAGCGCGCACGCCGGTATGCTCCTCGACAAACGCGATGCCGCGATCGAGATCGCTGCAGCCGAGAAGGATGTGGTCGAGCAATGCAGGCACGTCCTCTGCTGCCCAAGAGACCGAGGGCGCGATGACAGCGCCTGCAGTGACTCCAAGGAAAGCTCGGCGCGAAATGGTTTGCATATGCAGCTTAGTCCACGCACGGCAGATTACACTGTTGAGCCGGGATTGTGGAGTGCGCGGGCGCTGGTGACTTCAGGTGCATTATTGGGGCGTGAGCTTACGGGCGAGGATGTAGGCTCTGCGGCTTTGATACTCGACTTCTGGCGGATAGGGATCCCGCTCGAGAGAGTCTTCGACGGCAAAGCCAGCCTCCATGAGGTAGCGCTCCACCTCTTTCCTACGGAAGAGGACAAGATCCAGCGAGACTTGGTGACCCCAGCAATCTTCTTCGTGAAGGACTTCGTCACCCAAATGAAAGGCGAGGAAGAGGAAGCCGCCGGGCTTCAGAACGCGCTGCATCTCGCGAAAGGCCTGCGGGACTTCGGCTCGGGGGATGTGCACGATGGAATAGAAGGCGATGATCCCGGCCCAGGCGCCGTCTTCGACGTCGAGCGCCAACATGTTGCCCTGCTGGAATTCGATGTTCGAGTTCAACTTGCGCGCTTGTTCGAGCATGCCCGGTGAGAGATCGACGCCAAAGATGTCCACGCCGCGGTCGTGCAAGTAGCGCGCCACGTGGCCCGGGCCGCAACCGAGATCGCAGACGCGGCCGGTGCCGTTGACGCGGGCGGCAAATCCCTCCAGAAGCATGCGATCCAGCGGTTTGTCCTTCAGCTCGCCGGCGATTCTGACCGTGTATTCCTCGGCGATGCGGTCGTAGCTGGACTGATAGTTAGAGAGTTTTTGAGGGTCCATGGATGTCCCGGTGAGCTGAACGAGCCGCAGAGATTATCACAGACTTCGGTTACAAGCTCACGGTTGAGCTGCGCTTGCCGCGCTTCGAGAGATAGGCATGCCAGAAGAGGCGGGCGGCAACGGCGCGCCACGGTTTCCAGGGTGTGCTGATGGCTTCGAGTTTCTCCGGAGAAGGACGCTTGCGAAGGCGCTTCACTTCCTGTACGGCGGTGGCGAGAGCAAGATCGCCGGTAGGCCAGATATCTGGGCGGCGGAGGGCGGAGAGGAGATAAATGTCGGCAGTCCAACGGCCGATGCCCTTGAAAGCGATGAGCATCTTGCGCGCGGCGTCATCATGCAGCTCGTGAAGATAGCGAAGGTCGAAATGGCGGCGAGCGAGTGATTCGGCGAGAAGGCGAGTGTAAAGAGTTTTTTGGCGGCTGAAGCCGATGCGAAGCAATTCGGCGTCGGTGAGTTTTAGAAAGCGCCGTGGAGTAAGGGGCTTCGTGGCGGCTTTGAGGCGTTCGAACGCAGCGCGGGCGGAGGCGAGAGAGACTTGCTGCTCGAGAATGATATAGACGAGCGTGGGGAAACCGGGTTCGCGAACCCAGAGGGGAGGGACCCCGTAGGTTTTGACGACACGGGCAAGGTCATGGTCGCCGGCGGTGAGCCTACCCACGCTTCGAAGGAAAAGAGCCTTATCGAGCATCCCAGGCTACCTCTTCAGTCCTTCGGATCACGCGCAGATTTGGTTGACGGAATATTTTCGGCGCCACATGCCTTCATTGAGTTTCGTGTTTCTAAAGCCCATCGGACCAGAGGGTTTGCGTCATCAAAGATTGCTGCATCGAGGTCTCCGGTGTAGGAATGGACATAAAGTTCGTGAACCGTAGGATCCATGATGATCGTGTCAAACTCCCATCCTAACCGTGCTTGCGCGAGTTTTTGAATTGCGATTCTGAGTGCGGGGCACTGCCGCTCAGTCAACTCCCAATCTTTAAACTTCAGCTTCTTCTCGGCTTCATCGATCGGTTTTGCGAGGAACTCCTTATGGAAGGCGAGCAATTGACGACCCAAGGGTTGGCCATCCGGCACGTGAATGTGGGCGAAGAGGCTCCCTTTCCCCTCGCGGCGTCGTTCTGAAATCGAGAACGAGTACTCGGGGTCACCCACCTGGAGAGTCTCATACGAGCGATAAGAGACGAGGACGTCGTTTCCTTTCTCAAGTGCAAACATATGATCCAGAACGTTATGGAAATTTTCATTCAGCCAAGTCCAATCAGCGTCCAACGGAGTTGCAACTTGCACCGGAGGAGAAGACAGCACGGAGAACGCAATAAGCACTACCAGAATCCAATGAGTGAAAGAGTACGCGACCAGCGACCGCATAGGCGACGTCCCTCAGGAAGTGCTTCTGGAATCGACTTCGCGCTGGAGCGATTCGACGACATCTGCGAGAGGCTTGGGGCCGAGGTCGCCCTTGCTGCGGTGGCGGACGGAGACGGTGCCAGCTTCGGCCTCTTTGGCACCGACGACGAGCATGTAAGGAATCTTTTGTAACTGCGCGTCGCGGATTTTTGCGGGCAACTTTTCGTTGCGGTCGTCCAGGTGAACGCGCAAGTTGTGGCGCTTCAGCGTTTCCGTGACATGCTTGGCATAGTCAGCAACTTTTTCGCTGACGGGACAAATTTCCACTTGCACGGGAGCAAGCCAGAGTGGGAACGCGCCGGCGTAGTGCTCGATGAGGATGCCGAAGAAGCGTTCCACGGAACCGAGCAGCGCGCGGTGCACCATGAGCGGCTGATGCTTGGCGCCGTCTTCGGCGACGTACTGCAAGCCAAAGCGCGCGGGCAAATTGAAATCGAACTGCACCGTGGTGAGCTGCCAGGGGCGGCCGATGGCGTCAATCAGCTTGATGTCGATCTTCGGCCCGTAGAACGCGCCTTCGCCCGCCACTTTCTTATAGGGAATGTCCATGCGCGCCAAAGTGGTAGCGAGAGAATCTGAAGCATGTTGCCAGTCTTCGGCCTTCCCGGGGTAATTTTCAGGATGCGCGGGATCCCAATCGGAGAGCTCGACTTCGAATTTGTCGAAGCCGAAGTTTTTCATCACCGCATAGGCGAAATCGACGCAGGCTTCGACTTCGGCTTCAATTTGCGAAGGCATGCAGAAGATGTGCGCGTCGTCCTGCGTGAAGCCGCGGACGCGCATCAACCCATGAAGGACGCCGCTGCGTTCGTAGCGATACACGGTTCCGAGTTCGGCGAGGCGCACGGGCAGATCGCGGTAGCTGCGCAGCTTTGATTTGTAAATAAGGATGTGGCCCGGGCAGTTCATGGGCTTGAGCTGGTATTCCCCCTTCTCGACTTCGATCGGCCCGAACATGCTGTCTTTGTAAAAATTGGTGTGCCCGCTGGTTTTCCACAGATCGCGACGCATGATGTGAGGCGTAAAGACGAGATCGTAGCCGCGCTTGAGCAATTCGTCGCGCAGCCAGTCTTCGACAATCTTTCGAATGAGGCCGCCCTTGGGATGCCAGAAGATCAGGCCCGGGCCGGCTTCTTCCTGAATGCTGAAGAGGTCGAGTTCGACGCCCAGCTTGCGGTGGTCGCGGCGCTTGGCCTCTTCGAGGCGGTGGAGATATTCATCCAGCTCTTTTTGCGTGAAGAAAGCCACAGCGTAAATGCGCTGGAGCTGGGGATTGCCTTCCTGGCCCTTCCAGTAAGCGCCGGCGACGTTCATCAGCTTGAACGCCTGAATGCGCTTGGTGGAAGGGATGTGCGGACCGCGGCAGAAGTCAATGAATTTGCCAGTGGTGTAGAAAGAGACCATCGGCTCGGTGGCTTTTTCTTCCACGAGCTCGCACTTGAAGAGCTGATTGGATTTTTTGTACAGGTCGAGCGCTTCGGGCTTGGGAATCAGCTTGCGTTCGTTCGGCAAGTCCTGCGCGGCAAGCTCATGCATCTTTTTTTCAATTTTGGCTAGGTCTTCCTGTGTGAACGGTTCCTCGCGCAAAAATTCATAGAAAAAGCCCGTATCGATGGGCGGCCCAATGCCCAGTTTTACGTTGGGAAAGAGCTCCACCACCGCGGCGGCGAGCAGGTGGGCCGCAGAATGGCGGAACACAAAGAGCGCGTCAGGGTCTTTTTCCGTCAGGATTTGCAGCTTCACGTCGCGATCGAGCGGGCGGCGCAGATCGATGAGTTCGCCTTCGCCATCGTTGGGCGCGGCAACGCGCGCCACCAGCGCGGCATCCGCGAGCCGTGGTGAAATCTTGCGGGCGATATCCGCCGGCGTGGTGCCTTTCGGCACTTCCTGGACACTGCCATCCGGCAACGTGATGTGAATCTGCTCCATCTGCGTGTTCACCTGAACGCGGGAATATCAAGCTTATCGGCGAGTCTCACGCTGGTCAAGAAGACGGAACGTAGAGGTGCGGCGTGAATCGAAAAAAAAACAGAGCTAGGATTCGAAGGTCCAGCGGCCGCCGGCCATAGTGCGTTCCACCGGAATCGTGACGAGGGTCGACGGATTTTCTTTCAAGGGATCGCGGTCGATGACGACCAAGTCCGCGAGCTTGCCGGCTTCGATCGAACCTTTGAGATTTTCTTCGTAAGAAGCATAGGCGCCGTTCAGCGTGCCCACGCGAATCGCTTCTTCCACGGTAATTTTTTGTTTTGGTCCCCAGACGTTGCGGTGCGCTGCGATCCGCAGATGAGGAATGAGTATTTGCACCGCTGCCACAGCAAGGCGAAAGGAGTGGCGAGGAAATTGGCGATTCGACTCTACTGGATGCTACGCACCAACAAGGGGTATCTAGAGGTCGTTCGTGTCGAGAGCAGCTCTTGGGTGGCCCTGGTCAGCGCAAGCTAGACCGAAGTGTTGATTGGGCGCTCTCGTCCCGGTGAAAACCGGGATTCGGATAGAAGAATCATGGTCGCAGTTTAGGCCGTATCGATGGTTGGCGGAACGATTCGCCGAAGAGTGATTCACCGTGAGAGTTTCAGAGCTTCGGTCCTCCACCACTCTGACAGTCACTCGGTGCTTCCGAGCATTGCGGCGAAGGAGTGTCTCTTGACAACGCCTTCGCTCTTATCGAGGGCCACCCGGAAGATTCTAGCGGATCGAGGGGCGGCCACCCGCCCGCAAGAAGTAGCAGCGGCCTTACGCCGCTTCAGTCGGGGCAGCCGGAACAAACTGCGCAAATAGCCGCCTGCATCGCGCTCCGAATCCAGAACGCCCGCTGGCAAAGCGTTTGAAGTGTACAGACAACTGGGAGTAAGTAGGGGCCAGCTTCGAAAATTAGGGGAGACACCTGTAGCTAATATCCAGTTTTCTCTTGCTAGCTGCAACCAGCGCCGTAGTGGTACGGAATGCGAGGAATCCGGGGTGGATTGGTACGAATTCGGAAAAGCGCTCGCAATTCTTAGATGTGGAGTGCAGCGCGGGAGATGGCAGTGTCCAAGAAGGGCACGCTGGTGGCCGCTAGCTCGGCAGGAGCCGGGTTCGGTGTGCTGATCACTGTTGCGGCTGTCGGACGGCTCTGAGCCGCGCACATCGGGACGGACCAAAGTCGTGGAGCCAAGAAGGGGTCGAACCGACCTACGTGGAGGGCCAGATCCAGGAAATAGACAAGGCTTATTCCTTGCGAAGCAGCGACATTTAATTAGGGAGTTAAGGCCTATGCGCAAATATCATTTGCTTTTTCTCATCGCACTTCCCTGGCTGCCTGTTCAAGCTTGGGGACAAACAGGAGCGACAGGAGAGACGGTTTATCTCTCCACGTTCAGTGGCAACCAGGTTATACGGGTGGTAGACTCTAGCCCAGCGAGTGTTTCAGTCATCTACACGAACACCTCGGCAACTCCTGCGTTCCTGCCTGAAGATATCGTGGTAGGCCCGGACAATAAGATTTACGTTTGCGATGCTACAGCTAGCCGCATCTGGCGGGTAACGCCGACTGGTGCCGCAGTGAAAATTTACGACGCCTCCACTGCGGCCCCTCCCAATAATCCTCATGGCGGCGAGGGACCGAGCTTTAATAGCGCGGGAGACTTGTTCTTCAACACTCGAAACGATTCCGGGACCCCTACTGGAATCTGGAAGCTCGCTGCCCCGGCGAACATACCTGATAGTGGGCCATTTACTCCCGTCCAGGTTTTCTCAAATAGCTTCTTCGGCGAGGGGACGGTATTCGACAGCCGCGATAACCTACTTTTTGTGGACGGATCGGGTAACCGAGTCCTCGAGTCAAGCCCGCCGTATACTGCCGAATCCGTGTTGATCACGGATCCGACAGGGACTACCTTCCTCAGCATCCCGATCGGTATCGCGACTAACAGTCAAAGTGATATTTTTGTGGGTAATTTAGGTCTGCGGAATATCAATCGTTTCAGTCCATCTGGGGCGTTCCTGAACACATATGCGACCTTCAATAGCCCTGACTCCCCGGTCTTTATGCAGTTCGACGCTTCGGATAACCTCTTTGTCGTTACGGTACAGAACGGGTCCGCAGATAACGGGAAGCTCTGGCGCATTCCTCCTGTTGCCGCACCGTTGCCAGCTACCCCTGCGCTCGTCGTCGATCTGAGCACCGTAAGGACCCTGCCCACTAGCAAGGCCGTGGGCCTTGGGCTGCCCGCAACCACTTTCACCACGGCGCAGCAGCTGATCGCGCCGGGCATGACCACCACGTTCAACGACGGCACGATAATGGACCAGTCGGTTCACCTCCCTGTCGACGCGAACACCGGTGGCGCTTTTTTCATGGCGGTCAGCTTCATGCAGGTAGCGCCGGCTGTTTTTGACTCAACCAGACTTCCCCCGACGGGCAAGAATACCTGGGCTGGCGGAGGACCTGTTCCTGACGGGACGACCTGCACCGCCATCGGCGGTACCGGTGGTAACTGTGTGGTCGCAGAGAACCTGTGCTTCGACGCGCATGACAGTCCCATCGTCCCATGCAACATAACCGCGCCAACGACTCTTATCCAGCTCTCTTCTCACTACAAGACGCAGTCGCCGCAGCCCAACCCGGGGCTCATAATAGCCTCCGACCGTCAGAACAACTGGAGGGACATCACCACCGGCTTCGACCCGGCCGACCCCACCATCACAGGAGGGACTAAGGCCTTGAACTCTGACGAGGTGATCGTCAACCTCGCCTGCACCCCCGGGCCGAACGAGGATGACGTTGAAGGCGATGGGGACGAGCAAGGTGATGATGGGCATAAGGGCCACTTCCGTTTTTGCAAACATTCCGGCGACATGGATTTTGACGAACCTGACACCGGCAAGGGAATGAGGGGCCACATGGATGCTGTTACCATCTCAGGGAACCAAGCCATTATCACCGGCTTGGGCACCCTGCGCGACGGCACCCCCGTCCAGTACACTGCAGTTGTTCTCGGCAATGCACCCGTGATCGGGGCGAACCTCTTCGCGATTAGCTGGATTACAGCTACAGGTTCGACCTTTCATACGTCGGGACCGCTGATTGACGGTAGTATTGTGGTTCACACGCAATAGCCACTCAGCGGAGGTCTTTCCGCCTGCAAGCGGTCGGTCTTGTGCCCGCTCCGGGCCCCCTCGTCACTCGCCATTCCTCAGCGGCTACTGATGCGGGCACGGCATGCAGTGCCCCTACAGAAGAAAGCTGTGGGGAAAAGGCGCGATTTACATCGGAGCTCCCGACCGGAGTCGGGACAGGTTCCGCTCCGACCTCCTAAGGAAGGGGAGTTAAGCGAAGAGAGATTCCTCGACTGCGCAGGCCGACATTCCCTGCGCGAATGTAAGAAAAAGTCGGCCTGCTCCGCTCGGAATGACGCTCGCGGGGGCGTTGATGTCGGAGCTAAAGCTCCGACCCCCATTTGTCGTGCCCCTGCGCGGATTCGCGGAGCGAAACCTTCCTGCGATACCATGAAACCCCTATGAAGAGACTATTTGGCGTCGTACTCCTTGTTTATCTCTCGGCCAATGCACAGGAGCCGAAGGCGCTGCCGCAGGCGGACGAGAGGTACAAAGCGGACATCCTGGTGGTCGTGGCCCATCCCGATGATGAAGGGGCGGTGACACCGTACTTGGCGCGGGCGCTCGATGAGCACAAGCGTATCGCCGTGGTGTTTGGCACGCACGGCAGCAGCGGTTCCAACGAAGTGGGAGCCGAACAGGCGGCGGCGCTCGGTGCAGTGCGCGAGATTGAAGCGCGAAATGCGTTGATGACACTCGGCATAACCAACGCGTGGTTTCTCGGCGGAAAAGATACGGCCTCGCAGAACGTGCTGCATTCGCTGGCGAATTGGGACCACGGCAAATGCCTCGAACGATTGGTGCGGCTGGTGCGCCTGACACGACCCGAAGTGATTCTTACTTTTTTGCCGGGCACGTTCATCGGAGAAGATCACGGCGACCATCAAGCGGCGGGCGTGCTGGCGACGGAGTCCTTTGATTTGGCGGGCGATCCCGCAGTGTTTCCCGAGCAGGTTGCCGGACCTATGAAACGCCTGGAACCGCTTCTGGAAAACCTTCGGCCGTGGCAGCCTAAGAAGCTTTATTACTTTCCGGATGCAGAGCGCGAAGATATTTTTCGAGGGAAAGGTCCGGCCTATTCCGTGAAAGAAATATCGAAATTAAGCAAGCAACCGTACTGGCGCATGGCGCTCGATTCGTTCCGCGCGCACCAGACACAAGCAAAATCGTACCTCGATCAGATCGCGCAGATGGATGAGGCACAGATCGAAAAGATGGCCACCTCGAAGAACGGCTGGGGAGAAGATCAGCACTACGTGCTCGGAAAATCTCTGGTTGGCGGGAGCGTGAGCGGAGATATTTTTGAGAGCATTACGCCGGGCGCGATTGCTTTCGGCCGGCCGGAAGTTGCACCAGAGCCTGCAAAGCCGGAGCTGTCAGTGGAACTTGCCGGCCCCTGGAGTTTCTACGCGGAATTCCGCCGCGCCCATGGGCTGACGAATTTGCCTCATCCTGAACCGCCGGAGATCGCCCTGCAGGCACCGGGTACGCTGGTGATTCCGTTGTGGATTCGCAATCGAACGGCGAAGACGCAAGAGATTACGCTTTCCGCCGCGTTGCCAGCGGGATGGATCGCGCAAAGCGGCACCTGGAAATTCACGGTGGCAGCGAAACAAGTGGCGGCTGCGCGAGTGGAAGTGGATCTGCCTGCACCCGCGGAGAACGCAGCAAAGAAACCGGAGCCGCAGGAAGTTACCGTTCGCGCGGAGGCAAATGGGCAAGTTATCGGAGAGGTGAAAATCCGCGTGGAGCTGCGAAAACACGCGTTGCCGCAGTAGATGCAATCAGGATTTTTTCTGGCGTGCGGCTTCCATTTTCTCCCAGGCAGCTTCAGGCAAGACCAGCAGGTCGTTGAATTCTCCGGCACCCCGCAGCCATTGTCCGCCGTCGATCACCACGCATTCGCCGTTGATGTACTCCGCCATATCGCTGATGAGGAATGCGGCGAGATTGGCCAATTCCTCGTGGCGGCCGAAGCGCTTCATGGGATGCTTGTCTTTGGCATGTTCTTCGAATTGTTTCGAAGGCATCAGGCGCGACCACGCCCCTTCGGTGGGAAACGGGCCCGGAGCGATGGCGTTGAGTCGGATGTGATATTTGGCCCATTCGACAGCCAGCGAAGTGGTGAGCGCCAGAACTCCGGCTTTGGCGCAGGCCGAAGGCACGACGAAGCCCGAGCCACAATTCGCGGCCGCATAAGTCGTCACGATGTTCAATACGTTCCCCCCGAGCTTTTGAGAAATCCAGCGCTTGCCGAAGACCTGCGTGCAGTGAAAGGAGCCGTTCAACACGATATCAACGACGGCGTCGAATGCATTGGGGCTGAGTTTTTCTGTGCGGGCCATGAAATTACCCGCGGCGTTGTTGACGAGGGTGTTGATTTCGCCGAACTGCTCCTCGGCTTTCGCCGCGGCGGCTTCGACGGCGGCATAGTCACGGACATCGCAAGTGGTGTAGGCGGCGGCGCCGCCTAGCCGGAGGATCTCATCGCACGTTTCGCGCAAGGGATCTTCGCGCCGGCCGACGAGGAACAGGCGAGCACCCAATTGAGCAAACCGCAGGGCCATGGATCGGCCGAGCCCGGTGCCGCCTCCTGTGAGGAAGATGGCCCGGCCTTTCAGTAAATCTTGTTGAAACACAAATCACCGCCTCGCCCGAGCGATCCATGGTGGTCCGCTCGTGAGAAGCGCGATTCTAGACCATCGGGAAGAATCTGGCGCCTTTTTTCAAACGACGACTGTGGGAAAGACGATGCTTCGATACAGCGCCAATAATGGCGATCTGCAGGGTTTTCTTCTCCGTTCCAGAAACCTATTCGCCAGGTTCTCGGGGGCCCATTCGTGCCGGGACGATGTGGCCCGTGGCCTTGGCGTATTCCGCGGCGTAAAGCGGGCTCTCGGGAAATTCCTCGGTCAACTCGCGCAGGAGTTTCCGCGCCAAGGCGTTTTGTTTCTCGCGGCGAGCCGCAAGGGCCAGCATGATTTTGGCGAACGGCCGGAGATAGCGGCCGTTCTCCGCAGTGTTGGCGACTTGCTGCATGCCGAGCTTTTTGTCGCCGTGAATTCCGCCAAACCAAAGAGCGAAGCGGAAACCAGGGTTCAGCGAGCCAATGATGTAATTGGCGATGCCGGGCGCGATGTACGCGTCAGCAGCATCGGGATGCCGGGCGAGCAACTGCTTGGCGTAATCATTGGCCTCTTTCATGCGCTTCAGGCCGTCGAGATGCTTTTTTTCTAAAATCGACAACGCGTCGGACTCCATTCCGGCGGACAGCGTCAGCGCAAAGAGAGCTTCGCCGTCTTTGGGATTCGTTTTCTGGCGTTCGTGGGCGAGTTGGCGGGCTTGCGCGAGCGCTTCGCGGAAATGACTCATGCGCTCGGGGGCGGGTTTGCCGTCGATGCCATGCAAGAATTTCTTTTCGTTGAGGAAGAAATCGCTGCTCAGCACGCCCTGGCGGTACAACTCCTCGAAGAGATAGCTGGCGGCGATGGCCACCTGGCCGAAGGGCTCGTCTGGATTGCGAGATTCCCAGTTGGCAAAAGCTTTGCGGGCTTCGGTGAATTTCTGCTCGTAGAGCAGCCGAAAACCAGAGCTAATTTCCGGCACATTGGTGAATGCAGGCGACTCCAGGTCTCCCTCGGGACGCGCATGCGCGAGACCCGAGGTCAACAAGAGAAGAGATGAGAGGCTGAAGGTTCGCCAACGCATGGGAGCAATTCTCTTCAAAAGAGGCCGGGCAAGAAACGGGGCTTGTGCCCCATGGCGGCGCGATATTCGGGATTGGCCATGAGCACGCCTTCTTCCGCTCGGATACGCATGGACAACGCAGCGGCATAAACCAGCGAGGTTACGACCGCGGTAATCCATGCCGTGTGGATCAGCGGAAGCGAAATCATCTCCAGGATCACTCCGGTGTAATTGGGGTGCCGCACGAAACGAAACGGCCCTGTGGTCACAACACCGAGTTGCGTCGAGTCCATGACTTGCACGCTCCAGAGGTCGCCCAGGGTCCGAACGACCCACAGCCGCACTAAGTTAGATGCAAGAAATAGCGCGAGCATCAGCCCTCCCAGGAGCGGAAGAAACGGGCGCTTGAGCAAAACGACTTCGGCGGCGGCGCCGACCAGCACGCCGGTGTGAACGGCCACCATCCACTTGAAGTGCGGCTCCGGGACGCGCACAGCCCCGCCGGCCAGCATGCGTTGCTGATGCTGCCGCGAGATTCTCAGCTCTACGAGGCGGAGCAGTCCCACCGCGGCGAGCAAAGCCAGGTAGAGATAGACGCTCAGGCCCATTGGAGCAACAGAAATTCGGCGCTGAACCCAGGACCGAAGGCGGCTGCGAGGGCATATTCGCCGTCCTGAAGCGGCCGCTTCTCGAGCCATTCCTGGAGGATGAAAAGAATGGTGGCGCTGGAGAGGTTTCCGACGTTGCCGAGGATGTCCCACGATGGCTTCGTGTCGCACTTGCACAAGCCCAGCTCGGATTCGATGTTTGCGAGCAAACGCGCTCCGCCCGGATGCAGAATCCAGCCCTTGATGTCTTCTCGTTTTCGGCCGTTGCGCTGGAGAAAACCCTCAACCAGCCCGCGGATTTTCCCCCCGATCATTTCCGGAACCTCTTTGTCCAACAGAATATGGAAACCGGAATCGCGGAGATCAAATCCCATCGCGTAGAGTGAATCAGGAAAAGTGTAAGTTTCCGAAACGAGAATTTTCGGCCCGCGCGCTTCTTTTCCACTGACGATCACGGCGGCCGCGCCATCTCCAAAAAGAATCGAAGAAATCAGATTGGCCTGGGAACTGTCCTTTCGCTGAAAGGTGAGCGAGGGCAATTCCACAGAGATGATCAGGACGTTTCCGCCCGGATGTGCTTTCAGATAATCGGCTGCGCGGCCCAGCGCCATGGCTCCTGCGGCGCAGCCCAACTCGGTGAACGGCATGCGGCGGACATTCGGGCGAAACCCCATCATATGGATGAGGTGCGCGTCGAGCGAAGGAATCATGAATCCGGTGCAGGAGACGGTGATGATGAGATCAATGTCCTCCGGCTTGAGCCCGGCGCGTTCAAGACATTTTTCTGCAGCCTCGCGGCCGAGCTTCACCGCGTGTTCGATGTACTCGTTGTTGGTTTTCGACAGGGCGCGCGGCTCGATGGTGTAATCGATGGGAAAGATGGAATGCCGTTTGTGAACCTGCGCGTTGTCGACAATGCTCATCATAGCTTCGAGGCGCCGCTCGGGGATGTCGAAAACGCGGCCCATGTAATACTTTACGTCGTCGCGAGTGATGGTGTGGGGCGGAAGCGCCGTAGCGGTCGCGGCAATGGTCGGATGCGCTGCTCCGGCAGCTTCTTTGGGAGAGTTGCTCGGCGAATCCATCAGTCTCCTCAGAGTGCAAAGATAAAGCTAGTGGCTGGCCACCATGTGAGCCATTTGGATGCAACACCCTTCCGAGCGGGCTGCTATGGTGACCATGACTTTACAACATTTCATGCAAGAACCGCACTATTTTGCATGGGCTCCGCGTGGCCAATTCCCCGATCACGCTGGCCTTGATTCGGAGACCGCCATCGCACGCGTAATATTCCTCGAATTGGTGGCGCTGGCCATTCTTCCCTGCGTAAAATGCCCGAGGAGTGCCGGATGGAGGCTTTTGTGATTCGTCAATTCGTTTTATCTCTCCTCCTGTTGGTGATTACGAATCTGTCGGCGGCGGGCCAGCAAGCACCACCTTTCGCGACAGCCGAAGGCAATTTCGTCGCCAAGAATTTCAAATTTCAATCGGGAGAATCCTTGCCGGGGCTGCGCCTTCATTACACGACGTTGGGGAAGCCCGCGCGCGACGCGCAAGGCCGCGTCACCAATGCGGTCTTGATTCTGCACGGCACCGGCGGCACCGGTCATCAATTCCTTCAACCCATTTTTGCGGCCGAACTGTTCGGGCCGGGGCAACTCCTCGACGCTTCGCGCTACTACATCATTCTTCCCGACGGCATCGGCCATGGAGAATCCTCAAAGCCCAGCGACGGGCTGCACGCGCGCTTTGCGCAATACGACTACGACGACATGGTTGCCGCGCATCATCGCTTGCTCACCGAAGGGCTGGGCGTGAATCATTTGCGCCTGGTCATGGGCACTTCGATGGGCTGCATGCATTCCTTTGTGTGGGGAGAGACGTATCCCGATTTCATGGATGCATTGATGCCACTCGCTTGCCTGCCCGTACAAATCGCAGGACGCAACCGAGTGTGGCGAAAAATGGTGATGGACGCGATTCGCAACGATCCGGAATGGAAGGACGGGGAATATTCTTCGGAGCCGCAGCAGGCGCTGCGCACGGCGCTCGATCTGTTGCTGATTGCGGGTAGCGCGCCGCCGCACATGCAGAAAACTTACCCGACGCGCGATGCCGCAGACAAATACCTCGACGATTATTCCAAGATGCGCTCTGCCGGCCTGGATGCGAACGACCTGTTGTACGCGGTGAACGCGTCGCGCAATTACGACCCTTCGCCGCAGCTTGAAAAAATCACCGCGCCGGTGATGTATATCAACTCCGCGGACGATTTTATCAATCCGCCGGAACTAGGCGTCGCCGAACGCGAGATCAAAAAGGTGAAAAACGGTCGTTTCGTCTTGCTGCCCATCAGCGACGAAACGCGCGGCCACGGCACCCACACCCGCGCCGCCGTCTGGAAGCAATACCTGGAAGAACTGATGAACCGCTCAGCGGATGCCCATCGCCCGACGAGGGTTGCGGAGGAAACAATGAAATCGTCGAATGCAGCGACAGCCGAGGCGGAACTTCAGGCAGTGGAGAACGAGCGGCACAAAGCCAGCGTCGAGGGAGACTCAGACAAAATCGCCAGCATCATGACTGATGATTATCTGCAGACCGACATTTACGGGCACGTGCAGAACAAGGCCACATGGCTGGACGAATATTTCAAACCCCTCGCCCAGTTGATCAAAGCCGGCAAATTCCGTTGGGAGGTGTTTGAAGAGAAGGACGCGCAATTTCGCGTGCACGGCGACAACGCGATTGTTGTGGGCGACCTGGAGCTAAAGGGTGTGGGTGCTCGGCTGAACCGCGAACGGCATACCTGGGAAGCCGATCCGAATGCGAGTTTTGGTGGAACGCTGCGATTTACACATGTTTATGTTCGGCGCGACGGCAGATGGCTGCTTGCCGCGCTTCACAACTCCGTGCCTCAGCCGATGACAACCGGCAAGTAAGAAAGCAGAACGGTGAGAGGCTCACCTTTTATCCCGCGGCTTCCTGGCTGGCGCGGATTTCCTGCCAGCGGCGTGGGCGCTTGTTGGCATTCAACACTTTTTTGCGCAAGCGGATGGTCTTCGGCGTGATCTCCACGTATTCGTCGTCGGCGATGAATTCGATGGCCTGCTCGAGGCTCAGCTCGCGGTGCGGAATCAGCCGGATGGCTTCGTCCGCGCTCGAGGAGCGCATGTTGGTCTGCTTCTTTTCCTTGGTCACGTTCACGTCCATGTCCTGCTCGCGCGAATTTTCGCCGAGGATCATGCCTTCGTAGACGTCCACGCCGGGACCCACAAACAGGTCGCCCCGTTCCTGCAAGTTCCACAGCGCGAACGCTGTCGAGACCCCCGCGCGATCCGCGACCAGCGCGCCCGTCGGACGCAGCGCCATTTCCCCGCCATATTCCGTCCAGCCTTCGAAGATCGAGTGAATCAGCGCCGTGCCGCGAGTATCCGTCAGCAACTGGCTGCGCAATCCAATCAGGCCGCGCGACGGAATCTTGAAGTCCAGCCGCACGCGCCCCGAGCCGTGATTGCTCATCTTGGTCATCTCGCCGCGGCGGCCGCCGATGGTTTCCATGATGATGCCGATGAACTTCTCAGGGATGTCGATCACCAGGCGCTCGACCGGCTCGAGCTTCATTCCGTTTTCCGTGCGGGTGACGATTTCCGGCTTGCCCACCATCAATTCGAAGCCTTCGCGCCGCATTGTTTCGATCAAGATCGCGAGCTGCAACTCGCCGCGCCCCAGCACGCGAAACGATTCCGGCGTGTCCGTATCTTCCACACGAATGGAAACGTTGGTCAGCAGCTCCTTCTGAAGCCGGTCGCGCAGGTCGCGGGAGGTCAGGTAATTTCCTTCGCGGCCGGACAGCGGACCGTTGTTGACGGTGAAAATCATCGCTAGCGTTGGCTCGTCGATTAGCAGGGGCTCAAGCGGGGCAGGGTTTTCGAGCGAAGTCACGCTCTCGCCGATCTGAATCCCCTCCACACCGGCGATGGCCACGATATCGCCCGCAGGGACGCTCTCCGCCTCGTCCCGCTCCAGTCCGCGGAAGGTAAAAAGCTTGGTGATTTTCGTCGGCTCGATTTTTCCGTTCAACTTGCCGATGCCCACTTCTGAACCGCGGTGCAGCGTGCCGTTGAAGACGCGCCCAATGGCAATTCTTCCCAGAAAGTCGCTGTAATCAAGGTTCAGCACCTGGATTTGCAGTACGCCGCCGGGATCGCCCGTTGGAGCCGGGATATGCTCCACGATGGCTTCGAAGAGCGGCAGCAAGTCTTTGGAAGGATCTCCCTGTTTGCGGTGCGCGACGCCCTCGCGCGCATTGGTGTAAATCACCGGGAAGTCAAGCTGGTCTTCGGTGGCGTCGAGATCGATGAACAAATCGTAGATTTCGTCGAGAACTTCCTTGGGGCGGGCGTCGCCTCTGTCAATCTTGTTCAGCACAATCACCGGAGGCAGCTTTGCCGCCAATGCTTTTTGCAGCACGTAGCGCGTTTGCGGCAACGGGCCTTCGCTGGCGTCCACAAGAACGACCACGCCATCGACCAATCGCAACGCGCGCTCGACTTCCCCACCGAAATCGCTGTGGCCAGGAGTATCCACGATGTTGATTTTCGTGCCGCGAAAAAAGAGCGCGGTGTTCTTCGCCAGAATGGTGATGCCGCGCTCGCGCTCCAGTTCGTTGGAATCCATCACGCGCTCGACAACCGCTTCGTTGGCGCGGAAAATGCCGCTCTGCCTCAGCATGGCGTCGACCAAGGTGGTTTTGCCGTGGTCCACGTGCGCGATGATGGCGATGTTGCGAATTGCTTGGCTCATGATCCTCGTTCTTCGTGGCGCTCGTGCGCCAACTCCTGTAAAGACAGAAATGGCTGCTGAAACAACCAGTGCCGTTCCAACTTGCTAGTGCGAATTTCAGAGAGCTGGACAAATTCGCGGGAGTAGTTCAGCAGACGTTCCAACGATTTAGCTCAAAAGTTGGAACGGCACGAGCAGCCGGACGAATCTCCTTCTTCGTACTATCGGAACCCGAAGCACTCGGGATCAGCTTCTCAGGTGCGGTTTCCTGCTGTTATTTTAACAGACGCACAGTCCCGCTCCTAGCGTCCATGGCAGCGAGATGTGCTTGCCTTGCTGTGGTAAGCTCGACGCCGTTTTCCGGGAGTCTCCCATCTGACCGTCGAATCGTCGACCAGGAGTTCCTAATGTCCTTGCTGCGCCGGTGCCAATTAGTTTGTGTGACGCTGAGTATCTTTCTTCTGCCCGTTCGGCTGGCCGCACAGCAGGACCGTCCTGACTATTCCAAGCTCTTCGACAAGACGGAAGTCATGATCCCCGCGCGCGACGGCATAAAACTCCACACCGAGATTTATTCGCCGAAGAATGCCACCGAGACGCTGCCCATCATCTTCGAGCGTACTCCCTATGGCCTGAACGACGACGAAAAGGGCTTCAGCCGTAAGCTCCGTCGCTATGAGGAGATGATGCCCGACGGCTACATCTTCGTCTTTCAGGACATTCGCGGGCGTTACGGCTCGGAAGGAAAATTCGTCATGCAACGCCCGGTGCGCGATCCAAAAAATTCCAAAGCCATCGACGAGGGCACAGATACATACGACACCATCGATTGGCTGGTGAAAAATGTGCCACACAACAATGGCCGCGTGGGCCTGTTGGGTATCTCGTATGGCGGCTGGCTCACGGTGATGGGCATGCTCGAACCGCATCCCGCGCTCAAAGCTGTTTCCGAGCAGGCTTCCCCGGCGGATATGTTTCTCGGCGACGATTTTCACCACAACGGCGCCTTCCGCCTGAGCTATGGCTTCGAATACTCCACGATGATGGAGACGGACAAGACTAATTTCTCTTTTCAATTCGACCGTTTCGATACCTACGATTGGTATTTGCGCCTGGGCGCTCTTTCGAATGCCAACAAGAATTACCTGCATGGGACGCTTCCGACGTGGAATGACTTCGTCGCGCACCCGAACTACGACTCCTTCTGGAAACAGCAAGCCATGCCCTTCCTCTTGACACGGCCCAAAGTGCCCAATCTGAATGTCGCGGGCTGGTGGGACCAGGAAGATTTTTACGGTCCGATGAAGATTTACGAAATTCTGGAAAAGGAGGACCCGGAACACCTCAACTATCTCGTTGCCGGCCCATGGAACCATGGCGGCTGGGCTGGCGGAGCGGGCAAATCGCTCGGAGCCATTCCTTTTGGCAGTGACACCGCGCTTTATTTCCGACGGAATATCGAGGCGCCTTGGTTTGCCTACTGGTTGAAAGACAAAGGCAGCCTGCCTCTCAAAGAAGCTCTGCTCTTCCAGACCGGTAGCGACGCTTGGGTGCAATTTGATTCCTGGCCGCCGCGCGACGCGAAAGTGCGGAATCTATATTTTGGCGAGGACGGCAAGCTCTCTTTTGATGCGCCTACCGTGGAATCCTCTCAAGCGTTCGATAGCTATGTAAGCGATCCGGCGCATCCCGTGCCTTACCGCAATCGCCCCATCGACATGACGTATCCGGAGGACCATCCCGGAGGTTGGTATACGTGGCTGGTGCAGGACCAGCGCTTCGTGGATAACCGGCCTGACGTCCTCACGTGGCAAACGGAAGAACTCAAGGACGACGTCACGCTTGCGGGTCAGGTGACAGCAAAGCTGTTCGCCTCCACAACGGGGAGCGATACAGATTGGATCGTCAAACTCATCGATGTGTATCCGGAAAAGTATCCCGAGAACTGGAAGCTCTCGGGCTATGAGCTGATGATTGCCGACGAGGTGTTCCGCGGGCGCTTCCGGAATTCCTTCGAAAAGCCGGTGCCGATTGCCCCTGGCGTGGTCACTCCGTTTACCATCAATTTACATACGGCAAACCATATGTTCAAGAAGGGCCACCGCATCATGGTCCAGGTGCAGAGCACTTGGTTTCCGGTCATCGACCGCAACCCGCAAAAGTTCGTCCCGAACATTTTTGAGGCCAAGGAATCGGACTACCAGAAAGCGACGCAGCACATTTACCGTTCGAAACGATTCCCTTCGCGCGTGGAAATATCCGTGCTCCCTTCCGCCACAGCAGCAACGAACTGAAATCAGACCTTCGGAAACGGCTCGCGAACCAAATATGTGACAAGGTGGCAACAGCGGAGCGGCTCCCCGCCTTCCCACGCGAGACAAAAATTGTCTCATTGGCAACATCCGCCCCCCTCGAGATCTACAAATTCATATAAACTGCATCTAAATTCTTGGCGTTACATCAGGTAACATCTGGTTCTTTGTGATTTGTCCTCTATGTCTTTAGGCCTTCCCAGTACGCTCATCATTGACGGAACCCAAACGAAAGAATATTCGTCATCTTAGGAAAACACTGGAGCGGCTTTTACGTCTATAGATTCTAAGGGTGACCGTCTATGCCGTCGGAAGTGATCTCCATGCGAGAACCGGAAGAAGCCACAGGTTCTGAGCGCACGATATTGTCCTCGAGGCGCTATATCCGTTTTGGGCCGTTTCAGATTGATCAGCAAAGACAGGAAGTCACGCGGAGCGGATCCCGGCTCAAGCTTCAGGGCAAGGTCTACCAGATTTTGCTCATCCTGCTGGAAAGGCCCGGCGAGGTGGTTACCCGGGAAGAGTTGCGCGGCCGACTCTGGCCGGCTGACACGCATGTCAACTACGATGCGAATGTAAACACGGCGGTTAACAAATTGCGCCAGGCGCTGGGCGATTCTTCCGATAATCCCCTTTACATCGAGACTATTCCGAGAAAGGGATACTGCCTCCTGGCTCAGCCGGAGGTCTCCGACAGGCCCGGGAATTCGCAATCCCTGCAGACCGAAACATCGAGGGAAGTGACAGAAGAATCTCACGGATTCTCGCGAGTCTTCAAGTTTTCGAAGTCGGACCTCTGGATTGTCCTCAGTGCGTTTGGTCTAATTCTTGCCGGGATGCTCCTCGGCGCAGGAATCATGCGCCTTTGGATGAATCATGCGGCTTCCGTTCCGGCTCACTCTCTGGCGCTGATTCTTTTCCATTTTCTGGAGAAGACTGTTCTTTAGGATTTGTCTTCGGAACAGGCACTGGAGCGGCTGGATTGATGGAACCCGGCCTTCAGTCACCACTACCTTGCAGCATCCCGGCGTGCAAAAATCAGTCCGCGCGTGCGCCCGGCATCCAGCGTGAACCCTTTCACAACCTGATTCGAATCTCTCTGAAAGTGAAGGGAAACGTGTACTTTTTCCATGGCGAATTCATCCAAGGCCGTGGCGGCAAAAGGTTTGAGAGGAAGATTCATTGTCCGAAGGCTGCCTGCTCCGTCCAGGAGGGCTGCAACTTGGAGGCGACCATCCACAATTCCCAAGCGGTAAGTGACGCCCAGTTCCGCGCTCCAATAGTCGCCGACATAAGGCTTCAATTGTTCCGCTCCCAAAGAGATGGTCTTCTTTTCGTTTTCTGTCTCTCCCCCCTGTTCCTTCTTTTCTTCTTTTGGTTTCATCAAAGCCCCGAGGTAAATATCGGCGACTCTTTCGGCGCGGTTCGATGGGCTTGCGTCGCCCAAGTTGCAAAGACATCCCACGGAAAAGTGCTGTTCCGGAAAACGTAGTAGCTCCGCCCGGTAACCACCCCAGGAGCCGCCGTGCCGGACGGCATGAAGACCTCGGTAGTCCGCGATGAACAATCCTTTGGCATATTCCAGCGCTTTGCCATTGTTCAGCTTGCCCGTTTCTTGAATTTCAGTGAGCAGCTCTTTCCCGCCAATTTTTCCGGTGTAGAAATTTTCATCCCATTTCTGCAAATCTTCGACCGAGGTGTGCACCGCGCCGTCGCCGGTCTGTTCGAAATAGGAAACATCCAGTGTGTAGCCTGCGCCTTTTTCATTCGGATCGTAGGCCAGCGCGCGATTTGGGATCAGCGACGTATGGTTGTCACGGAATTGCGTGTGCCCCATCCCGAGCGGCGTGAAAATGTTTTCTGCTGCGAATTCCCGCAGCGTCTTGCCGCTCGCGCGTTTCACAATCACCGACAGAAGAAAGAATCCAGTGTTGCTGTAGAGCCAGTCACTTCCGGGAGCGAAGTTCAGGGCTTTTTGCCGGGCGATGATTTGGAGTGCGTCCTCGTCGGTCGTTACGCTATCAGTGTTGATGCCCGCCAAATCCATGAGCGTGAGATAGTCGCGCAGGCCGCTGGTGTGATTTAGCAGATGGAGAATGGTAATCTTTTGCCCGTAATCCGGGAGTTCCGGAATGTATTTCCGGATGTCGTCGTTGACCGAAAGTTTTCCCCGCTCTTCCAAAAGCAAAATGCTTGCCGCCGTGAATTGTTTCGAAGTGGAGCCGATGTCGAAGACGCTTTCCGGCGTGATGGGCACGTTTTCTTCGAGATTTGCCAGACCGTAGCCTTTGGAATAGATGATCTTTCCGTCTCGATATACGCCCAGTGCGCAACCCGGCGAACCAGGTTTGGTCAAGTCCGCGAAGACCTCGTCCACCGCCGCCGCCTTCTTATCTTCGGCCGCGCTCGCCGCCGGTCCGCTGGCAGCCATGAAAATCAGCAGCCCCGCCAGTATTCCGCTTGTGACTCTGCGCCAAATCACCATTTAATTCGCTCCTTCATTGATTGCGACGCTGAGTCTATACGCTCCCTCGCTGTCCCTCAATAGAATGTCGTGTACACTTCTTTCCTCATCATGCTTACTGCGATCACGCGCGCTGTCAGCCCGGCCATTATCCATTGCGAGCTTTCCTTTATCGATCGCAAACCGATTGACCTGGCCAGAGCTCAGGAGCAGCATCACGCCTACGAAACGCTTCTCGAAAAATTGGGCGCTCGTGTCGTTTCCCTTCCTGCCGAATCTGATCTTCCCGATTCCATGTTTGTCGAAGACCCAGCCATCGTTCTTGATGAGTTGGCGGTGATCCTGCCACTCGGCACGGAGAGCCGGCGGCGCGAAGCCGTTTCGCTGGCGCAAGCGCTCTCGAAATATCGAAAGCTCGCCTACGTCACGTTGCCGGGAACTCTCGAAGGTGGTGACGTACTTCGCATTGGCCGGAAACTTTTTGTTGGCCTCACCAAGCGGAGCAACGCCGAAGGCATACGCCAGCTCACCGAGATTCTGCAGCCTCTCGGCTACGAAGTCATCG